>DATJWZ010000199.1:0-11064 GCA_035500795.1 Candidatus Eiseniibacteriota bacterium | reverse complement strand
TCTCACGATTTTGCTGGAGACACAGTCGAAGGCATCAAGGCAGTTTGGCAGGCACCTCAACTATTCGGCGTCGGCTCTCCGGCCGGTGGAGGCGCGCATTTGGTCGGATCCTTAGCTGATCTGCCCTACGTCTTGGCTGACCTGGAGCAGGATTTCATCGCTCCCCGAAACACCCAGGCCCTTATCTGGAAAGAATTAGTGCCGAGTCTTTTGACCAGCGCCGTTCTCGCCCGCTGGTGGAATGTAACTTCGAATGAGATTCACGCTGTGGCTCTCTACCAACGATCGGGCGAGGAACTCCTGCTGGCCTCGGAACACGACGCGGAATTGCGAACTGAAGTGATGGTAATTCTGTCCGATCGTCTGCTTCCCCGCCGCATGGATGAGGTAGAACGGGCGATGCTTTCGCGAACAGTTCCCGAGCTCATTCCCAGCTTGCTCCCGGCAGACACATTTTATTTAGCCGCGGAGTTTGAACACCGCCATCCGAAAGAGCTGAGTTCTTTTGGTGGCGCTGCGACAGAGTTGGCGAGCCTAAGGCAACAACATCCCGAGGAACTCAGTTGGAAGCGGCTTTCACGTGATTTCGGAGTACCTCATCCAACCTTGGCCCAGACCTACGCACGCGAACTGCTTAACGTACCGCCTATGCCTGCGTTCTCGGGCTACGCCAGTCGCTTGCTCGGCGAGTCGTGGGACTCTTCGAACCTTTACTGGGCACGCTTGGCCGATGAGACCGGACACTCACCGATGGAACTGAATGTATTAGTTCCCCAATTCACGCAACGCATGGTCGAGAAGATCTTCGCGACCGATTTTGAAGATTGGCCGGCCATCCTCCGCGCCATGCGCGAAACGGGAGAAGATTTCCGGCATAGCAAGCTTGCTTCAATTCAAGACATACCGAACCAGCAACGATAGAGAATCGCGCCATGCAACCTGAGCCACATCATGCAGGAGTTCGCAAATAAAACGGGAGTATTCTCAACCATGATCCGCCGATTGATCCTTCTTGCCAGTATCGTTTTTCTTTTGGGCTTAGCGAATTCCGCCAGAATCAAAGGCCAGGACACCTCCGATTTCCGTGTGGTCGTCAGCATGGTTCAACTCAATGTCGCCGTCACGGATAAAAATGGGGAATACATTACGGGACTTCATCCCCAGGACTTTGTGATCACCGAAGACGGCATCACAGAGAAAATGGCGACCTTTGCTGAAGGAAATGCTCCAGCGCACGAAGTGAATGGAGACGCGCCGCCGGTTGAAAAGGCCGCAGAAATTGACAAAGAAACAACGCTCAGCTCTTTGCTTAGCGGTTCGGAGATCTACGTACTCTTCGACACCAGCAACTACATGTATCGTGACTTCGTTTTTGCTCAGGACGCGATCTCTGAATTTGTGCGTTCTCTGGGAAGCGCTGACAAAATTGCTTTCTATTCGTACAGCCGCGACTTGGCGCGAAACACGGCACTGACCGCCGACAGGTCGCTGGTTCTGCGCGGAGTCCGCTCAACTGTAGCTGGCGATTCCGCCGCTCTTTACAACGCCTTGCTGCTCACCGTCAAAGATGCCGCCCAGACGACAGGCAGAAGATTCGTCGTCGTGTTCTCCAATGGCCCTGACAACTCCAGCGTGGTTCCGCCTGAGGACGTTGCCGAGATCGCGCAATCCGCCGGCGTTTCCGTCTATATGATCAGTACGCAGGAAGCCAAGATGGAGCCGATTTCGACCGCCGTTTTCGAACGCATGACCGCTGCGACTGGCGGCAAAGCATATTTCGCCAAGAGTTGGAAAGATGAGCGACGCGCCTTTGGCTCCATCCGCGACGACCTCGCACACCTCTACAACATCAGCTACTACCCAAAGCCAAACGCGAATACTGGCTGGCGCTCGATCTCAGTCAAGTTGGCGGGAAACAAGTTCGGAAAGTATAAGGTGCGCACGCGCAACGGATACCGACTGCAACCGACTCGGTTTGCGGCGCCCAGAAGGACTGCGGAACTGACTCCACAAACTGCGGGCTCAAACTAGCCGGTCTCACGCGCTTTGAAACGGCACGGCCTCAAACCGCGCCGTGAGTAGGAACAGGACTTCTGATTACGAATCCATCTTCTTGTAATCGCCGCGGCTGAAGTATTTCTCAAGCCACAGGTAAAGACAGATGAAAAGATACCGGCTTCCCATTTCCTGAATCTTCAACTTCGCCACACCCGTCCGGCGATTTCGCCAGGTGATCGGCATCGTAGTCCACGAATAGCCGCGAATGATCGCCTTCAGGGGAATCTCCACGGTTAAATTGAAGTGCGCCGATAGCAGGGGCTGGCAACCTTCGATCACCCTCCGTCGATATGCTTTGAAGGCATTCGTCGTGTCGTTCAAAGAAATGCCGAACAACATTCGGATGAACAGATTCGCTACACGATTGACCCGCAGTTTGAGCCACGGATAGTCGATGACTCCCCCACCTTTCATGAACCTCGAGCCGAAGACGGCATCCCATCCCTGATTGAGAAGGTTCCAGTAGCGGACAACGTCACGGCAATCGTCCGACTCGTCCGCCATCATTATGACTACCCCATCTCCGCTCATCCTTTGGAGACCGGTATTGATGGCGCGTCCGAATCCGTGCGGTGGCCCATTCGTCACCAATCGAACTTCTGGAATTCGCTCACTTACGGAGTTGACGATCGCTGCGGTGCGATCTGTGCTGCCGTCATCCACGACCACAATTTCATGGGCAACATTGTGCAGCGTCAATTCCAGGTGCAAGTGCTCCAACGTGGACTGGATGCACCCCTCTTCATCGCGAGCGGGAATGACCACTGTGAGCACTTTGAGCTCTGGATCCGCCTGCGTGATGGCAGTCATGTTCTGAACTGTGGAATTCTGGATTGTCGAGGTTGAGCTCATACGCCACACCACGTGAGCCAATCAGGGTTTGCTGTTGCGTGCTCAGCAATCTCCTCGAGGATCTTTTCCAAAGTAACTTGCGGTTGCCAGGACATCGTCGTCGTCGCTTTGCGTGAATCTAAGACGAGCCACGGCACGTCGTAAGGACGTTCCGAACCATCAGCAACAGGCCGATGCACGCCGAACCGCCGGTCGCACCACGAAGTCAACTGCGATAGAGACATTGAATTCGCCTGCCCGCCAGAAACATTCAACAGAGCTCCAGTCTCGCTACTGCGTAACTGAATCTCTACTATCCGCCCCAAGTCTCGGGGATGGAGTGCGTCGCGAACTTGATAGCCGTGCCCTCCAAATCCTAGATATTTTAGAGCACGCCGCGTTGAATGTGCATGAATCCAATACGAAAAGATGCCCTGCTCCGCAGTTCCGAACTGCCCGGCTCCTGCCATTACACCGCACCGGTTGATCCATACCGGCACCTGAAATCCGGCGGCGTACTCCTGGGCAAGGCGTTCCGACGCGAGTTTCGTTGCGCCATAAAGCGAGATGGGCGCCTCTGTGCTAAAAGTCTCATCAACACCTGTTGAGCTGGCCCCAGATGATAGCCGCTGTTTCTCGTCGACCACAAATGCGCATGAATCAACACGCAGGGGAAGCTGAGTCAGAGCCGGAATCGAATACACGCGGCTCGTGCTCAGCAGGATGAATCCCGCCCGCATATTCCTGCAATATTCCAGAAGATTGACCGTGCCCAGCAGATTATGTTCGAGCAACTGACGGGAGCTCGTTTTGCCGTCCCGTCCTGCCAGCACGCTCGGCTGCGCGGCAGCGTCGATCACCCATTCCGCGGCTGGAAGCGAATCCATATCGCTTGCCATGCGAATGTCCCCATGGCGCAACTCCACCCCAAGCCGTTTTAGCGCCATGCGATTGGTTTCGCTGCCCGGGCGCGCCAGGTTGTCAATACCGATGAGAGATATATTCTCGAAGCACTCCAGCAGGTGTCGCGCAAGATGGCTGCCAACAAATCCGCAGACTCCCGAGATCAGCACCTTCATACGTGTGCAAGCCGCGAGGACCAGGACTCGACGATTTCAGCGAACGTTTGCTTCAGTGTCTTGGTGATTCCCCATCCCGGATAATGAGATTTCATCTTCGTCAAATCGCTGTAATAGCAAATGTGATCGCCGATCCGGTTGGTCTCGACGTAACTCCAAACCTGATCGCGCCCCGTAAACTCTTTCGCGAGAGCAAACGCTTCGAGAATCGAGCACGAATTTTCGAATCCGCCGCCCAGGTTGTAAACCTCCCCACAATGCGGTTTCGCGGTGAACGCGAGCATGAATCGTGCCACATCCTGCGAATGGATATTGTCACGTACCTGCTTGCCCTTATATCCGAACACCTTATATTCCTTGCCAGTCACGTTGCACTTAATCAGGTAGCTCAAGAAGCCATGCAGTTCCACGCCAGAATGGTTTGGACCAGTCAAGCATCCTCCGCGCAGCGCGCAGGTTGGCATATTGAAGTACCGCCCATATTCCTGCGCCATAACGTCCGAAGCGACCTTCGATGCTCCAAATACGGAGTGCAGTGATTGATCGATCGAAAAATCTTCGGCGATGCCGTGCTTATACAGGGGCTCGGCATAATCCCATCGCGTTTCCATTTCCACCAGCGGCAATCGGTTCGGTGCGTCGCCGTAGACTTTGTTGGTCGACATATGAATAAACGGCGACTCGGGCGCCCAACGCCGGGCAGCCTCTAACATGTTGAGCGTTCCCACGGCATTGGTGTCGAAGTCGTCAAAGGGGATAGCGGCGGCACGATCATGAGAAGGTTGCGCCGCTGTATGCACGATTGCAGTCGGCCGAACGGTTTCGATCAGCCGCAGAATTCGGTCGCGGTCCCGAATGTCGATCCCATGATGTTCGTAACCCGGTATCCCGCGAGTCAAACGCTGCAGCGACCAGGAAGTGTCTCCGTCAGGCCCGAAGAAAACTGCGCGCTGGTTGTTATCAACGCCGATGACCGAATATCCGGCCTGGTGAAAATGAATGCAGACTTCAGAACCGATCAATCCGCACGATCCTGTTACTACAACGCGTTGCTTGGTCATGAGGGCTTAGTTCCCGACACACTCCTTCTCATCACGGATAATGCAGCTGGACCGAACCATTTTGGCCGGGACATGAAATCATAACACCGAAGGTCGGGCCAGACGCTCGTTTGAATGGCCCTAGCAACCTGTGCGTTGCCAACAAAAAACACGCGATTTAATATGCATCGAAACTCTTTCTCAGTGCGTACCAATAGGTGATCGCTGCTAGACTGGCAAATCCGAGAAATGACCAATAGAGAGCCGCACCTGGTGAATACGACAACCGATGGGCCGCGCTCCTCCGGCAAATACCGCTTTAGAGACAATGTGACTGTAGTATGGCTCGTTATTGCGGTGCTCGCACCCGCGGGCATTGCATTCTGGATTTTGCATCGCCAACAGTTCTCGCTACCCTACCAGGATGACTACGGAGCGATTCTGGAATTTGCGAGTGAATACCATCAACTGCCCAGCCTGCCAGCAAAACTCCTGCATGTGGCGACCCAGCAGGACAATGACTATAAACTCGGCTTCGCACATTCGATCATCGCAATGGAGATTGACCTTACAGGTCATCTGAATTTTGGTTTTCTAATAACCTTCGGAAATCTTTTCTTACTAGCAATTGCCTATCTTCTCTGGCGCATCTATCGGCGAGAAGAGCTCTCATTGAACCGGCAATTGATTCAGTTCCTTCCGATCAGCCTGCTGTTTTTTTCCCTTACTTACTGGGAGACCCTTAACTGGGCAATGGCATCATTGCAAAATCTTCCGGTGATTTTTTTTAGCCTTCTTTCTATCTATTTGTTGATTCCGCAGACAGGAGACGAATTGTCCGCGATGCGGCTTGTAGCTGGATGCATCGCAGCTATCCTGGCCTCAATGTCTTCTGCTAATGGATTCCTCCTCGGTCCGATCGGTCTGTTCATTTTGTGGCGTCGCCGCGCGTTAGTCAGATCAGTAATCTGGTGCGTCGCTTTCCTTGTTCCGGTAGCGGCATACCTCTACCACTACCACCCGTACCAATTTTCTGTCGGGACCGTTCACAACGGGGCGTACGTCGCGAAAGCAGCCTATTTTCTTGCATTTCTAGGCTGTGCCATCCAAAAACGAGTTTTAGCAGCTCTAGCCGGCCTCGGCGCGACCATAGTCTTCGGTTTGGCTTTATGGGATAGGTTTGATCTCAAAAACCCACGAGCGTTCTATTCCACGGTATGGGTTGTGATGACAGCGGCGCTGGTCGGATTCCTCAGGCAAACTATCGCGTCACGTTACAGCATCTACTCGCTCTTAGTACTCATCTTCTGTTATTCCTTTCTAGTGCAGTTTGTTCACCGGCGCATGCCCTTGGTGAAGCAAAATTGGTTCTCTGCAGCTTCGGTTCTTTTGGGGCTGAGCTTTTGCCTTTTGAGTGACAAGCAGGCAAACCTCAACTTGAAGGAGCGACGTCAGATGGTGGTTGCCGGAATGGAACATTACCGGGCAGACCCCGAAATCAATGCACCGACCATAAATCCGGAACTCCTAAAGTACCATCCTGATGAGCCTACGGCTGAAAGGATCATCTTGAACAAGGCGATCCACGACAGAATCTACAGCCCAGCACTTGCGCGGTGACCCATCTCCGATGTCGTTGCATCAGGATGCTGAGATCTTTTCGCGGGTCTGCTCCCCGTTCAGCAGTCTCCAGATGGCCAGCGGGTTTTGGTTCTTCAGTTCGTGTGGGAGCGAGGCATCTGGGAAGCCTTGGAAGCAGACCAGCCTTGTGAAGCGGAAGATTGCCTGACTGCCTACCGAGGTTGAGCGGCCGTCTGATGTAGACGGGTACGGGCCGCCGTGGACCATGGCGTGGGTGACCTCGACTCCCGTCGGGAATCCGTTGAAGACCAGTCTTCCCACTTTTGTTTCGAGAATCGAAACAAGGTCAGCGAAATCTTTGAGGTCTTGCTCCGTGCCGTGGATGGTGGCCGTGAGTTGTCCTTCGAGACCGCGCGCGATTGCCAGTATCTGGTCGCGGCTGGAGTGGTGCACAACTATTGTCGACGGGCCGAAGATCTCATGATGCAGATCGGAACCGATAAAGTCTTCGGCATTCGCCTCGAAGAGAACCGCGTTGGTGCAGAAGCCCTGCGCTGCGGGCTGAGTGGCCTCGGCCGAGATTTGAACTGTTGGCCTGCCTCGGCGTCCGGCGATTCCTGCATCGTACGCAGAATGAATCGTCCTGGTGAGGAGATGGAATGGGGTCGAAGTCGTCACCAGTTGCCGCAGCTTATTTTGAAAAGCGGCTGTGTCTGAATTCTTCGGGAGAAAAACCATTCCGGGCTTTGTGCAGAACTGACCGGCACCGAGCGTGAATGATCCGTGAAGACCTGTTGCAATCTGCTCACCGCGTTCCTTGAGAGCACCCGGCAGGATGAAAACGGGATTGGTGCTGCTCATCTCTGCGTAGAACGGAATCGGCTCGGGACGCGCTGCCGCGACGTCCATGAGGATGCGGCCCGCAGTGCGGGATCCGGTGAAGCCTCCGGCTTTGACTAGCGGGTGCTTCATCAGGGCGACGCCGATGTCAGACCCCGAACCGAACAATAAAGAGAAGACGCCTTCGGGAAGTCCACAGTCGCGAACGGCTTGCTGAACGGCGCGTCCGACGAGTTCTCCGGTGCCGGGATGGGCGGCGTGGGCTTTCACGATGACGGTGTTGCCGGACGCCAGGGCCGAGGCGGTGTCGCCTCCGGCGACGGAGAAAGCCAGGGGAAAATTGCTCGCGCCGAAAACGACGACCGGGCCCAGAGGACGCAGCATCGAGCGGATGTCGGGCTTGGGAAGGGGCTTGCGATTGGGATCGGCGGTGTCGATGCGCGCGTTGACCCACGATCCTTCTTCGGCGACTTGCGCGAACAACCGGAGCTGAGCACAGGTGCGCGCGGTCTCGCCTTGGAGACGCGCTTTCGGCAGTGCGGTTTCCAAGCCGGCACGCTCGATGACCTCTTCGGCGATGGCCTCGATGTTTTCGGAGATGCGGCGAAGCAGGTTTGCGCGGTCTTTGCCGGTACTGTGGCGGAAGGTGTCAAAGGCTTCGGCCGCGAGTCGGACTGCCTGGTCCACTTCGGCGGGTGTTGCGGGCGTGAATCCCGGTTCGAGCTGCTCGCCTGTGGTGGGATTGAATGCGCGGAGGCTGGCCTTGGTGCCTGCGCCTTCGCGGAATCCGATGAGAGATCGGCCGGAAATTTTTGTTGCTGAAATTACCATCTTGCACTTCCCCTCATGGATTCATTCGTACCCCATATAAAGGTGCGGCGACAATACCCGCGAACAATTTTTTTTGAGGCAAAACTCGTAAAATATTGGGACGAAAGGCTTTGCTGGATTCAGATCCCCGATTAACCTCGCAAAATATTGATTCCAGATAATTTACAGGCAAAATATTGAAACGCAAAGACTTAGCGCGTCGGAATTGGGCTACCCCGTGTTGAATCTTTTTTGGGGGGCTTTTCACGCAAGATATTCCAATAAAATAACTTACAGGCACGCAGTCGCGACCTTGCTCCGCAAAATCCTAGAAACACAGGACTTAGGGGAAAAATATTGTAAAACAACGATTTAGCTCGATCGCTCGTTTGTCGACCTGAACGCCTTGCGGCCTTATTAGTCTCGACGATTGAGGCTGTGGATGTCTAGGACATCCGTCACATCGGGGGCTGTGGAAAAGTTGGGGTTTAGGGGGCAAGTTTTATGTCTTCAATTCGTAAACCACAAAGGACACGAAGGTTCACCAAGGGTTAGCTGTGCGGCTTTCTACTCCGTCGCCAATTTCATTCTGATCCTTTGTCCGTTGGGTGCGCCGCCGTTCGCGCAGTTGCCATACTCTCTACTCTTACGGGGAAAACCGGCGGGCGAACGGAATCGGGTTTCCAATCGAAAAGAAATTGGGTTGCTGGACCGCAGATTCTGCCTTGGCATGGGCCCATGCCGCAACGAGTGTGCAGCTTGGCCGAGCGCCAACCAGTGTGAGACTGAAGACGGGAATAGGTCACGTCTTCGCAGCGGCAGACCAGAGTGTCGGCATGGGCCAGCTTCTTGAGTTCAGGCCGGAGTTGAAAAGCTCGATCGAGCGCTCGGGCAAATCGTTGCGCTTTCTTGCGCACCGAGAAAAGCTCATGGGCATCCTGGACTCGGTCTGCGGCAGCGAGACCTGAAATTTGGCCTTCGATCAGTGATAGCTCGATGCCTCCGATGCTGGTGGGCTCTCCCGCGCAAAAGACATTGGCAACCGAAGTTTGCTGAAGCTTGTCGACCTGAACAAAGCCGTCGAGGATCTGGCATCCGAGCAGCTGCGCCAACTCGATATTTGGCACCAGATGAAAACCGCAGGCGAGGTAGTCACAAGGAATTGTTTGTACCTTCGCGACCTGGGAGACGGTGACGCTTTCGAGCGCGGCGCGACCGTGAGCGGCCGTCACCCAAGAGCCTGGAGCAAACGTCGCACCGGAGAGGGTACGCTTCAGTTGAAGGCTCTGCGAGATTTTCGTGGGTTGGTTCCACAAGGCAATGGCGAATCGAGCAAGCCTGCCGTATGACGCTTGCTCGCAGATAATCGGAACGTCTGCTCCGTGATCTTTCAGGTAAGAGGCGACGGCGAGCAATAAAGGCCCGGTGCCGGCGACTACGACGCGCTTGCCACGAATCGGGAGCCCGGATTTCACCATGGCCTGGAGTCCGCCAGCTCCCATGACGTTGGGCAAGGTCCAGCCCGGGAATGGAAGAAACTGCTCTCGCGCTCCGGTGGCGAGGATCAGCTTGCGATATCGCAACTCGAGCAGATCTTCGTCGCTTTCGGCGAGTAAAACTCCGGGCTCAGTCCGATCAAAAACTCTTGCTCCGCTGAGAACCGTAACACCCGCTTTTTGCAAGCGGGCATACCAATCGGCAGCTTCAGTGAGGGGAGACTTCTCGGTCGAATTTCGCCAGATCTGTCCGCCGAGATTCGGGTTATCGTCTACGATGCCGGTGCGCGAGCCGCATTCTGCAGCGCGTGTCGCGGCGGCGATGCCGGCCGGGCCTCCGCCGATGACGAGAACGTCGAATGGATGCGGATCAGTCATTCGTTTTTACGTCCATACCTGGCTCGCAGATTGTTTGACAACTTCGGCAATGCCTCTTGCCGTTGATGGATACCCGGCATTCGAAGCAGATTCCCATGCCGCATAAGGGTCCTCGCGGTTCGCCAGTCACTGATGTTCTGCACGGTGCGCCTGCGAGGGCAACGGCCACCGCGACGGCTGTACCGCGGGGGACCGACACACTTCGTCCATTCACAGTCACGCTCACGGAATCAGGCATGCGTGGACTCCTTTGCAGCTCGGGAGGGCAAGTAAGGCTCGACAGGAATTGCGGGTTTCACGCCGGTGATGTGGTCCACTAGAATTCGCGCTGTTCCGACCGAAGTGGTAATCCCCAAGCCCTCATGCCCTGTGGCGAGCAAAACAAGGTTGTCGGATGGACATGGGCCGATCAGAGGCAACTTGTCCGGCGTCGCCGGACGAAAACCAGTCCATGCGCGAATCGCGGACATCGTCGCAATTTCTGGCATGTATTCGAGAGCTCGCTGCAGCATTTTCGCAAGAATGTCGTGATCGACTTCGCTGTGCTCGGCGCCGTACTGACGCGAGGAGCCGATGAGAATCTGTCCAGTGCGGCGCGGCTGAAGATTGAAGGCCACAGAATCGCTGGTGACGGAATGTGCGCTCTTGAGGTATCCGAGTTCGACGAGTTGGTGGCGCAGAAATCCTGGGTAGCGGTCGGTGATGACGAGATGGCCTTTTCGCTTTTTCACTTCGATGCCGGGCGTTAGTTTCGGAGAATCAGCCCCTGTGGCATTGATGGTGAACCTAGCTGTAAATTCCCTTCCACTTGTGTAAACCACTCCCTCGCGGATCCGAACCTGCTCACCGAGGCGAAGTTCGGCGCCGTGTTTCTGCGCAGTCCTGAGAAGAAAATCGGCGGCGCAGGGCGGATAAAGCACAGCGTCCTCAGAAACGAGTAATCCTCCCGCC
>DATJWZ010000198.1:0-19794 GCA_035500795.1 Candidatus Eiseniibacteriota bacterium | reverse complement strand
GTTACATGATACGGAGCCTTCCAAGGATCCACCTTCGTGTCATCGATCTGTCCGTTTGCAAATAGGCCGGTATACACCTCGCCGTACTGATGATCGACGAAGCGATCCATGAAAAAATG
Source organism: Candidatus Eiseniibacteriota bacterium (assembly GCA_035500795.1). GTDB lineage: Bacteria > Acidobacteriota > Terriglobia > Terriglobales > Acidobacteriaceae > Sulfotelmatobacter. The sequence goes on along the minus strand of DATJWZ010000198.1, from coordinate 19,675 downwards.
GGACTCCAGATTGAAAGCCTGCCAATACTTCGGATCTCCGGTGAGCTGATACGCGTTTTCAAAAGCGACCATCGCTTCGCACTGCTGCCACCATTCCATGTTGCGGTTGCTCGCAGGCTCCGAGGCCGCACCCGTGCGATAGATGCCCCCATGAACAGTATCGAAACCGTATTTCAGAGCATGATCGACGAGCGCCAAGCTGGCACGGCGAAATCTCTCGTCGTTTTGGCGGCCCACCCGCTGAGCGGCCTCGGTAATCAGCCAACTCGCTTCCAGATCCAGTCCGTACTCGCATTGCCGCGAGTCGTCATCGCGATCGGCGACAGCCCAGTCATCATTAAAGTAGTAGCGCCCGTAGCCAATCTGCGAATCGATGATCTTGTTCACGAAGATGTCAAGCAGTTCGTCGACCCGGCTCTTCACCTGTGCATCCCCGGTCACGTCGTACAGCGTGGCGAGTGCTTCGAGCAAACCTAAATGCCAATCGTAGGACTTCCGCCCGAAAGATCCGGCACCGTTCGGGCCGTCTTTGTAGTCCGGAATGAACTGCCAATCGGCAGTGAAGGCGATTCGATATCCGCCATATCTATTGTCGTGAGCATGCTGATCAATGACATGGAACAGATCCATGGCTTCCTGAGCAGCTTGAGAATCGTGAAATGCGACTGCGTACTGGACCAAGCCCTCCATGACGTAGGACATTGGATTTAGCTGCTTAGTGGAGTCGACGATCTTTCCTTCGCGTGTCACCATGAAGTAATAGCCGCCGTGCTCTTTGTCCTGCATCTTGTCGCGGAGAAACTTCAAACATTCCGCTGCCATCTTCTGGTATGCGGTATCGGGATAGCGTCGATAGGCTTCAGAGAACGACCACAACGACCGCGAAATTAGTACGACGGACTTGTTGCTGTAATTGGTCGGTTTACCTTGGCGATCAAGCCGGCCGAGCATACCGCCGTATTGATTGTCGACGGCGTGATCGATCCAGAATTGCAGGACGCTGTGCTGCAATGTGTCGCGGAATACAACTAGCCAGTCCTGTGCCGCCTCGCCGTTCATTTGTGCAAACGCAGTTCCGGAATAGCAGCCGATCGAAAGGAGAGCCAAGACGAACGTCTTCGTTAAGGCCGAGTTCATAGAGCCTTTCGTGAACAATGGAACACGTATGGCCGGCGCATCGAACGCGTCGTCGTCAGAAAGATAATTTCAGCGCGAGTTGTCCGATCCGCGGAGCTCGTACGCCAGTTACCGCGCCGAAGCTGCCAAGAACATCGCCGGTAACGCTGCTGAATTGCGCATGGTTGAAGACGTTGAAAAATTCTGCTCGGAATTCGAGATTCGTTTTCTCTGTGATAAGCGTGTTCTTGTGTAGAGAGAAGTCCCAGTTGTTTATGCCGGGACCGTGAAAGAAACGACGGTTGGAATTGCCAAACACGCCCGTCACTTCTGGGGAGAAGGGGGATGTGTCGAACCATTGCCCAGTTTTCCGAATGTCCATGAAGTGGATCGGCTGGCCATTGTAGTTGGGAACATCCGCTCCTCCGCAGCCGCACAAAGAAGCATCATCACTTTCGCTGAGCGTAACCGGGAAACCGGTTGCGAAGCGAGTGATACCCGCAACCGTCCAACCCGAGAGCAATTTTCCCTGGAATCCTTTGGCTGACTTGCCGAAGGGGAGGTCGTAGCTATAGCTCAGCACAAAATTATGAGTTAGATCGAAAGTGGAAAGTGCTCGGCTGGCGAGTGGATTGTACGGATTCGGCTCATCATAGAAGCCGGAAGAGTTGTCGATCGACTTGGACCAGGTATAAGCGCCCAGGAAGCGGAACCTGCCGATATCCTTTTGCACGCTGGCCTGTAGCGCATCGTAGCTCGAATTAGCTTCTGTGGCCTCCCAGGGATTGCTCTGAAAGTCCATTTGCGGAGGATTCAGCGTAAGCCCACGCCCCGAAGTGACTGAGTAGGGCCGGGTTCCGAGAGAGACAATTTGGCTCGGATCAGTGGCACTGTAGTAGATAGTGTCTTCGCCGTACTGACCACACTCTTGACCCGCTGGAACCAACGGAGCCACAAGCGACAAGCACTTGGCAGCGTTCCCCGGATTCAATTCGACCTCATTGAGGAGGTGTCGCCCGCGCGATCCCACGTAGCCAATCGTGAGCACCGCCCTACGCGCAATTTCACGCTGGATCGTGAGATTGAACTGCATAGAATACGGGAGTTTGTTGTCCACGCGGTAGGTGGGTGCAGTCGCAATCGGGAGATACTTCCCCCAGATGCCGGTAGCGCCGGCCGGGGGAATCGTAAAGGGGAAGCGCTGTCCGGGATCGGCCCCAGTGCGAGACATATAGGGCTGATCCAGATACACGGGTACCGGACTGACGTAGAAGAGTCCGAAGGGAGGATCGCCCACCTCGTTAAACAGGGTTAGATCCTCGATCGCGGTGTAGTAGATTCCACCGCCCGCGCGGATGCTCGTTTTGCCTGGTCCGCCGAAGATTTTTCCTAAAGCACCCTCGCTAACACTGGGTGAGTAAGCAATTCCGAGACGAGGCGCGAAACGATCGTATTGCGTTGGAGCCAGTGTGCGCGGAATTCCCGGATCGCCGGGAAATTCAAATCCCTCAGGCGCATCAGGATAAACTTTTGACTGCTTTCCGGGCACGAAGGTTTGAAGCCGGTCTTTCGTGTCGTAGAAAGGCTGACTGACGTCCCAGCGCAAGCCGTAGTTGATGGTCAGATCGGGTGTTGCTTTCCACGTGTCCTGTGCATAAAGGCCGAAGTATTTGGAACGCGAGTCGAGGAATTGAAGACTGGTTTGGTTAAAGAAGTCAGGCGCTCCTAGCAGATAATCCGCAAAGTCGTTGCCCGTTTCGCCACCCGAGAACATGAACCAACCATTCGGAGTGTAGGTATTCCGTTCGTTGACCTGGATGTACCGCACATCTCCACCAAACTTCAAAGTATGTTTCGCCATCACCTTGGTGAAGTTATCCGTGAGTTGGTACGTATTGTTGTACTGCCCCGTAATGCCATCTGGCAGACCGAACTGCACACCGGTGTTGTTCAGGCCGATCGAAGCCATGCCGTTGTATTTCGGGTTGGAAGGTATGACTCCCAATCCAGTATCCACGAACCCGAAATCGGTATTCTTTCCGAGGCCTCCCTGCGGTTGATTCTTGATAAACGCAAATCGCGTGTAGCTGAGGTGAAACTCATTGACCGTGACGGGATTGATGATCGACGTGTAATTGATGCTGATCTGCTGGGCGCGCGAAGGCGTCACCACGGGAAACCCTGGAACATTGGACAGGGGATTATAGGGACTCAGAAAAGTAGCATCATCGAAGTGGTAATACATGGAGAGCGTGCCGCCGTGTGGGGTGGTCACGTCAACCTTAAGCCCGTATTTGTCGTCCCGCAGATTTGATTTCTCGGCGGCACTGGTGAAGAAGGGCTGCCCTCCGCTGGTTCCAGTGGGTGTTGGAATAAACTGCAGAGTCTTCACGGCCACTGGCGACCATGCAGATTGAGGAATCACCGGCCCGTTCGCTCCGGGGAAAACGCATCCGGTTGTAGGATCGGTGCTGGTGCAGCCATCGAACCAATAGGACTCGTCCGGATTCACTTGATATCCCAAGCGATTTGAAAGCACAGCCGCAAAGTTGGTCGGGCTGGCACCGCTGCGAACCGACCCGCCTATCGTGCCGAATCCGGTTGCGCCTAAATCCGAAAAGTCCCCGCCCCGCTCGGCCGTCGAGGGCACGGGAATCAGGCCGGAAGAAACTCCCGCTACTTCTCTCGTTCCTTGGTAGTCGCCGAAGAAGAAGAGTTTGTTCTTGATGATCGGCATGCCCATCGTGCCGCCGAATTGGTTTCGCTTTAGCTCTCCGCGGGTGGGATCAAAATAACCGCGGGAATCAAAATCCTCGTTGCGAAGAAACTCATAAACGGAGCCGTGATAATCATTGGTCCCGCTTTTTGTCACAACGTTTACGATTGCTCCTGAAAATCGCCCATATTCTGCATTAAAGGAACTGGTCAACAGGCGGAACTCCTGAATGGAGTCGAGCGTGGGAACAATCGAAGCGCCGTTGTTCACACTCTCCTCAACGTCGCCGCCATTCACCAGGAATGAGTTAGCCGACTCGCGTTGCCCGTTGACCGACATCTGTCCAGAATTTCCGTTACCCGAGACAGGACGGTCGTTGACGGCTGCATCCGAGGAAACCGGGACGACGCCTGCCTGCAGGCCCATGAGGTCGATATAGCTGCGGCCATTCAACGGCATGGTGGTCATCTTCTTGTCGCTGATTACATCCCCAAGTTGTGTGCTGCTGGTGTCAACCTGCGCGGCATTTGCGTTGACCGAAACCGTCTCTTGAATGGACCCGACTTTCAGGGCGAAGTCCGCGCGGTATTTCTGGTTGACGTCGAGCTTGATGCCGGTTTGCGCAGCTTTCTGAAAGCCAGCGGCTTCTACTTCCACCGAGTAATTCTCACCAATCGGAACGCTGAGGAACTCATAGGCTCCGCTTGAGTTGGTCTTCACATTGCGAACCAGTCCAGTTTCTAAATTCCGCAGAGTAACGGTGGCATTAGCGACAGCAGCTCCACTGGAATCCAGCACAGTTCCCTGTACGGTGCCAGTAACTTCGCCAAAGAGCGGTAATCCCGCGAGAATAATTGCGCCGGTGAGGCAAACACGTACAACCTTCGATAGCAGCCGACGGTTCATGCAACACCTCCATGGCCGAGTTCAGGAAGAATGCGGCGTGCAAAATAATCAGAACTTTGCTCCAATAACACCCCTGCCGTTTCGGATTGGTCCGAACGCCTTCAGATGTTCCGGCGGGCACACAGAACACGATATGTGGATGGGTTGTCAATGAAAAATTTAGAGCCTGGATGATGACAGCATCCAGACGATCCGCACTGGCCGCATCCATGTCTCTTCTTTCCAAAGGGATATGTCGCCAAATCCGAGATCAGCTTTGAATTCCAAAAGTACTGAAATATCTGTGTGAGGGCTCACATAGTGTGTCTGTATGCTATGGGTATATGTGTTGATCTCAGCGATTGATTCGCGGATAAACTGCTCGCTCACAGCTGCATAGTGCCGGGGTCGGAAAAAATCTCCGGGCGTGAAAACAAGCTTCTATTGAGCCTCGGTTTCTTGCTTCGCGTCATCTTCTCGGGTCTGGTCGTCGTGGGGATCCTGCAGGTCCTCCTTATGGAGGCGTCTGAATTCTGCAAGCATGCGCTCGGATTTTTCGGTCTCTCCCAATTTCGTGTAGATCCGGCCCAGCTGATAGTAAGCTGCGCTCAACCCCTTGTCGTATCGAATGGCCTGTTCCAACTCAAATGTGGCGGGGCGCAAATGGTCGGAGCTTGCGAGTAGTTTTCCGAGTTCGTAGTGGGACAATGCGTACTCGGGTTTGAGTTGAATCGCCTTTCTGAAGAGCCGTTCAGCCTCTTCGTTCTTATCTTCGCGTTCAAACAGAATTCCGAGATGGCAATACAGGCGAGCGTTCGTTGGTTGCAGAGCTATCGCGCGATGCAGAGAACTCTCCGCATCATCGAGTTTGCCTAAGTTCGCAAAGGCGATGTACTGCACAAAGAGAGTCCTCGCCGATTTGGGATTGAGTTCCAGGGCCCGTGCGAGGCTCTTCACCGCTTCTTCATAGAGGCGGAGGAGATATGAACTGACACCCGCAAGATAGTAGGGCTGATCCCAATCAGGGGCCAGGCTGATGGCCCGCCTGGCCGTCTGCAACGCTTCATCCTGATTGCCGGCACGCTGCAATAGACGAGTGCGCAACACCAGGATTTGAGGGCTGTCGGGGGCGAGATCCAAGGCCCGTCGGGATTCCCTATCGGCCTCAGGAAATCTGTGCGAGAGATAGTAAGCACTGCCTCGCAGGTAATGGTCATCCGATGTTTTCGGATCGGGAATCGTCCTAAGGACTTCGTCTGCTTGTCCGGCTTGCAGATGAGCGATCGCCAATTGGTGCCGTAGCTCAGCATCATCCGGACGACTGCGAAACGCCTCTTGCAGATAGGAGACAGCCTCTCTTGGTTGGCCTGCCTTTAGGAAGACCTGCCCGATGGCGGCGCACCATTGAGCATCAGTCCCGAAGTGAGTTGCAGCATCCCTGGCGTCCGTTCGCGCTGCCGCGACCTGCCCGAGATCAAGTTCTGTCCGAACGATGTTGAATGCAACGTCTGCGCGCTTCGGATTGAGCAGTCTTGCTCGCCGGAATTTGAGGAGTGCCTGAGCGGGGTGACCTGTTTCCTGAAGCACGATCGCGAGGTTGTACGCCGCATCCGCCTGGTTGGGATCGAGTTTCTCCGCTTCTTCAAGCTGGGCGCGGGCCTCGTCAAGCTTTTCTTCCTTCAGATAGGCGAGTGCGAGGTCGTAATGTGCGGAATATGAGCGGGGCTCAAGCTGAATTGCTTGTTGATAGTGCTGGATCGCATCAGCAGTTGCATTGAAGTGAAATTCGGTTAGGCCCAGCAGTAGATAGGCATGTGCGCACCGCGGTGCGATTTGGGTCGCTTGATTGAGCTCTTGAATCGCTGTCACGGAATCTCTGGCATCGATAGCCTTCTGAGCAGTGGTCAGGAGACGATGGGCCTTTTCACAATCCAGGTTTTTGTCTTGCGCATTTGCACTCGTTATCCAAGGCGTCACGAGAACTAGTAGTAACGAGATGCGCCTAATGTTTTGCCTCATCATCCCGCCGCCGGCGTGTCTGATAAATTCCGCTGAGTAAATAGCGGACGTCACCGAGCTACCAAGCCGCTGCACGGCTTGAGAATAGCACCGGGGAAAGTTGGATTCTTGTTGGAACGGACTTGATCATCAGCGACTCCAGCGCCGTTGTTCACGGTTCCCTTTTCCTTGGCGGGATTTGTGACTAGATGTCAGCTCTCCCGTTGTAGCGTTCGTGCAGCCCTATTTGGCCAAGATGCGAGGCAGACTCAAGCAGCGCGGTGGCGCAATGAGATCACGGTTGCGGTGTAACGGTCGCCACGCAAGAGCGAAAGGCTGTACTCGATCGCCACATCGAGATCGTCATAGGTAGTCTCTTTGATGATCAGCAGCGGACTGCCCGGTTTCGCCTCGAGGATTCGAGCCTCTTCATCTCCGGCGTTGACCGCGCCAATCACTTCTTCTGCCCACTGCAGTTTACGCCGGTACGTGTATTCAAAGACGTAATACATCGACTGCTTCTCCAAATCTAGCCGGTCGATGCCGGCAAAAATCCGCGCCGGAAGGTGACTCGTTACCAGAGCTACCGGCTCGCCATTCACAAATCTCAGTCTCGTGATCTTATAAATGCGCTCACCGGGAGTAAGTTTTAAAGCCTGGGCGACCTCGAGGTCCGGCTCTTCAATCTCAAGGCTCAACAGACGCGCAGATGGAATGAGACCTCGGCGCTTCATCTCTTCGCTAAAGCCGCGCAGTTGCTGAAAATTCCAGGGCACGCGGCCCGAACCGACAACGGGCAGTTTCCCTTTGGCGATGACCAGTAAGCCTTCGGATCGGAGTTTCTGAAAGGCTTGCCTCACCGGCATCTTGCTGATGCCGAGTGTGCGAGCGAGATCGCCTTCCGAACAAAAGGACTGTCCGGACTTGAGCTGGTTCTTCTTTATGAGAGTTCTTACCTGATCGACAATCTGTTGGTAGTAGGGAACGAAGCTGTCGTTTTCGAGGCGGAGACTTAACGCCGACGCATCCATAGTGGAAACATCTTACCACATATTATGTCATGTATAGATGTATGCTTAAACCTCTTGATCGCTTGATGGCGACAATATTATTAACATGTTTACTTTAAGTACGTTCGCTGGCAATCGTGGTCACAATGAAGTGTTCGCGAAAATAATAACTTGACAACATATACATATAAGGATGTAAAAGGCAAAGTCTGGCGAGATGGTGTGCAGGGTAGGAGATTTCATGGTCAAAAGAATAGCAGTGGCCGGGATAAGAGGTGTGGTTGCCTGTTTTGCCAGCTTGCTCATGGCAGGGCCCTTCATGCACGCCCAGAATCCTCCCACTGGAAAAACAGGATTGACCAAGTTGCCCGAGGTACACCTCGATGGTGAATATTTCTCCCGCAATGGAAGACGATTCATCCCGGTAGGAGCGCACTGGGTTCCTGCGAAAGCCGCGATGCAATGGCCGGTCCAGTGGGATCCAAAAGATATCGAGGCGGATTTCGCCAAGATGCAGGAACTGGGTTACAGCGTTGTACGGTTCGACATGATGTGGGCGTGGTTCGAGCCGCGTCCCGGCGACTACAACCCGGTCGCATTTCAGCAACTCGATTATCTGGTCTCGCTGGCGCACAAGTATCAGATTTACTTGCATCCTTCTTTATTCATCGGCGGCGAAGTCGGGGAGGCGTATTGGGATGTGCCGTGGCGGCACGGACGTCATCCTCATTCGGATCCCGAGATGTTGCGGCTGGAGTCGAATCTCGCGGCGGAATTTGGCCGACACTATGCGAACGAGAGCGGCATTATCGCGTGGGACCTGACGGATGAGCCCCCGTTCTGGATCGTGGCGAATCAAACAACGGATGCGATGGCGATCAATTGGACGCGCTTGATCGTTGCCGGGATTCGACAGTACGACAAACTCCATCCCATCGTCGTTGGTACCAGCGGAGAAGAAGTAGGTCACGGCCCATTCCGCGCCGACATGATCGCGCCATTTGTCGATTTCTTCAGCGTGCATCCATTCACGCTGTACGCTCCCGATCTTTTTCCGGATGCGTTGCTGTCGGCGCGCGGAACTTACGGCGCCGCGTTCGAGATCGCGCTTTCCCAGGGAGCGGGACATCCCGTGATGATTCACGAGATGGGAGCCTCGACGGCGCAATTCTCGCCAGATCGAGTCGCGGCTTACGATCGCGCGCAGGTTTACTCCGGTCTGGGAGCGGGCAGCATCGGAGTCGATCTCTGGTGCTACACCGATGCATCGCCTGAACAATTTCACAAAGTTCCCTACCTGAGGACGCCGCAGGAAACCGGGTGGGGAATGACCACATGGGACCGTCAGAACAAGCCCCTGGCCAATGAGTTCAAGAAGATTTCGCAGGTTGTCGGGCAACTTGATCTTGCAGGAGTCGCCCCTGCTCCGGCAGAAGTGGGCATCGTCATTCCCGATGAATGGGCGAAGATTCATGGAGATTTCTCTCACTTCGGATTGACCGGGCCGGAAGTGACTCCGTATATCTCTACGAACGATACGGATGCGATGCCGGGCCGTGGCCAGCCTGATGTTTCGGGCGGAAATCACTGGTTGATGAGTTCTGCGCTCTCTACTTTTATCTTGGCGAGACAGGCGGGATTGAAGGCCGATTTTCCGAGGGAGTATGCAGATTGGGCAAAGCGGCCCATGCTGTTCATGCCTTCTCCGATTACCAGTACGGGAGACGTTTTTCTTGCGCATGTGCATTCAGATTTTTATGAGAAGGCAAAGAAGTACGTCGAGAATGGCGGCTTCTTATACGCATCGGTCGCCGCGGATAGCGCGGTGCCAGAAATGTCTTCACTATTCGGCGCACGTCTGGTGGATCGCGCAGTGAGTTCGGAAGTCACGTTGAAGTTCGTCGTTCCCTTCGGCGATTTCAAGCCCGGAGACACTCTGCATTACATCGTTCCGAGTTCTGCTCCTGAGTCATGGGGAGCGCTGCTTGAAGTTAGTTCGGGAAAAGTGATTGCCGTCGATCAGGACGGGCATCCGGCGCTGGTATCGAATACGGTCGGCTCCGGGAAAACGCTGCTGAGTGCGTATCCTATTGAGCACTATCTGGCGAATGTGCCGGCGGTCTTCGATAAGCCGGAACAGACGCATCGCATTTACGCTGCATTTCGCGATTGGGTGGGGATCACCCCAGAATTTCGTACAGATCAGCCGGCGGTGGAAGCGTCGAAACTCAGCGGCGATCGCCGTGGATATCTGGTACTGATCAACCACAGTGACACCTTGCAGCAGGTCAGCGTTGCCTCGAAGCTGGCGCTGCGCAGCATGACAAGAATTTCTCCCGACGGCGGTCATTCATTAACTGCAAGCGGCTCGAAGTGGAAGATTGATCTTGCGCCTTACGAAGGCACAGTGGTCGAGTGGAAGCAGTGACTCCGAAAACGATTGTGAGCACATCATGATTGCTGGCGTTGACATTGGCGGGACCAAAGTCGCAGTCGGCATGGTGAATGAATATGGGCAGGTTCTCGCGAAACGAGAGCTGCCTACCGATCCCGAGGGCGGATATGCGCAGTTTCTGGATCGTATCGTGACCATGCTGCGCGAAGTCTCGGCGGATTCCCACGAAAAAATTACGGGCATTGGCATTGGTTCGACGGGGCCCGTGTATCCGTTCACCGGAGAGTTTGGCGACGTAAATTTCTTTCCCAAGTGGAAGGGGCAGAATCCAGTTCTCCATTTGCAGCAGCTATTCCAAGTCGAGGCAGCAATGGAAAATGACGGGGATGCCGCTGCACTTGGCGAAGCCGGTTGGGGCGCTGGCCGTGGCAAGAAGAATCTGATTTACGTCACAGTTGGTACCGGGATCGGCGTTGGCATCGTGCTCGATGGCAAGTTATACCGCGGAGTAGATGATTTTCATCCTGAGATTGGACACCACTTGGTCGATCCTTCCGGCCCGCTTTGTGACTGCGGCTTTCACGGCTGCTGGGAATCGATGTGCGCGGGGCCAGCGCTGGCGAAATGGTTCGAGAGCAATGTTCCGGCGGAATACTCGCGCCCATCTCCGTTGAACGCCAAGAAAATTTGCGAACTCGCTCAGCAGGGCGATGTATGGGCGCAGCGCGCGGTTGAACATGAAGCGCGCTATCTCGGCCTGGGATTGGCCAATCTGGTGACGATGTTCGTTCCAGAAATGATCATTTTGGGCGGCAGCGTGATGAAAAGCGCCGCGCTCTTTCTCGACGAGATTCACAGAATCATCGCGTCCAGCTGCAGGCTGGTTCCGTTTGAGAAAGCGCAAGTGGCGCTGGCTTCGCTGGGCGAGGACACCAATCTGATTGGAGCAGCCAGAGTCTGGTATTACCGATTCGCTCCGGAGGTAAACAGTGTCCGCTGACTTTTCAGTAATTGAAGGCGAGTACCTTCGGGACATCCTCGATCAGCCGCGTGCGCTCGACAGCACGTTCAGCAAGCTCGAAGTCTCGAAAGAGTTGCGGCAATTGGCAAGCCGCCTTCAAAGAGGGAGTTTCGGGTCGATCGTTCTGACCGGAATGGGCTCATCGTTTCATGCGCTCCATCCACTTCATCTCGAGCTGATTGAGTCGGGCTTTCACTCCTTGATGGTGGAGTCGTCGGAACTTATTCACTATCAGGACGGACTCTTCGACCGCAAGAATCTGATCGTGGCCGTTTCGCAATCTGGAAGAAGCGCCGAGGTTGTCCGCCTGCTGAAGAGCAATCGGGGACGCTCGCCAATCATTGGAGTCACGAACACGGCGGGGAGTCCGCTGGCGAAGAACGCTGCAGCGAGTGTTGTCACGGATGCGGGGGAAGAGTTTTCGGTCTCTTGCAAGACCTACGTAGCGTCGCTGCTCGGGTTGCGCTGGCTTGCTGAGGTGATGCGCCGGGGCGATCTCGGCCGCATTCGGAGTGACCTTAAGAGCGCATCAGCCTTTACTGCGGAATATCTCGCCAGCTGGAAAACTCACGTCCAACAACTCGGCCAGCGCTTGAGTCAGGCCCGGCGGTTGTTTCTGGTCGGGCGTGGGCCATCGCTCGCGGCCGTGGGAACTGGTTCTCTCATCGTCAAAGAGGCAGATCACTTTCCGGCTGAAGGAATGAGCAGTGCCGCATTCCGGCACGGTCCGTTTGAGATGGTGGGAAATGAAACCTTCGTCGGCGTGTTTGCCGGCGAAAAGAAAACGCGGGAACTCAATCGCTCGCTCTTTCAGGACATTCGTGAGCGTCAGGGTGCGACGGAATGGATCGGGGAGGACTCTAACTTCGCACCGTTCCTTCTTCCCAAGGCGCCTCGATCTGTAATGCCCGTTCTCGAAATTCTTCCGGTGCAAATGATCACGCTTGCTCTCGCCGCGCTAGTCGGACGGGAAGCCGGACGCTTCACGTTCTGTTCGAAGGTGACTACCGAGGAATAACCATGCCAGGCCCGATGCCGCGAAACCGATACATGGTGGTCATCGTCTTCCTGACTTTTTTCGTGATGTCGCTGCTCACGAACATCCTGGGTCCAATCGTTCCTGACATTATCAGCAGTTTCCAGGTGGGACTGGCCGCTGCCGCGTTCCTGCCGTTCTCATTTTTCATCGCGTACGGAGTGATGTCGATCCCCGCCGGTTTTATGGTCGAGCGGTTCGGTGAAAAGGCGGTAATGATCGCTGCATTCGTTGCCGGAACCGCAGGATCTCTAAGCTTTGCCCTGCACCCGACATATCAGGTTGCTGTGGTGTCGCTGTTCGTGATGGGCTCGGGCATGGCGACTCTGCAAACCGCCATCAATCCCTTGCTTCGTGTGGCGGGCGGAGAGGAGAACTTCGCATTCAACTCCGCACTCGCTCAACTGATCTTCGGATCGGCGTCGTTTCTCAGTCCGTATATGTATTCGTATCTCGTATTGAATCTGGGGACGGCCACTTCGCGCGGAGACGTGCTGCTCAGCATTCTAAGCCGCTTGACGCCGTCCTCGCTTCCGTGGGCCTCGATGTACTGGATCTTCGCTGTCTTCACTGTGGCGATGATCATCGTTCTGTACTTCAGTCGCTTCCCGCGTGTAGACCGTGCCGAAGACGAGCAAGCGGGCTCCTGGTACATGTACGGCAGTCTTTTCCGCAAGCCTCTGGTTTGGGGATTTTTCTTTTGCGTCTTCGCCTATGTCGGTTCCGAACAAGGCACTGCCGACTGGATGTCGAAATTTCTTTCGCAATATCACGGCTACGATCCACATACGACCGGGGCCGCTGCAGTTTCGTGGTTCTGGGGTCTGCTTACGGCTGGCTGTTTTATCGGGATGCTGCTGCTAAAGATTTTTGATAGCCGCTATGTGCTCCGAGGCACCTGCATTGGAGCGCTGATTTGCTTATCGGCCGCGATATTCGGCCCAGCTCGGGTTTCGCTGATTGCATTCCCCGCGATCGGACTGTTTGCTTCCGTCATGTGGCCGATTCTGGTGTCGCTCGGATTGAACTCGGTTGCCGAGCATCACGGATCGCTGGCCGGAATCTTGAGCAGCGGAATTATGGGTGGGGCTGTGGTGCCATTGATCATCGGGCGCATCGGCGATCACTTCGGCCTGTGCACAGGCGTGGCATTTCTTTATGTCACGTTCGGATGTGTATTGAGTGTCGGCTTCTGGGCGAAGCCAATCATTAGCAATGCTGTGATCAGCATGAAGAAGCCCGCTGCTGAATCCGTTTCATAAAAGAGAGGAGCAGTCCTCATGTCCGCTTCGTTTCGCACGAACGTTGTCCTAATCGCAGTCTTCGTAGCGATTTCATTCGCCGCTCAGGCACAAACCAAAGAACAGCCGGCTCCCGCGGGAATTCCGTATCTCAGCCTCACCGAGCCACGGCACGTGCTGCCTGATGCGCAGAAGTGGGAGGGCGATGAGTTCCCACACACCATGAGCGTGCTGGAATTGCGCCGCGCCGGGTTCCGTTATTGGGGATGGTACGGGCTCAATGAAGGCCGAGGCATCGGTCTCGCCCGAAGCAACGACCTCGTGAATTGGACAAAGTATGACCAGAATCCCTTGTGGTCGAATGCGCGCTGGCCAACGGTACTGGCGAAAGCCGATCCCGCGCATAAGGATCTCCTCTACTTCGCGATAACCCGCGACTATGACACTCCGGGCAGCTACATCGTTCTCGCGTCATCCAAAGACGGAATCCACCTGACGGAAGAAAAAGCCCTAGTCGCAAAAGTTGCAGATCAGAGGAATCAAAATCCGAATCTATTTCGCGATCCGAACTCCGGTCGCTTTTATCTGACGTTCTACCGCGGGAACGACAAAGATCATTTCGAGATCATCAGCAAGAGCGCCGACAACATTCATGAACTGGACGCGGCGCCGGAAAAGGTTTTGCTGAAATCTACCGAGACAATCGCGGCGCCGACGCTGCTGTGGCTGAAGAACGCAAAGGGGGCTGATGGCAAGAAGGGGCTTTACTACCTGGCAACGGAAATCTATCCACACCGTTACACCGACGATCCGGAAGGCGAGTGGCTCGTCAAAGTGTTTGCTGCTGACGCACCAGACCGGAACTTCGAGCCGGTTGCCGGCAATCCCGTGATGCGCGGCCAACGCGCATGTTTGTTTCAGCACATATTCAATAACCGTTTCTACGGCTACGACTGTCATCTCGATACGGCCACCGACAAGTGGATGCTCGAGGAAGTGGAAGCGCCTCTGCCTTGAGATAGACGACCAAACGATTTCTTGAAATCCGGCTAAGGAGGATGTCATGAGGAAGTACACGCTTGTAGTGTCTGCATTGTTGCTGTCCCTCCTGGTCTCGCTGCTCGTTCTTGGATCTGTGATTCCGGCGCAAGCACAGCTTTATGCGGGATCAGTGAGTGGCGTTGTGAAAGATTCCTCGGGAGCGATGATCCCGGGAGCGCAGGTTACTCTCATCGATGAAGCGAAGGGATTCAGCTTCACGGCAACGACGGATTCGTCCGGACGCTATCTATTCCGCAGCGTCCCGCCGTCCGCGTATCGGATCCAGGTCAACAACTCCGGATTCCAGGGACAATCGCGAACCGGAATTCGAGTGAATGTCGACCAGAACGTTGCGGCGGATTTCACCCTGGAGATTGGAGCGAGTTCGGAAACCGTGAATGTCACCGCCGCAGCACCGCTGTTGGCGACGCAGGATGCAACGACCGGACAGGTGGTGGACCGCAAGTTCATCAATGACCTTCCACTGAATGGACGAGACGTGTGGGGCCTGGCATTCCTTGCACCTGGCGTGACTGAGGTAGATGCAGCGTGCATGGGATGTTCCGCGAATAACTTCATTTCTAACGGCACGAGGAACGCCACTGCTGACATCCTGATGGATGGTGTCAGCACGACGAACTATGAGCAAAACAGCGGCATCCGCGTTGATACGTACACGCCTTCGGTCGATGCGGTTGAAGAGTTCAATGTTCAGGAGACGAACTTCAGCGCCGAATACGGATTCAGCGGAGCCACGATCGTAAACATGGTAACGCGATCCGGGTCGAACGCCTTCCACGGCAGCGGCTACGAATTTCTGCGTCACTACAAAATGGATTCCAACAACTGGTTCAACAATAATCAGGGCATTCCGATTCCACCGCTGCGGCGGAACAATTTCGGGGCGACAATCGGCGGCCCGATTTTCAAAAACAAGACATTCTTCTTTGCTGACTACGAAGGCATGCGTTTGAACCAGTCCGCTGGCCCTGTTTTCTATGGTGTTCCAAGCGCCGCAGAGCGGACAGGCGATTTCGGCGAACTCTGTGGAGGACAAGGTCCGAACGGGCCCGCGCCAGACGGTACCTTCGATTCGAACGGCACCTGCTCTGATCCCAACGGGCAACTTTGGGATCCATACTCGGGCTACTACGACGCGAACATCGGCGGCGCGCAGCGTTTGGTGCCGATCCCCTTCAACAATCTCACGAAGTACGAGAGCACCGTTGATGCCAACCATCCGGCAAATCAGATTCTGGCCACGTATCCCGAAGCGACTCCGTATCGTCTGCCAACAGGACCGGGCAACCTGATTGATCCGGTCGCACAAAAGTTGATGGCGTACTTCCCATTGCCCAACTACAACGTGGGAAGCGGAACGTACAACCCGTACACCAACCGAATCGATTCAGGCTGGGTCAAGTCTCGCGACGACAAGTGGGATCTGAAAATCGACCACCGCTTCAGCCAGAAGAATCTGCTGAGCGGAAAGTACTCGCGCGATTACGGCTATTCCGGTTCCTTCAATTGTTTTGGCAATGCGGCTGATCCATGCGGAAGCGGCCCGACCACAAGTGGGGCGCACATGGTCGCGCTGAACGACACACACACCTTCAATCCGAGGACCTTGCTGACGGTCTCATACGGACTGGCACGTGGGACATATTTCTATGGCGGCGTGCCCAGCACGTACAA
Organism: Candidatus Eiseniibacteriota bacterium; assembly: GCA_035500795.1. Classification (GTDB taxonomy): domain Bacteria; phylum Acidobacteriota; class Terriglobia; order Terriglobales; family Acidobacteriaceae; genus Sulfotelmatobacter. The sequence goes on along the minus strand of DATJWZ010000198.1, from coordinate 3,521 downwards.
AAACTTGTCTCCAGTCGATGCAATCGGCGAACCACCGTACATGAAGGACTCCGGATACGACTGGTTTCCGGCAGTCAGCGTGGGCGGCGGGTATAGCTCGGCCTCTTACTATGCCATCGGCACCAATCCCTGGACCTACGGCAAACTCGGGCAGGAAACTCACCACCTGATTGGGACATTGAGTTGGGTCAAGGGGTCCCACGAATTGAAGTTCGGGGCCGAGGGTCGCCTGCACCGGCTCGACTATACACAGCCCAACTACGCCCCGGCCGGCAGCTATTATTTCGATCAAACAGGAACGTCGAACTATGCCGTCGGATGCGAACCGAACTGTTTACCCATCGGTGGAGACGGCATGGCGACTTTCTTGATCGGGTCGCAGCCGAATACCTGGGGACAGTACGAAATCCCCAACTCGGTGGCGAGTCAAAACTTCGAAGCTGCGGGATTCATCCAGGATGACTGGAAGGCGAATGACAAGCTCACGCTGAATCTCGGATTCCGCTACGAAGTGGTAATGCCCCGGACTGAGCGGCACAACGAGCTCAATTGGCTCGACCCGAACGCTATCTCTCCCATAACGCTCAATGGCCAGCATTTATTGGGCGGCGAGCGCTTCGCCAATTCCAACGATCGTTATTCCTACGCGCCGGACTACAAAGATCTCCAGCCCCGCATCGGTCTCGCCTTCAAGCCTATCCGCAACACCGTAATTCGCGCTGGTTACGGTATTTATTTTTCAGCGTGGCGCGGAGCCGTGGCCGGAACATCCGGTATTGGCCAGCAGGGCTTCGATCAAATCACAAATCTTGTGACGTCATTCTGGGGCGATGGTGCGACTCCGGCAGCACGCATGAGCAATCCATATCCGAACGGTCCGCTACAACCGCCGGGTAGCAGCCTGGGATTGATGAATGATGTCGGCTACGGTGCGTTGGGGCCGATTCGCTCTGTCAGCGACAAAGTACCTTATGAGCAGAGCTGGAGTTTCGGCGTTCAACGGCAGCTTCCGTCGAACATCGTTTTTGATCTGAACTACATCGGGAAAAAAGGCACGCACCTCTATTTCGCCAACGCCGGCAACCTGAACCATCTGGGATCGTGGGTCGAAAAAATTCCTGTGAACGATCCGAACCCGAACAATCCGGTCTGCCAGGTCATGACGATCACTTGCCTGAATACTTATGTCGATAGTCCATTCGTCGATCCGACAAAGTCGAATGCATCGCAGGTCATCACCGATCCCAACAACCCGCTGCTCTACTCGTCAATCCAGGAACTGCAATTGCAAGTGCCGTATCCGCAATTCTATGGATTCTCGGGTGACGAGCCTCCGATTGGCGACTCAATCTACCATGCGCTACAAGTTCGCGCGCAGAAGAGCTTCTCTCATGGCCTCGAATTTCTTGCGACCTACACGTTCTCAAAATCCATCGACGATTCTTCTTTGACCAGCACGAACAACGGATGGCTGGGAAGCTTCGCCAGCCTGCAGAACCCGAACAGTCCAGGTAGCGAGCGCAGTCTGTCATCATTCGACATCCCGCATGTACTCCAATTCAGCTATACCTACGAACTGCCCATTGGGCGCGGCAAGTGGGTCGGTGGCGGCATGGGACCAGTCCTGAACGCGTTTGTCGGAGGATGGCGGACGAACGGAATCTGGCGCTTCAGTAGCGGGCGCCCGATCGAGCCGGCGCTGTACATCTACAGGAGCCTTCCGACGTACGGACCCATGCGACCCAATATCGTCGGCACCCCACATCGCTCAGGAGGAAAAGATTCAGACTGGATCAAACAGTATTTCACCAGCGCCGACGGCAGCGCGTTCTTTTCGCAGCCGGCGGACTATACGCTGGGGAATGCCCCCCGCACATGGGGCGCGGTTCGCGATCCCGGCTCGGACAATGCCGATCTGTCGCTCTTCAAGGAGTTCGGGATGAGTTCGATACGCGAAGGGATGCGGCTCGAATATCGCTTTGAAACATTCAACACGTTCAACCATCCCCAATTCTGTCCTCCGGACACAACGTACGGCGGTCCGAACTTCGGGCAAATCTATTATCAATGCAACAGTCCACGCGAGCTGCAGATGGCGCTCAAGTTCTACTGGTGAGGAGGAGACGAATTGTTAATTTGGCCGTCGATGCTCGCGATGCTCCGCCCTATGCATCGATAATTATCGATCTCCACCGACGACGATTCCGAGGTTATCCATTCTTTTGATCGCCATGAATCGAATCTACACAATGTCGCCTAGATGCAACAATGGGCGCTTTGCAGCGAAACACAATGCGGCGCGCCGTTTGCCAAAATGCCCGAGCAGTTGTTGATCAGAATTTACCCCGGCAACACGCGCTACTGGACGGAATCATCGACTGACTGTCGGTCAGCCCGGAGCACGCTTACGGCACGAAATACCGGATCATTGTGTGCGGATGGCGTGCTGTACTTGGCAAAGTGGGCGATCCAAGTACGCGGTGAGCGAGTCCGTCTGGCCATCCGATAGCGAAGACTGCTTTCAGCACTCTGCTAAGCTGCAGTCAATTCGGCGTCGTAAGACCGAACCGATTGTTCTCGCCAACTGAGCTTTCTCCGCCGGAAGTTAGTAGATACAGGCCAACTTAGAACAGAAATCTAAATCGTAAAAATTTCACTTGACATTCAACCCAAAATCCACAACCATATGGTTGTGGATAGATTGGACACGACATTCTCGGCTTTGTCTGATCCAACCCGGCGGGCGATGATCGAGCGGCTCTCGCGTGGGCCTGCCTCTGTGCACGGCTTGACGGAACCGTTTGCACTCTCGCAGCAGATGATTTCAAAACATATTGCCTACCTGGTGCGGGCGCGGATCGTGATCAAGACGAAGCATGGGCGAGAGAGTATCTGCAGGCTTAGGCCAGAGGCTATAAAGACAATCAGCGACTGGGCGATCAGCTATCGCCAATTCTGGGAAGAGAGTTTCGACAAGCTGGATGTGGTTGTGAATCAAATGAAAAAAACGGAGGTCAAAGATGACAAAAAACACGGTGAATGAGACGGAGCGGATGGTTGTTACCAGAGTTTTTGATGCCCCGCGCGAATTGGTTTGGAAGGCGTGGACAGACCCGAAGTACGTGATGCAGTGGTGGGGGCCGAAGGGCTTTACTGCGCCCGTTTGCCAGATGGATTTTCGCGTCGGGGGAAAATTCCTCTGCTGCATGAGATCTCCAGATGGGCAGGAGTTCTGGAACGCGGTTGAATACCACGAGATTGTTCCGCACGAGAAGATCGTTTCCTTAATGTATTTTTCGGACTCGAAGGGAAACAAGATTGATCCTGCGCAGCTAGGAATAGAACATGAGGCCATCGAAGGTGCGTACGACGTGACCATCTTTGAGGATCTTGGAAACGGCCAGACGAAGCTTACTTTCATTGGAAATGAACCGATGCAGAACGCAATCGAGAGCGGGCAACTCGAGGGCTGGGCGGAGCAACTCGATAAACTTGCTGCCGTTGTTGCAGGACTGTTGCAG
>DATJWZ010000197.1:0-30806 GCA_035500795.1 Candidatus Eiseniibacteriota bacterium | reverse complement strand
TTTGCCGTACTGCATGAGGCGCCGTCCTCGGCCATCTTCTGGGCATTCTTCTTCGGACTGCTCTGGGGAGTCGGCGGGCTCACCTTTGGCCTCACGATGCGCTATCTCGGCCTGTCGCTGGGGATGGCGGTCGTTCTTGGTCTTTGCGCAGCCTTTGGGACGTTGATGCCTCCAATTTTCCGCGGCCAATTCATGAGTCAGGTTGTCGCAACCAATTCCGGACGCGTGATCCTCTTCGGTATCTTCGTATGTCTCGCTGGAATCACCGCCGCCGGCTTGGCAGGCATCGCGAAAGAGCGCGTCATGTCTCCGGAACAGCAGAGGGCGGCCATCGAGGAGTTCGATCTGCGCAAGGGAATCGGCGTCGCGGTTCTATCCGGAGTCATGAGCGCCTGCTTCGCCTATGGCCTAGCGGCAGGCGATCCGATCAAAAGTCTCACGGTGCAGCATGGAACAGCCAAGCTGTGGCAGGGACTGCCGGTGCTCGTGGTCGTTTTGGTCGGCGGCTTTTTGACGAATTTTATCTGGTGCCTGATTCTCCTCCGCCGAAACAAGACTGGACATCAATTTTTCGATTCAGCGATTCGCGGAAACGACATCCAGGAGGAACCGATCCTTGAGACCGCTCTCGACGCTCCCAGCCGCGAAGTTGTCGAACATATCGGCAGTTCACGATCCTCGACGCAGACCATAGCGGTCGAGGCTACCGCATTTGATCCAACTGTCCGCGCACCCATGCTCCGCAACTATCTTCTATGTGCCCTGGCGGGAACGACCTGGTATTTCCAGTTTTTCTTCTACACCATGGGCGAAAGTCAGATGGGCCGATATGGATTCTCCAGCTGGACCCTTCACATGGCCAGCATCATCATCTTCAGCAGTCTTTGGGGAATCGGCTTCAAGGAATGGAAGGGTGCTGGGATTCGCGCGGGATCGCTTCTGACCCTCGCGCTGTTCCTGCTCGTCGCCTCAACCGTAATCGTTGGTTACGGCAATTATCTCGGGATGGTGGGTTCCGCACGCTAATCGAGCCGACTCGCAGCGGCGCCAGAAGATTTTCGAAATCCCACTCCCCTGTGTTCCAAGGGCAACACATCTGTCAACATTGACAGGTCCCAGAGAACAGCAGTTCATGTGAGTCTCTTCAAGCCAGTAATCAAGAATGCTGGGCGTGACTCAACGGTGGTATTCAAGTGGTCGAAACACGGGCGATCTCTTGGAGCTTTGCTGGGTTACGCGACAAACCCTCGCACCCCGGCGGAAATTCCTTTCTAATCCGACAACACCCGGGTGCGAGGGTTCTTGTTACTCTTTGGCTCTTGCAATATAAGTTCGTCCTAGACTGACTTGTTCTCGCTCCCTCGCGCAATTTCCTTCCTGACATATCTTGACGGAGTTCCTGAATTCAGGCCATTTCCGCAGCGCATCCCGAAAGAGCCAAGAGGTAGAACGACGGCTGGCGGCGGTTCATCACGACTTGCGGGAGTCCCTCGTCTTCGATTGCGACCGCTCCTCATCCAACCTTATTCGGTCTACATGGCAATCTTCATGTACCAAATTACCGTGCTCGTCTGATTTACCGGCTTCCAACGAAACCGGTCTGCCGCATATCGAACAAAACTTGGTCGAACTGGCGACGGAGGTCGATCGGGGAGTTTGCCTAATGGCCTCCCTTGTAGGCAAGAAATTCACTCAATTCGCACCGAACCGAAACTTCCCTGTGTGAGCGTCGCGCAAGAACTGTAAATTGATTCAACTATATCGTAATACGATATGCAGCGGCAGCGCCAACATGCACCCATTGCATCTAATCACCGTTGCGCGAGGATGGCGGTCACTGCGCTAAAATGTAGCGTTTCCACAAACCTTCGAGTCCGGAGTGCCGCCATGCCTGGTGCGCCTAAGAAGAAGGTGCCACCCAAAAGACAGAAGCGCCAAGACACACCGCAAGAAGAAGGCGCCACAGCAACGTTCCCAATCGTTGCCATTGGAGCTTCTGCGGGCGGGCTGGAAGCCTTCAGCAACCTGCTTCGCTCTCTACCTTCCGAGCCCGGCCTCGCTTTAGTGTTCATTCCGCACCTAGATCCGACCCACGAGAGCGCCCTGGTCGAGCTGTTGTCACGAACGACTCCTTTGCCGGTGGTCCAAGCCGCAGAGGGGATGAGAGTGACCGTGAACAGGGTTTATGTGCTTCCACCGAATTCTGATATGACGATCTCCGACGGTGTGTTGCACTTGGTTCAACGGGCACCGGGACGGGCTCACCACATGCCGATTGACACATTTTTCCGGTCGCTCGCAGAAGATCAATCCGGGAATGCGATTGGGGTGATCCTGTCGGGAACTGCAAACGACGGCACTCTTGGGCTGGCCGCGATCAAAGGCAACTCTGGCACTACTTACGCACAGGACTCCGACTCCGCCAAATACGATGGCATGCCGAGCAGTGCCATCGCTTCCGGCGTCGTGGATTATGTGTTCCCGCCAGACCGGATCGCGCAAGAGCTCCTGCGAGTTCAGAGACAGCCCTCGGGACAAGAATCTTCCAGCGAAACGTTCGATGGAAAAGAGCGGCTGATGAAGGATGTCTTCCGGCTGCTGAAGAGCTACAGCAAGGTCGACTTTGTCGATTACAAGGTCGCCACCATCCGCCGGCGAATCCTGCGCCGCATGAACATCAATCACATCAATGAACTGCAGGACTACGTCAAGTTACTCCAACGCAACGCGCAGGAAATCGAGGCCCTGTACCGGGACGTTCTCATTAACGTCACCAGTTTTTTCCGCAACCCCGAGGTCTTCGATAGTCTCCGCGAAATTGTCTACCCAAGAATTCTCCGCGACCGTTCGTCCTCCGAACCATTGCGGGTTTGGGTCCCGGGATGCTCAACGGGCGAAGAGACATATTCCCACGCGATCTCTCTGGTTGAAACTCTTTCGGAACTCCGCATCGAAGTGCCAATTCAGATTTTTGGAACGGACCTCAGCGAGAATGCTATCCAGAAGGCACGGGCTGGAATCTATAAAGAGAACATTGCCAACGAAGTCTCGGAGGTGCGCCTTCGCCGCTTCTTCCACAAGGTTCCGGTTGGGTATCAGATTTCCAAGTCAATCCGCGATATGTGCGTCTTCGCGCGGCAGAATGTTTTCGGCGATCCTCCGTTTTCGCGCATGGATCTGATCAGCTGCCGCAACGTCCTGATTTATCTGAGTCCCGTGCTGCAGAAGAAAGTAATTCCAATCTTCCACTATGCTTTGAAACCGGCTGGCTTTCTCTTGGTCGGGAATACCGAAGGCCTCCTGGGAGCAGGCGCTGAGATTTTCGATCTGGTTGAGCGAAAGTGCAAAATCTATCAAAAGAAGGCCGTTCCCTCTCCAGTTGCCTTCGGTCTGACAATTAGTGCGCACGAAGATAGTGAAGGACGGCCCGAAAAGACGCTTCTCCCCACGAAAGAAGAGGAGCTTGCGAAAACACCCTCGGACGTCCAGCGCGAAGCCGACCGTCTTCTTCTGACCAAGTACGTTCCCTCGGCCGTTGTTGTGAATGACGAATTGGACATTTTGCAGAGCCGGGGAAGAACGAACCGCTATCTGGAACTGCCGACCGGCCGCGCCAGCCTCAACTTATTGAAGATGGCCCGCTCCGGCTTGCTTTATGAATTGCGAGCGTTGATCGATAAGGCCCGAAGGGCTGCGATTCCGGTTTCCAAGGATGGCGTCACCCTTGAAGACGGCAGCGAGAAAGCCGTCGTACGTGTCGAGGTCATCCCGTTTCGGACTCCAGCCCGCGATCAGCGGCATTTTCTGGTGTTATTCGAGGAAAAAGAAAGCCAGAAACCTCGGGAGCCGAAACCCGGCCTCCGGCAATCTCCCAAGGAAGTCGCTGACGAGAAAGATGTGCAAATCGCGCAGCTCAAGCAAGAACTCGCCAGCACCAAGGAATACCTGCAGTCCATCATTGAAGCCCAGGAAGCTACGAACGAAGAGCTGCAGTCGGCGAACGAGGAAATTCAATCAGGCAACGAGGAATTGCAAAGCACAAACGAAGAACTGCAGACTTCCAAAGAAGAGCTTGAGTCTGCCAATGAGGAGCTCAATACCGTAAACGAGGAGATCCAGCACCGCAACCAGCAACTGGCGCAACTCAGCAATGATTTGATCAACATCCTCAACAGCGCCACCATTCCCATTGTGATGCTCGGCGAGGATCTGCACATTCGTCGTTTTACTCCAGAGGCCGAGCGCATTTTCGGCCTTACCAACCATGACATGGGCAAAGCTCTCACACATCTGTCTCTGAACATCGATGTTCCTGAGTTGGAACGATGGATGCTCGATGTGATGCGTGACGTAATCATGAAGACGGAACAAGTGCGGGCCCGCGACGGCAGGTCCTATAAGCTTCGCATTGCTCCTTACCGCACACTCGAAAACAAGATCGATGGCGTCGTGATCACGCTACTGGATATCAGTGATCTTGTATCAGGGAGCGCGAACTCCGATTCTCGCTAACGGTGCAAGACGGCGTCTCCGCCACACCGCTGATCGCTAGCATCTCCTTGTGTGGTTTTAGGGCACAACCTTAGCTGTTCGAAAAGTCTCCAACTTCTTCTCCTCGATCAATCTGACGCGGATGCGCCTGGCTGATCCGCACCATGATCTTCCACCGTGACGCCGAACTGGAACAGGAAAAGCCTGATCTCGATAAGGAACTTGAAGACGGAGAAGGAACCGGCGCTTAGAAGCTTTCTCCGAGCGCTTCCAGTTCCGATCTCAGCCGGCCCAATCTACTCTTCAGCACCTGAGCATCCTCAACCGTAAGGTCTAGCTTGGGCATCAGTTTCAACGCTGTGTCATGGGCCGTACGAGCTGCCCGTACGTTGCGTCGTTTCCTGGAATCGTTACCTGTTTCGCGGGCGATCTGCACGAAAGTCAATGCAGTTTCCATGTCGATCTTGAGGAATTCTGCGCCCGCTCGATTCATCCGCTCACGGGTCGCCCGCAGTTCATCCGCATTTAGCTTCTCAGCGGGACGGCCCCTCGTGTGATGTGTTCGCGGAGGCATGCTTCTCAGATGCACGTCAATGGACGAAGGGTTTCCGGCTGAACCGCCGGCGTGTTCTGAAGGCGCGCGAGTACTTCCCCACCCAGCGGTCAGCTTGCCTTCGGGTATTTTGTTAAAGCAGATTTCGCGGGCCAATCCGGTCGCTCCAGTGCCCGCTCGTCGTGCTGCGAATAGACTTGCAGAGTGCGTGGACTCAATGTGTCCTGCAGCTCGGAAATTCTGTTACGGAGCGAACCTACCGATCTCCTCACCTCTTGTTGTAGTGCGAGCATCTGATCACGAAGCTGTGCCATCTGCGTTATGCTGGTCTTGAGCGCGTTTGCCTGAAGTTCATATTCCGGCTGCAAATTTCTGAGATGGAAGACTTCGCGGATCGGACTCGCCTTCACCCACGCATCGAGTTCAGCTTTCGTCGCAATGACTGAGCTGCTCGGCTTCCCCGCAGGGCGGCGTACCGGAAGGCCTAACATACGCTCGTAGCGTTGGGTTGTTCGAACGCCCTTCCCAAGGTAACTCGCAATTTCTTTCCAACCACTGAGGAATTGCCGCGATTCCAGTTTGCTCTGGCGTTCCTTCATGGAAAGGTACCTCTTTGCCGCCTGAAGAACCCACAGTTTCCGACATTGTAGCACCGGGCCTGGGTACAGAAGCGCTGATCTCTTCCTATTGCCCTCTTGCCAAAGCACCAGGAGAATCGGACGCTGTGGCGCGATTTGGCGCAACCAGCCACGATCGGCACCTGTTAGCGTTTTAGTACAAGCAGTGATCCCATGACAAAACCTCAGTTGAGTGGCCACGTAGCACCCACTTCATTTCAGAATTCAAATCAGCACGATAAAGACGATCTGAAACGAGCGATCAGAGATTTTCTTTTTGCAGCTGCGGATCCGTCACCCACGCACGGGATATGCCCACAGTGCGGACAGCGGTTCGAATACAGAGACACAGTTTTCTGGCTCTACGGAGAAGACGATAGTTTCAACATTCGCGTGCCAGTGTGTCGCTGTTCGGCGAAAAGTTCAAATTAGAGACGCTGTCACAAATACGCACAGATTTCCTGCGCCGGGTACCCTTTTCCTCTCGAGTGCCGGGAGAAGGGGTTTCAGAAGCGCTTCATCAGAGAGCTGGCTCTGACCTGAGGTCAGCTCGCGATCTTGAAGGACGTAGCTCTGCCACTTGAGCTCAGGCCTTCCTCCGCTGCATGTTTCGCTTTGTCGCACAGTAACCAACGACTAGTTCACACGAGTTTCGAAAGCGAGGTCGAGCTCGTGTTGCTTTTGGACTAGTGCAGCCCGTGCCGTGTGGGCGTGGTAATCCGCAAGAGGGAGTCACATTCCGGTTGGTCCCAAGTTATGAATCTGTAAAAAGCTGATCACGAGGATGGCCCTTAGCTAGCGGCGCGGGAGTAACAGGATCCGTAAAATCCTTCGTCCAATGCCAGTTCTTTATCTCAGGCATGTCTTCGAGGTGCTCGCGAATGTAGACGTGGTGCTCATAGAGCTTGCGGTTGAACATGTCGATTACGTCCGACACCTTCGACCGCAGTCGAGGAACATATTTCAGAGCGTCCATCGCCAGATGAAACCGGCTCAACTTGTTAACGACCACCATATCAAACGGGGTGGTCGTCGTTCCTCTGTCGATAAAGCCACGCACATGAAAACGGCCCTCGTTGGAACGTCCGTGCACGATACTGTGGATCGCCCAACGATAGCCGTGGAACGCAAAGATTACGGGGACATCCGGAGTGAAAAGATCTTCGAAAGAGATGTTGTCCATGCCATGCGGGTGGTTGTCGGGAGTCGCCAGAACACCCAGATCCACAAGGTTGATGACTCGGACCTTGATCCCTGGTACGTATTTCTGGAGGAGCCACGAGGTGGCGACGGTTTCGATCGTCGGCACGTCACCGGCGCAAGCCAGGACTATATCGGGTTCGGAGGCGCCATCATTCGAACAGAAGGCCCACTTCGATGCGCCCCGCGAACAATGATCCACGGCTTCGTCCACCTTCATCCATTGCAGTTCCGGTTGTTTCCCGCAGGTAACGATGTTGACGTAATTTCGACTGCGCAGACAGTGGTCCATTACGCTCAGTAGGCAGTTCGAGTCGGGTGGGTAGTAGACGCGGATGGTTTCACTACGTCGGGCGAGAGCGTTGGCCACGAACCCCGGCGCCTGATGACTGAATCCATTGTGATCATTGCGCCAGGCATGACTGGTAAGGAAAACATTCAATGACGCAATCGGTTTGCGCCAAGGAAGATCTCTGCACTGTTCCAACCACTTGGCGTGCTGCGTCGCCATAGAATCCACGACCTGAGCGAACGCTTCGTACGATGAAAAGACACCATGGCGTCCTGTCAGCAGGTAGCCTTCGAGCCACCCTTCGCAGCAGTGCTCGCTCAGCACTTCCATGATTCGCCCGGCCGGGCTCACATGGTCGTCAATCGGAATGATTTCTGCAAGACTGCAGCGGTCGCTGGCTTCGAAAACCGAATTGAGGCGGTTGGAGTTCGTTTCGTCCGGACAAAAGAAACGGAAGTTCTTAGAATTCAGTTTGATGATGTCCCGCAGAAAATCACCCAGTTTGCGGGGCGCCTCGGCCACAACCTGTCCCGGGCCGGGCACCTCGAGCGCATAATTTGTGAAATCCGGGAGATCGAGTTCGTCGAGCAAGCGCCCGCCATTCACATGAGGGTTGGCGCCCATCCGATGCTTTCCGGCAGGTGCCAGCGATGCCAACTCCGAAACGAACCGTCCTTCGTCGTCAAAGAGCTTCTCCGGGTGATAGCTCTTCATCCAGGCTTCGAGCAGTTTCAGATGCTTAGGATTTTCTCTGACATTCGCCAATGGAACTTGATGTGCGCGGAACGTGCCCTCGATCGGAATGCCTTCCACTTCCTTCGGCCCTGTCCACCCCTTTGGAGTGCGCAGGATGATCATCGGCCAAACGGGTCGTCGCGCTATTCCGTCTTGTCGCGCTTTCCGCTGGATTTTCAAAATCTCCGCATAGCAATCATCCAGTGCCTGTGCAAACGACTGATGCACAGCATTGGGATCATCGCCTTCCACGAAGCGTGGTGCGTAGCCGTGGCCGCGATAAAGCTCAGCAAGTTCCTCGTCCGGGGTGCGCGCTTCGACGGTTGGTCCGGAGATCTTGTACCCGTTCATGTGCAGAATGGGCAGCACGGCACCATCGCGCTCTGGATTAAGGAACTTGACACCTTTCCAGCTGCCTTCCAGCGGGCAGGTCTCCGCCTCACCATCGCCAATGACACATGCAACGATCAACTCAGGGTTGTCGAAGGCGGCGCCGAAGGCATGCAGCAGAGAGTAGCCGAGTTCCCCTCCTTCATGGATGGAGTTCGGCACATGCGGGCCACAGTGGCTGGGTACACCGCCCGGAGTGGAGAACTGGCGAAATAGCAGGCGCATCCCATTTACGTCCTGAGTCACTTCCGAGTGGACTTCAGAGTAAGTCCCTTCCAAATATGAGTGCGCGTTCATGGATGGGCCACCATGCCCCGGGCCGGAGATATAAATGATGCTGGCACCGTGCTCCTTAATCAGCCGATTCAAATGAACGTAAATAAAATTTTGTCCAGCCGAGGTACCCCAATGTCCTAACAGGCGGGGCTTCACCTGGTCAGGCGTTAGTGGCTCCCGAAGAAGCGGATTCTCAGCCAAGTAGATTTGCCCGACCGTAAGATAATTCGCTGCTTGCCAGTAGCGATGCATTTTGTCCAGCATCTCCGGCGAGAGCGGCCCTTTGGCCTGGATCTGTTTAACCGGCGCTGATCTCTTTCTTTCCACCGCACTCGAGAGCGCGGCATCGAACTCAAAAGTCGCCTCATCCGGCTCGGTCAACGTTCGGGCGCTTATGCTCGTTGAACCGACTTCCGCCTCTGGCTCTTCCGAGGGCCGTTCGATCTTGTTAAGAGCGTTCGCTGGCATAGAAATATTCTCCCTTCGCACGTGTGGCTATGAGGTCGCCGCGACCCCGCGTTTGCCGAGCCAGTTCATTCTTCCGAGCAATCCCTCGCCCCGGCGGCCGAAGACCTTATAAGCGGCCAGCTTGATGCGATCATTGACAACGAACCATGCCAATGCATATCCCCAGACGAAGAGTGCCCAATGCCACCCAAGCGGTGGCATAAAAACGCCGTATACAGCTATCAGCGTTGCGACCGTCTGCGTACCGATCACTGCTAGCAAGAGGATCGGCGCCGGCCGTATAGACCAGAAAGCCCTCCTTGTGCGCGTGATGAAGATCGTCGAATGCCCTGCCACGGACAGCTTCAGATAAATGAGTGATTGGATTGTTTCGCGGCCGAGGTGAAAAACCCTTTCGCCTAGATAAAACAAACCAAATGTCGCGATGACTCCAGCAACACCCAATACGGTAGCGATGCCGAGAACTTCGGGCATATTCCATGACTCTGGATGATTCGAATAGTGAACCCGGTCATAAGCAATGGAGAGAATCGCTCCGTCATTGAGAATAGCGAGCAAAACCAACATCACCGCAGTCACTGGATAAAAGTTGAACACAAGAATCGCCAGAGTCATGAAGAGCAACACCCGAATCGTTTCCGCGATGCGATAAGTAGCGTAGCTGTTCATGCGCTGGAACATCTTGCGACTTTCTTTAACGGCATCAATGATCACCGACAGGCCCGGATTCAGCAGGACAATATCAGCCGCTGCCCGGGCCGCATCCGTGGCTCCGGAGACCGCAATGCCCGCATTCGCGAGCTTGAGAGCCGGAGCGTCGTTGACTCCATCTCCAGTCATACCCACGATGTGCTTCTCTTGTTGAAGGATCTTCACAATATGAAACTTGTGTTCCGGGAAAACCTGGGCGAAGCCATCGGCTTCATCGATGGCTTCGGTGAGTTGGCTTCCTTTGTAGTGTTCGGTCTGCGAGAGAATGCTCGCATCCATAATGTTTTGGCCCAATCCAAGCTGGTGCGCCATTTCCTTCGCGATGGCGATCTGGTCGCCGGTCACCATTTTCACCTTAATACCCATCTGGGACGCGGTTGCAATGGTGCTCTCTGAGTCCGGCCTAGGAGGATCGAACAACGAGAGGACTCCGAGGAATTGCCAGTGATTCTCTCCGTCACTGCGAGCCACTCCTAAAGACCGAAAGCCTCGGGCGGCAAATTGATTCACCGCTTTCTCGGCGGCATTCTTTATCTCAGCCGTGGGCGAAGCGAGTTCAAGGATGACCTGAGGCGCACCCTTTGCGATTTGAAGCTGACCAGCATCGAATTCAACCGTGGCCTCAGTGCGCTTGTGCACTGGATCGAAAGGTTGAAAATGAACCAGCTTGTATTGCTTAGCCAAACTTGCGTCCTTCAGGCCGCTCAATACCGCCAGGTCGATCGGATCCTCGCTCTCCGCGCTGGAAGCAAGAGAGGCTGCAAGAATGATTTCCTGAGGACTCACTCCGGCGACGCAAAATGGTTCACCCAGGGTTAGCTTGTTCTGAGTCAACGTACCCGTTTTGTCGGAACAGAGAACATCGATGCCCGCAAGTTCCTCCATCGCGGCGAGGTGAGTGACTATTGCTTTTTTTCGGGCCAGGGTGCGCGCCCCAACAGCCATCGTCACGGAGAGAACTGCTGGCATGGCCACGGGAACGGCGGCGACAGTCAGAACCAGCGCAAATTGCAGGGTCGTCAGCATTCTGTCGCCGCGAAACAGAGCGACTGTGAGAATCAACAGCACCAGGCCGATGGCAATGAAGATGAGGTAGTCTCCGATTTTCAGAACTGCACGCTGAAAGTGGCTCACTGTATGAGCGGTTTCCACGAGGTGTGCAGTCTTTCCAAAGTAGGTATCCTGTCCGGTACCGTAAACCAGGCCATCGATTTCGCCCTGCTTGAGAAGCGAACCAGAATAGATAGCCTGGCCAGACTTACGGGTGACCGGAAGAGATTCTCCTGTCAGCGCAGACTGATCCACCATAACCGGATTGCCTTCGAGTAAGCGGGTGTCAGCGGGCACAATGTCGCCGATACGAATGTGGACGACATCTCCTGGAACTAGCTCGCGTGTCGGAATTGTTGTCCAGGTGCCGTCGCGTTTGACTCTTGCCTGCAACGCAAGCGTTGCCTTGAGCGCGGCAACAGCATTGCCCGCCTGGAACTCTTCCCAGAAACCAACGCCGGCATTCATCAGGAGTAATGCAAGGATGATGAAGAAATCTTCCCAGTGATGGACCACGGCCGAAAGGATCGCGGCAACCTCAATCATCCAAGGGATCGGGCCCCAGAAGTAGGAGAGAAACTTTATGAGAGGGTTGACTCTTTCTTGAGGCAGTTCGTTGGTGCCATATTGCTTCAAGCGCGCTTCTGCTTCCGCGCTGCTGAGCCCCCGGCCCGATACGTCTAACCGCGACTTAACAAGCTCGAGCGGAAGATTTCCCAACTCCCGATTGGAACCCTGTCTCGGGGGAACTCTTGCAGGGTGGCCCATAAACACTTCTGTCCTTCGGTCAGACGATCCGGTTTATCTTCCTATTTGTCTCTCGCGATTGAGCCGTCGAGCTAAAGCTCTATTCCTTCGATGCAAAAAGAGCCATTGGTTGCCAGAATTTAAAACATCTAATTGGCGGACGCCGCACATCAAGCGGCACACTTCAACGTTCAGCACAAGAATGCATCACACTCCAATCGAACGCCATTGGACTTTGGTATCGGTGCGCCGATGCTAATTGGATCGTCCAGTTCGTAGCTTTTCGCGGCTGACATTGTGGTCCTTCCTTTTTTGTTGAATCGCCCAATCGGGGAGAGTCCTTCGATTGTTTGCGGACGCAGGTGCGCTGAAGCCAGAACCAACGAGAGGAATCTATTGGACGATGGTATGGACCAACACCTTGGCATGAGTCGGCGCGGGAGGCGCTACTCCAGCACCACATACATCCGGCGTCCGAGAAGACGACCACCAGGTTCATCACGACGAGCATCAAGCCGTAGTGCCAGCCGTAGGCTTTCTCTCCCCAGAATCACGTGTACCACGAGAAGATTTTCTTCTGGATCGCACCTGGCATGAGCAGGATCAGTCCGAATGCGGCGAGTTGCGTACACGCCGAAGGCGAGCCCGAAAGAGCCAGCCACCTCGGCGACCCCGAGAGAGATTCTGAAGCTCTTCGACATTCCGATGCTCTTCGAGCGCGCTTCCGGATTTTTCAGATGCCTGTAGTCTCTGGTAATAGAGACGAGCCCCACCATCAATCGAAGCAGGTAGCGAATGTCAGTGAACCGTGCGAGTTGAGGAAACATGACGAAGACATCCGAAGATTTGCTGGCTACTTAGATAATGTTCTTTGGCGCAACCAGGACATCGTTACCGGCCCGTTTGTTCCATCCGTGGAAACGCGAAAAATTACCGGCGTTCCATGCGTCGCGCAATCCAGGGGCACTCAGATCCCAGTCGGGCCGAATTTGGCTCGTTACTACTCGCAGATCGTGCCAAAGATCGAGGACCGAGGGGCGTCCCCAAAACCAGTAGCCGTTATAGACGCTGTAAATCACCCGGCCCGGCTTCAGTATGAGCGTATGTGGGATCATTGGGTTGTGCTCAGGATCGGTGTACTCCTGGATGTGGAGATCCTTCTGCACGATTCGGCCGGGATCGGAAAGGAATGTCCATACCGCTCCCACTGATGCTCGAAATTCCTGGAGTGTGTGGTGGTCGTCCGTGGCGATCGTGGCGATCTGAGTGTACGCCACCGCGATCTTTGGGTAGAACGCAGCGAGTTCCAGATGCTGCTGGTGCTCTTTCGGACAATAGTGGCCGCGCGCCAGTGTGAGGATCATCGGGTCGTCGCCTTGCAGCTCGCTCAATTTCCGCGGTTTGCCCGTCTGATCGGGCAGTTCGTAGTCGGGGAAAACGCCTCCGGGCACAATGTCAGAACGCATGATTAAACCCTTCTATTCCTGTTTTAGGTCCAGAGTGACGGTTTGGCAGGGGTCGTTCCGGCCTACCAACGACGAGCCGGAGCGGCAGCATCCACGTGAAGGATCTCCCCACTCACGTAATCTGCTTCTGCCAGATACAGTACTGCATCGACAATATCTTTCACTGTCGCCTTTTTCACAGTTGGCCGCAATACCGATTCGTCGGGGTCGTTGGGGTGCATTGGTGTATTCACAACGCCGGGGGCTACGGCATTGAAGCGGATACCGTCCTTTGCGTACTCGGTTGCCAGGTTCTGGGTAGCGGCATTCAAGCCACCCTTGGTAATCATCGAGACTGATCCGTTTGTGCCCGCAATTGGGCGATCGGCAAGCGCCGCTGTAATGCTGACAACGCATCCGGATTTTTGTTTCAGCATCTCTTTCACGGCGCGCTGAGTCATGTAGAAAAACCCGAGCAGATTGGCGGAGATCAGGGCGTCGAAGTCCTCGATCGTGAAGTCGAGGAAAGGCTTGTTCAAAAAGATGCCGGCATTATTCACCAAAACATCGATGGTTCCGAAGTTGTCGATTGCTGCATCAACCGCCTGATTGGCGGTTTGCGGTTTACCGATATCGCCGTCGACGAGAACCAGGCCATCCGAAGCTGTCAGCTTTCGACTAGCTTCACGAGATGTTGCGACGACGTTATACCGTTCTCTCAGAAACCGCTCGACCAAGCCCGCGCCAATGCCACCCGACGCGCCAGTTATGATCGCCGTCTTTTTGCCGGACATACGTAACCTTTCGTTCTAAAAAGGCCAACCCGATACACAAGTCGGTTCATCGGCCATGCCAAAATGGCCTTATCCCGCTAGCTGGACGTCCACCTCGCGTAAAGAACCGAGAAATCCTTGCACGAATGCGGAGATCTGATCTGCCGCCGTATCCAATGCGAAATGGCCGCCGTCGACGATGTGAACCTCAGCATTCGGCACGTCTCTACGATAGCGTTCGGGCTCATCCGGGTCGAACGAGAGCTCATATTGGCCCCATATCACGAGCAGCCGTGGTTGCTTCTCGCGCATCCATGCTTGCCACTTCGGGTAGGCATCCACGTTGGTTCGATAGTCGTAAAACAAATCGCTTTGAATGTCACCTTGGCCCGGCTGATTTAGAAAATAATATTCATCGATCCAGAGATCCGGGTTGTAACGTTCCACATTCGGATCGTTTCCGACATGCCGAGCGCGAGTTGCAGCCAACGAGAGCAAGTTCGTGCGGAGCGCACTTTCGTTGGTCGCACGATCAGCCCAAAATGCTCGCCGCGTCTTCCAATTCGCGCCCAAGCCTTCGTTGTGGGCGACCGCGTCTTGAACAATAAGTGCTTCCACGCGCTCCGGGTGAGTCAGGATCATGCGAAAACCTACCGGCGCGCCATAATCTTGCATGTAGAGCGTGTAGTGTGAGAGTCCGTGCGCTTCTGTGAAATGATTCATGATCTCGGCATAGTGATCGAACGTGTAGGCGAATTGTTTCGGATCCGGCCAGTCACTATGTCCGAAGCCAGGGTAATCAGGCGCGATCAGATGATAGCGATCGGACAGTCTGGAGAAGAGCGGCTCAAACATTCGCGACGATGATGGAAGTCCATGAAGCAAAACGATCGCCGGCGCATCTTTCGGCCCGGCCTCTCGGTAGAAAATGGAGAGACCATCGATTTGTATAGAGCGATAGTACGTCTGATATTTCATGAGATGTTCCTTTCCGAAGACTTGTGGCGACCAGCTATGGCATGCCCGTTGATTCCCAGCGTCACCCATGCTGCGCGCGCCGACACCTCATTGTTTCTGCTCTTTCGGCCTCAGGGCGCGTAGCGGGTAAAGACAAGGTCGGTCGCACTGGCCTTCTCGTGGCAGGGGAAACAAGTTTTCATAAACGCCACGTCGGCGGGTTTGCCATCTGTGCCGAAGTGCCCGAAGCCCCAACCGCCAGTTGGGGCGTACTTGGTTGAGTCTTTGACCATAAACTGAACGTTCGTGGGAGTGCCTGGAACAAAAGACTGGGCTTGACCAAAGACCTCGTTGTTTTCAGCTGATGGAACGTGACGGTAATGCAAAGCGGCAATCATTGCGCCATCCGGGAACGGCAGCTTTCCTTCCCGATAGGCGTTGATCGCTACATTGTTGCCCAGGACCGCACCAATACTGTGGAGGCTGCCTTCTTCATGGGCCGAGGAAATCCATCTCCAGTCGCGGTACCCATCTGGAATCGTGAGCACGTTAACCGGCGCATCGTAGCCCGCGGCGGCCCTCGATGCACGAGGGATGGAGGCAACGACACCGGTTGCGACGGCCATCCCTAACAGCAAGAGAGCGACTCGTTTCATGAACTTCTCCTTCCGCCCTCAAGATTAGGCCAGAGGCGCGGCGAACGAATCTATTGGACGAACGTATCGATCAATACCAAAGTAGGGGGTTGGACATTTGGGCGCAGCGGGTGCATCATTAATAAACCGTGTTTTGATTGGGGCGCCGTTCATTTCCTGTGGGGGAACTATGAAGAAGACCACGGCTCCCATGCCTTTCGCTGGCTCCCAGCTCGACCAAACGCGTCACGTCTGCGCTTTCTTCAACAATGATGACGAGGAGTACCGGGTTCTGCTCCCATTCATAAAAGATGGGTTTCACTGTGGACACAAAGCAATTCATGTCGTGAATCCGGATCAGCGTCAGGATCATGTCCAACGCTTGGCGGCCGCAGGGATCGACGCAGCCACCGCAGAGCAGAGGGGACAGCTAGAGCTTCGCATCAACAGCGACGTTTACCTGCCTGATGGTCGCTTCGATCCAGATCGCATGATTTCAGTGTTCGAGCAGTTGGCCAGCGGCAAGTCCGGCAGTGAATATCCGCTCAGTCGCATTTGTTGTCGCATGGACTGGACGGTTAAAGATCAATCGCATGTCGACGATGTTATCGAGTTCGAATCGCGCGTAAATGATGTTTGGCGTCGCCACGAAGACGCCGTCATTTGTACTTACCATCTCGGCCAGTTTCGAGGCGACGAGGTGATTGATATAATGCGCACCCACCCGATGGTCATTATCGGGGGCATCCTTCAACGAAACCCTTTCTTTGTTCCACCAGACGAATTCCTGGCTGAATTTCGCCAGCGTCGATCTCGTCGGGTGACCGCGCCAGCGGCGGCCTGACATGCAAGCGCAAACTGAAGATCCGGTTCAAGAGATCAAGCGCCTTCAGCGCTGTATCAACGATTTAGTCAGCCTGCTCGCGCTTCCTGCAGTCTGGAGCGGTAACGAGCCCTCGTACATTGTTGATATTTTGCTCGATGCACTGCTGCGTATGCTTCGCTTGGATTTCATCTACGCGCGCCTTGAAGGGTCGGTTGGCACGGTGCCCGTGGAGTTCATTCGGATTGGTGACTCGTGCAGAATAAGCATGGAATCGAGAGAGATCCAGTCGATGCTCGGCGACTGGGTTGGCGGTGGTACCCAAGAATCGCTGCCGCCCACGCGGATCCGTTTTTCCGACATAGATATTTCGATCTTTCCCCTGCCATTGGGGGTTCACGGTGACATCGGCGTAATTATTGTGGGTTCCGAGCGAGTGCATTTTCCTGCGCAGACCGAAAGCCTTCTTCTAAGCGTAGCTGCGAATCAGGCTTCCTTTGCGCTGCAAGAGGCGCGTCTGCTGAGTGAACAGAGACGAGTATCCAGCGAACTCGATCAGCGGGTCGCGCGCCGGACCATGGAACTTGCCAATACCAACGAAGAACTGAGAAAGGAAATCGGTGAGCGCAAGAAAATCGAAGACCGACTACGAGAGAGTGAAGCGTCGCTGGCTCAAGCTCAATATCTGAGCCGCACTGGCAGCTTTTCCTGGAAAGTGGCGAACGACGAGATCGCCTGGTCCGAACAGCTTTATCGCATTTTCAACTTTGAACCGGGAACGACGGTGACCATCGAACAGATTATCAGTCGTGTTCATCCCGACGACCTGATCCCGATGATCGAAAGGGTCGCACGAGCACGAACGTCCGGTGGAGTTTTTGAGTATGAGCACCGATTGTTGATGCCCGACGGCCATGTGAAATACCTGATCGCGATCGCTCAAGGAAAACCAAACGCTGAAGGCGGATTGGAGTACATGGGCGCGGTTCAGGACATAACGCGGCGCCGATTGTCGGAACAAGATCTCGCCAACGCCAGATCGGAATTGGCGAACGTAGCTCGGGCTACCAGCCTTGGCGTTTTGACCGCGTCCATCGCGCATGAAGTCAATCAGCCGCTTTCCGGCATCGTTACCAATGCCAGCACATGTCTGCGGATGTTGAATACGAATCCTCCGAATTTGGAAGGGGCGCGCGAGACTACACGGCGCACGATTCGTGATGGGCACCGGGCGTCAGACGTAGTCACACGATTAAGAACGCTTTACAGCAGGAAAGAGCCGGCTCTTGAACGGATGGACCTGAATGAGGCGGCTCGAGAGGTGACGGCTTTATCATCGACTGAGATCCAGAAAAATGGTCTGACTCTTCGGCAAGAATTTGCGGATGACCTTCCGCCCGCACTGGGTGACCGCATCCAGCTGCAACAGGTCATCTTGAACTTGCTTCGAAACGCTGCGGACGCGATGAGCGCAGTTAATGATCGCCCGAGGGACTTGCTCATCAGAACTGAACGGTACAAAGGGGATCAAATCCGGCTAAGCGTTAGAGATTCGGGGGTCGGTTTCACACCCCAAGTCGCTGGCAAGATCTTCGAAGCGTTTTACACGACCAAAGCCTATGGTATGGGAATCGGACTTTCCGTCAGCCGATCGATTATCGAGGCTCATCAAGGACGGCTCTGGGCCACTCCGAATGATGGCCCCGGATCTACCTTTTGTTTTGCTATTCCCTGTGCTCTCGAGACTTCTGCTGATGCGGGGCCGCCTGTCGATCGTATTGATCCATCGACGGACGCCGCATGAACGGGTCAAGTCACTTGGCCCCCGCAAGCAAAGCAATACCAAAGTACAATGGACGCCCTCTTCTGTGGTAACGCAGACTGCGACCATGGCTATTTGGTCACCAAGATGAATCGGCCTGACGCCTCAGTGGGTGCGGCATAATATGGTTTTTCGCTCACAAATGCATCCAAAGCAGTACGAAGGTGCAATGGACATTGCTGATGGAATGCGGCATTGTTTTGTCGTGGATGCCCCTAAGTATGGAAGCGGGGATAAAGCACAGCTGCTTTCCGTTGTCGTTGACGATGATGAGTCGGTGCGTGAGTCGCTACCTGACCTGCTTAGGGAATTCGGGTTTGCGGCCTTGGCCTTTTCGTCTGCGGAAGAATTCCTCTCATCAGGTTGCGTCGACGAAACGAGCTGTTTGATCCTTGATGTTGCGATGCCGGTCATGAGTGGGCCGGAACTTCAGCAGGAACTCCAGCGTCTTGGGAAGCACATTCCCGTCGTATTCATCACCGGTCGAAGAGATGACGAGATTCGTGCTCAAGTCCTTAAGCAGGGCGCGGCTGGGTTTCTGCTCAAACCATTCAGCGACATAGATCTTCTTACAGCAATTAAGGCGGCACTGCACGGCACTTCAGGACCCGCACAGGGTCTCTAGGGAAATAAAATGGAGCCAACGCGCAGATCTCGTAATAGATTGGCGACATTAGCAATGTCAGCTGACATGCCCATCGTGTTCATTGTTGATGATGACGTTTCCGTGCGCGAGTCGCTGGAACTATTGGTTCGGAATGAGAATTGGAAGCCAGAAACATTCTCTTCAGCACAGGAATTCCTGAAGCACCCGAGAACGCCGATCCCAAGTTGCCTCGTGCTCGATCTTTCACTTCCGGACCTCAACGGCCTTGAGTTGCAGAAGCAGCTTGTTGTGGAGCACATCGACATGCCGATTATCTTCATCACGGCGCATGGTGATATCCCGAAGTCGGTACAAGCTATGAAAGCCGGCGCTCTCGAATTCCTGACGAAGCCGCTCGATAACGAAACCCTGGTAGGCGCGGTCCGAAAAGCCCTGGAACGAAGCAGCCTGATGATTGCTCAAGAGGTTGAAATGCGAGAACTTCGGGATCGTTACGCCGCACTGACCCCCCGGGAACAACAGGTCATGGCCTTGGTTGTCGCTGGGCTGCTGAACAAACAAGTCGGTGGCGAACTGGGAATCAGTGAGATTACGGTAAAGGCACATCGAGGGCAGGTTATGCAGAAGATGAAAGCTAATTCCCTTGCCGACCTCGTGAGGATGGCTGCCAAGCTCAGACCTGCGTCCGGCAACTCACGTGGCTTAACTGCAGCTTAGCCATTCCAGAAGGAAATCTCCCTCATAATTCCTGCGGAACTCTCCTTAACAAGCAGACTTTTATAAAATCCACAGCTGCGAGATAACAGCCGCAGGCGATCAGCATACCGAACAATAATCGTGGTGCGATGGCACTCATCAGAATGCCACGGGAAGCAAGAATGCTCACCACTACAATATCGGCAGCTGAACTTATAACCAGCCACTTCCCAAGCCTCGACTTCCAGAAATGCCGGCGTTCTCGGACGAGATAAACATTGCCCTGACCGATAAAAACCAAGGTGATGAACACCAGTGTCTGCAACTGGGGCAAGGGCAATTGCAGCCGCCAGAAAAGTCCCGAACGAGAACAGCAAAATTAGACTGCCGAGCAAAAGGCTGATCAGAACCAGCCATCGGATGTGCCAGCGATCGGGCTGCAGTGAGTAAGACACCGTGCCGGTGGCAATCGACATCGTCACAAAGTCATTGGTGAACAACAGCAGGACTATGAGCAGAGGTGTAACGATGAAGCTCCTGGTAAGCATTACACCCACACTCAACAGCAAGGCAATTTCCACGGTCTTGATGATTTCGTTGAGCGTGTAAGTGAGCATGCACTGATAGATGCGGCGGCTCGTCTTCACTGCAGCGAGGATGTCCGTCAGGCCGGGATTGGTTGAGCACCAGACTGGCCGCGGCCTTTGCTACGTCTGTGGCATTCGCCACCGCGATTCCAACTTTCGCTTGCTTCAAGGCCGGAGCGTCGTTCACGCTGTCTCCGGTCATTCCCGTGACTGTTCCGGCTCGTTGCAGTGCCTGAACTATGTGAAATTTGTCTTCAGGATACACGTCTGCGAAAACGTCGCTCTGGAGCACCTCGGCTGCGGCCTCCTTTCCAGGGCATTTGGTTGGATGGCACGGCTCCCGATGCCAACCCGGCTGGCGACTGCGCGCGCTGTGGCTAAGGTATCGCCGGTGATCATGGTTACGCGTACTCCCAGTTCGTGCGCTGGAAGATTCGCCGAGAAGTGATTCGAAGCAACTGATCGGCAGACCGCCGTATCAGAAAGAACGCCGCCCGCGCAGCGGTTCCAATTGCCGCGTTCAGGGCGGAAATAAAGCAGGGACTTTAAACTGTGTGCGTCCGAGTCGCTAGAACCCACTAATCCTGATAAAGTGGTTCAGACGCGCGCAGGGTGCGTCCTGTCCGCGGAAAGGGCCGCGCCCACCTGCATTCGACGCAGAATCCATTTCTGATGAACCTCTTTCGCCTGTCATGCGGACCAGGCACACGAAGGAGGCTCTCTTGAATCTCGAACAACAGAAGAAACAGGCTCGTGAATTGCTCCGAGCTCTCCGCGCCGGACAACCCAACGCGCTCACCCGTCTACGGACCAACCATCTTCGCTGGGCTGAGGCGAACGACGCCGTCATCCGTCAAGACATCGCTCTGCACGACGCCCAATTCGTCATCGCTCACGAGCAAGGTTTCGCCAGTTGGACCAAACTCAAAGCCTACGCGGAGCCCTCTCCGCACGACCGCCAAACGCGTCTCTTTGTCGCCGACGTGAACTGGATCAACGATCGCGTTCACGGGCTCATGCAGACCCGCCAGTCTGCGGGGCCTGCCGCGCTCGAGCAGATTCGCACCTGGCATCCACGTTTCGAGGGATTCTCTGACGAGCAAATTCGACAGGCGCCATTCACCGAGGCCGACGCCCAACTTGTCTATGCGAAGGAGCACGGTTTCGATACGTGGGACGATCTTGTGCAACGGGTCAACTTGCTCGCATCCGCTTCGAACCCCGAGACAACGGAGCCCTTTCTCGCCGCGTTCCATGCACTCCAAAAACATGACGTCGCAGCCCTGAATTCATTGCTGCAACATCAGCCGCAACTCGTGAAACAACGCGGCACTAACGGAAATACTCTCTTGAATCTCGCCGTGAGTGTGTCCGCCAGAATAAGCCGCGAAAAAGCGATGTCGATGCTCGACGCTCTGCTCACGGCCGGCGCAGACGTGAATGATCCAAACGATCGCGGCTCAACACCCTTGCACCAGGCGGCCTATTCCAATCAATCGGAGATCGCCACAGCGTTGATTGAACGCGGAGCCGATCTTGACCTCGAAGCGCACGGCTCGGGCGGGACACCATTAATCTTTGCCCTCTTCTGGGGACATCGCGAAGTTGCCGATCTACTGGGCCGCCATTCTCTCGCTCCCGGAAATCTGCGCGCCGCCGCCGGGCTTGGAAATCTAGATTTGATTGAGAAGTGTTTCAGGGGAGAAAAACTGCTCACGCCGGAAGCTTCCGCTGCCCGCGGATTCTATCGTCCACACAGCGGCTTTCCAGATTGGTATCCATCCTCAGATCCGCAAGAAGTGTTGGACGAAGCCCTCGTGTGGGCCTGCAAGAGCGGTTGCAATCAAGTTCTAGCGCGCCTCATTCAAGCCGGAGCGAACCTCGATGCCGACCCGTACCGAGGCACGCCGTTAATTTGGGCGGCGGCCTGCAATCGAGTCGAAACTGCCGAGTGGCTCATCGACCACGGCGCAACCGTCAATCGAAAAGCCACATTCGGCGGCCCAACCCACGGCGGGGGTATAACGGCCCTGCACATCGCCGCGCAAAATGGCAATTTGCCGATGGTGCAGTTGCTCATCAAGAGAGGGGCAGATCCAAAGATAACTGACGGTCTCCATCATGGCGACGCCGAGGGACACGCTAGCCATTTCGGTCAGCTCGCCGTGCGAGAATACCTGCATTCGCTTCGAAGTTGAGAGTTCTCAATGCGGACCAGAGAACACACCGCGGGTCCAGAGATCACAAATCTGTATGGGTGCACTCACGAGTTAACGAGTTTATCGGCGAGGGTTACGAGGTCGCTTACCGTTCTGAGTTTCGGTGTCTCGGTGTCGTCAATCGACACCCCAAATTCATCTTCCAGATCGAGGACAATATCGATCATCTGAGCGGAGTTGATTTCCAACTCGTCAAGCTTCGTGGATTCCGAAAGTTTCACCTTTTTGCCAGTCCGTTCGGCAAATCGGCTCAGAATACTCAGGACTTTTTCCCGAATTTCATCTCTGCTCATTGGCGGTTCTCCACGCTTGGCAACTTATTCTTTTGGCAGTTTTCGAAAATTGAAGAGGATAGAAGGATATAAGAGAGAACCCGGGGAAACGCGAATCTTACCATAAATCATCGCACCCATGTACCCTTGGCGCCGACAGTACTCCGGGCCACTTGGCCCAGCATCTGGATCAAAAACGTAGCAAAATTCGTCACCTAGACTGCTGCAATAGGTCTAGAACCCCACTGTGATGATATTGTTTCGCCGAACCGTAGAAACGTGGCATTCAACTCATGCCACATTCAGACTGGCCAGGATCGCGAGAGCGCTCGCCGTTTTTCGCAGCCGTGATCATGAATTGGCATCCTTAACAAGCTAAAGATTGAACTTTGCCCGCGAGCGCCAAGCAGTCGAAGGGTCCATACCGGCATAATCGGCGACACTCAATGCAAATGCCGCAAAATGAACATCCAGACCAAAATCGGCCGTCGTATTCGCTGCGGCTACGGGATTGCAGAGCACTCCACTTCCGCGCATTCAACAATTCTGCATGCAAATTGTCCGTTTTCAATACTTTGGGAGCGCTGCTGCTTGAAGCTCCGCTGATGCAACTTGCGGGGTGATCAATATCTCACAACAATCAAAGGCGCAAAGAAGGTCACCTCACTTAACTGCAAAGGGCCAGAAACAGCGTACAGATCCCTAGCCCTGAGCGTCCTCAACCCTAATCTCCATTCCCGGGCCCTCATTCTTTGCTTCCCCTCACGCCCTCTTGTGATTTAAATCACAGCCCTTTTGCAGACCGAAAACTACCTTAGTACTTGCTCGCTGGGGTTCTTTATAACTGGGTCGCTCGAAGGGAGTTCTCATGGCGGTCGTCGCAGGCACTACTCCAAAAATGGGCCAGATGGCTCATGATTTCTCTAAAAATCCTTTGTTGTGCTACTGGGAAATGACCCAAGCTTGCGGCCTGGCCTGCAAGCATTGCCGCGCCGAAGCGATGCCCACCGCGCATCCGCTGGAGCTCAATACCGAGGCGAGCACGCGCTTCCTCAACCAGCTCCTCGAGTTCGGCAATCCCCTCCCCCATCTCATCCTGACCGGAGGCGATCCGCTCAGCCGACGCGACATTTACGAACTGATCGACTACGCAAACGGACTTGGCCTCGAAGTCTCAATCACTCCCAGCGCGACTCCTGAGCTGACGAACGAAGCGATCACTAAGCTGAAAGATCACGGCATCCAGAGCCTCGGGCTCAGCCTCGACGGATCCTGCGCCGAAAAACACGACGCCATCCGCGCGGTGCCCGGAACGTTCGAGCGCACAATCGCCGCCGCGCGTCACTGTGGAAAGCTGGGCCTGCCGATCCAGGTCAACACGCTGGTGGCAGAAGAAACGGCCGACGACCTTCCAGCGATCTACGATCTGCTCAGTCATGAGTTTCCCGTCATGCGCTGGAGCTTGTTCATGCTGATCTCCGTCGGGCGCGGCAAGGCCCTGAACGAAGTCTCGCCCGAGGAAGGCGAGCGCATCATGCGCTGGGTCTTCGAGCTCTCGCAACACTCCCCGTTCCAGGTGAAGACCACCGAAGCCCCGTCCTATCGCCGCATCGCGATCGAAACCATGCGCAACTCCGGCATGCATGCACCCGAGATGAAAAACAGCTCGGTCTATCACGGCTTCCAGATTCGCGACGGACACGGCATCGTCTTCGTCTCAAACCTCGGCGACATCTATCCTTCCGGATTTTTGCCGCTGCGCTGTGGAAATGTCCGCAAAGACTCGTTGGTCGAGGTTTACCGCAACTCAGAAGTCTTCAAGGGGCTGCACAATCCCGATACATTTCACGGAAAGTGCGGCGCCTGCGAATACAGCCACATCTGCGGCGGATCCCGCGCCCGCGCCTTCGCCTACACCGGCGACGCGCTCGGCACAGACCCGTTCTGCCCTTACGAGCCAACGCAAGGACCACACGCGAACTAGTCTGCGATGCGGTTTTTTCGCGAACTCTGCGGCCTTTCTTTGAGGTCTTCGCGGTTAAAGAGTTTGAGGCCACCCTGGGATGAGAACGCCCGATGGCAAAAACAGAATGGCAACTCTGACTCAGTTACCGGATGCGGAAGGCGCGAGAACAGCGCCCCAGTCCATCCAGCTACAGCATCGGAAGAAGCTGCTTCGGCGCCTTAATCCTGATCGTTCGCAACTATATCGACGCAGTTTTCAAATTGCCTTTCTGCTGCTGAACATCTGGCTGGGCGGGCTGTTCTATTTCTGGGTGCGGGGCTTCGAGATGGGTACTCGCGACCGCGCAGTGATGCGGCCAGCAGGAGTCGAAGGCTGGCTTCCTATCGCCGGCTTGATGAATTTCAAATATTGGCTGAGCACCGGAAAGATTCCGGCTACGCATCCCGCAGCGATGTTTCTCTTCATCAGCTTTCTGGCGATGGCATTCCTTCTTCGCAAAGCGTTCTGCAGCTGGCTCTGTCCCGTGGGAACGCTCTCGGAATATCTCTGGCGCGCCGGGCGCCAACTTTTCCGCCGCAACTTCCACCTGCCACGCTGGCTGGACATTCCGTTACGCGGCCTGAAATATCTGTTGCTCGGCTTTTTCGTCTGGGCGGTGGCAAACATGTCTGCGGACACCATCGAGCAGTTCATGCACAGCCCCTACGGCGTAATCGCCGATGTCCGCATGTTGAATTTCTTTCGCTATCTTGGCGAGACCGCAGTGATCGTTCTCGCCATGCTCGTAGTCGCGTCCGTGTTTGTGCAGAACTTCTGGTGCCGGTATTTGTGCCCGTATGGAGCGCTGCTTGGTATCGTGTCGTTCTTCAGCCCCCAACGTATTCGTCGATCAGAAAAGGCCTGCATCGACTGCGCGAAATGTGCCAAGGCCTGCCCATCAGCGCTGCCAGTCGACAAACTCATCGTGATCAAATCCGCCGAATGCACCGGCTGTTTGGAATGCGTATCAGTCTGCCCCGCAGAAGGCGCATTGCAAATGTCGCTCCCCCGCTTGATTCGCCCACAAAACGAAGGACGCCTTCCCGCGTGGGCAATGGCACTCGCAATCGCCGTCCTATTCCTTGGAATCGTAGGCTTCGCCAAATCGTCCGGCCACTGGAACGGCAACGTTCCAGAGTACGTCTACCGTCAACTGGTCCCGCAGGCGAACGAAATCAATCATCCGGGTGAGTAGAACCCTCATCGTAGGATGGCGAGCAGACTTCGCTCATCGCGAAGAAGTGGCCCGGCAGTAACCTACTGTCGGGCGGTTCAACTCAATATAATGGCGTGAAACCTGACTGACTCAGGCACAGAGGTTCAGCCCGTACTCAGAGACTAGTGCGGAAGACAAAATGACAAAATATTCCCGCTATCTCGTCTTTTTCGTTCTTCTCGTCATGTCTGCTTTCGTCTGGTGGCAGGCCCTGATCGCGAACTTCCGGCTCGCACTCTTGAGCGATGCGCACACTTACGTCCTGCTGATTCTTCCGATCAGTATTACGCTGATTTATCTTGAGATGGACCAAGTGCCCGAAGGACCTCAGACGGGACGGATCTGGGGCGCAATTCTGCTTGCACTCGCGCTATCCCTCCGCGTTGTCACAGGAGGGAATCTCTCACATAGCTCTTCAAGCGGCAATCTGTCCTTGAGTGTGGCAGCACTCGTGATCTTCTGGATCGGGACTGCGATCGTTTCTTTCGGGTTGCACGCGCTCAAGACCCATTTGTTCGCAGTTTGTTTTCTGTTTCTGCTGATTCCCCTGCCCGATCATGCCGTGATTTGGCTTACTTCGCTGCTGCAACGACAATCCGCATCGGCCTCAACCATTGTGTTCCGTCTTGCCGGCGTACCGATCGTGCAGGACGGAGTTATGTTATCCATTCCCGGGCTGAATATAGAGGTTGCGAAAGAATGCAGCAGCATCCGTTCCAGCACGATGGTGGTGGTAACGACGCTTTTGCTTGCACAACTGTTTCTCAAATCCTCGTGGCGGAAGGTTCTGCTCGTCGCAACTTCGCTACCGGTTTCCGTCGCGAAAAACGCTCTGCGCATTTTTGTGATTGCGGAACTCGGCACCCGAGTCGATCGTGGCTACTTAAACGGCTGGTTACACCACCAGGGAGGATTTATTTACCTGGGACTCGCGCTATTGTTTGAGATCTTTCTGCTATTAATTCTCCGCTGGAACGAAGCGTCGATGGCGACTTCCACAAGCAAATCCGAATACGCCCTGCTCCGCATCGATAGGTGAACCGAAAGTTCCAGCTCGCAAGAAAGCTTTCAGACATGAGACGGCCGAATGTATATGCAACCTGCCCGGAGTACGCTAGCTGGTTCCATGAGCCCGAGCTGTACCGGAGACGGACAGAGGTCGCGCATCAGGCCAGGGCGGCAGGAGTTTTACCAAGACCCAGAGAATTGCAAACGGGAGAATCATCAGCACGATCGCGGTCAATAATCCTTCACGGGTGGCGAACCCCATTTTGTAGGTTGTGTACCCCAGGAAGCTCTTCGAGAATAGCTGACCTCCGATCACGACATTCCAGCGCATCGCAAAAATGCCAACTAGAGTGAGGCACCCGGCAAACGCGAATATCTTTTTTCGCGTGTTCTCGCTGAACTTGAGGATCTGAGTGAGACCTAGAAGAGCGATCGGCGTTACCGTACCCAAAAGAATCTGCACGATCACCTGCGACTTCCAGAGCCTGGTATGCACCATGAAATCAAGACTGCGGAAGGATTCATCGGCTTCATAGATCCGCTGAAGCAAGTCGAGCATCTCCAGGCTGAAGTCGATGACGAATGTGTAGAACAGGTATTGCGCAATCTTGTCGAGGCAGCGGATGTCGATTTCTCTTCCCCGGAGCCGGGTCGAAAGCATGTAGAGCAGCATCACCGCGGCGATGCCAGAGACCATTGCCGAGAAGATGAAAACAATAGGCATCAGCGGTGTTGACCACCATGGGTTGGCTTTTACCGATCCGAAGATGAAGCCGACATATCCGTGCAGCAGAAATGCTGAGGGGATACCGATCAGAGTAATCGCGTAGCCGACTCGATCGTCAATGCGAAGCGAGCGCTCGCTGAGATTGCTTGAGCCCAGAGTAAGGAATCGATAAAAAACGCGCGCAAGGCCGGCTGACGTCTGAGATTTCAGAACAATGTCGCGGCGGTAATCGAGCCAGATTTCCACCAGCAAGACGGCCATCAGATACCACAGGTAAACGAAGCCGAACATCGCCATGGCGGACGAGCGGTGCGGCGTCAGATACATTTCAAAAGAGCGTTCTGGATGTCCTAGATGCAGTTGCAGCGGCATCGGCGCGACCAGTAGGAATGCAAGAGCGGTCAGCAGGGCGAGGCGGTATGTGGGCTTCACGGCCTCCACACGAAAAACGCGTTCCAGCGATGCGAGGATGAAGGCACCGGCGACCAGTCCCGTTATGAAAGGATAGAGAACGATGAGGACGCTCCACTGGAGTTCCACTTCATTCGGGTACATGAAGCCTTCAACGGGAATTTGCAAGCAGCCTCCTTAAACTGGTTCTCTGCGTCTAAATCCGCAATCCCTCAATCTCTACGGCGTCGCTAAAGCCGCGATCTTTTAAATGCCGCTACCTCACCGATCCATCCATGCCGTTGTAAAAAACTTTCGCTCCTGTGGCCATGTGAGGTTTCAACACTTGCACTGTATGTGTTCGCAAGAACTCGTGAATCGGATCTTTCGGATTCTTGAGATCCGCTAGCTGACGCGCGCCTGTGGGGCAGACCTCGCAACAGGCGGTGGTCAATCCCTTGGTGATGCGGTGATAGCAGAGAGAGCACTTCTCCGCTGTATTTGTCTTGGGATTGATGAAGCGGCATCCATAGGGACATGCCTGCACGCAATAGCGGCAGCCGAGGCAGTAACTTTTGTCTACGAGAACAACGCCATCGGGAGTGACGAAGGTCGCCCCAACGGGGCAGACCTGCGTACAAGGGGAATCTTCACAGTGATTGCAGAGCTTGGGAACGAAAAAGTTCTTGCCGCCGACTTCCTTCGCCGGCGGGAACCCTTGCTTGCCGCCATCGGGTGAAGTCACTTGCGGGCGCTCGATCTTCCAGTCCGCAACGTGGTATCGCTCAATCCATGTGCGGAAGTAGCCGTCCGGAACATCGTTTTCCTCGGAGCACGCGCGGACACAACTGCCACAACCGATGCACTTGGGGATATCGATCAGCATCCCCCACCAATGCTCAGCGATCTTGTAATTGGGAGCAGCTTCAGGCGTTCCAGCCTGAATGTACTTCCAGGCAACGGCTGCCGCTGGCAGGAGGACCAGGAGGCGTCGGCGAGTGATATCCATTATTTCCTGCCTCCTGTCGGTTTCACGCTTGCCGTCTTGGGTTCGTCTTCAATTTTCGGGCGATGTGGCTTATGGCAGGTGTTGCAGGCGAGGCCGCCGGAGTGATCTGCGCTGACAACCTGCGGAAATCCCTTCGGCTTGGCACTGTTGGCTTCGTGACAACGCGCACAGATCACCGCGGTATCAGGAAGTTGCGGCTTCACCGAAGCGGGATCGTCGGCGTGCTTACCCTGAGCACCGTGGCAGGCTTCGCAGGGCACGTTCGCGTGACGGCCAAGTTTTTTCTGGTCGACGACGTCGGTATGACAGCCTTCGCAGACTTGGTGACCAGCGAAGGCTGGCGGGCGAGCAGCTATCTCGGCGATGGCGTTGCCTCGGTAGTGGCCGTACTGGCCAAAGCTCTTGGGGACGACTGCGGCGCGCAAGACAACGAATAGGAGCAGCGCCAGCAGCATCACGACACTCAGGCGCATGAGATGTTCGATGTCCTTGAACACGACTGCCTTTCCGAGCCCGGGTGTGGAAGCACGTCGGGCACGCTACGGCATGTGATCTTGGATACCGTGGAATGCTCCAGCGAACGATGAGTGGGATCACAGAAGACAGTGACAGAAATCACGTGAGAAATCGAGGACGGCGGCCGAACAATCAGTTGGGAATCGATCAACGCGCCCGTACGATTAGGTCTCTCATGCAGGTAGGGTCAACAGGTGCTATGTCCCATGCTCAACGAACGTCACCTCCGCGCTGCCACTCCTTTAAGCGGACCATAAAACTCACGGTCGCTCGAAAATTGTTCTGAGGATGTGCAACGGCATTCGAGTCCACAAAACTCGTGCGCAAGTAATCTCCACCGACGCGCACAGCGAACGGCCCTGAAAGGGAACGTTCCAATCCTCCGCCGACTGCTTCGGAAAAGCGTGCCACCCATCCGCCGACGTACTGGGTACCACTCGCGGGCACCGCGCTATCAACCAGGCCGGCACCAACCAGAGCA
This sequence comes from Candidatus Eiseniibacteriota bacterium, assembly GCA_035500795.1. Lineage (GTDB taxonomy): Bacteria > Acidobacteriota > Terriglobia > Terriglobales > Acidobacteriaceae > Sulfotelmatobacter. The sequence continues at coordinate 1,088 of DATJWZ010000197.1, read as the reverse complement.
TGAACAAAAAAACGCAGATTTGGGCGCTCGATTGGATAGAAGACCGGACCCGCAAGAGCAGTCAAGACGTAGCTATTGTGTCCGGTACCGAATACGTCAGAAGCACGGGCATAGCTTGAGTCTGCGGTCAGTCCCCAACAGGAGGCCAGGTCGACATGGCCGGCGACATCGACACCGTTGAGACCCACGTTCCCAGCGCTGGGAATCGGCATCGAGAGGTAAGTGTAACCGGCGCTCACAGCAAACCCTGGACCGGTTGCAGCACTGGGCGGCCCAGCCGCGAAGCCATTTTGCCCAAGGGCCGCAGCAGCCAGCGCCAACATAAGGGCAAAAATCCTGGTAGCTGTTTTCATCTCTTCGACTCCCTAGTTATATGCACAGGAAAGCAATCTATTTCTAAGGCAGTTCTTCCGTACGAAGTAGGTCTCTGCTGTGCAAGCCTCATTACGCGTTTCTTATTGACCTTCCGACCATTTGGCGTGCTGTACCTCGGGCATCTACAGCAATCTCGTCCTCTAAGCCAGTCTGGTAGCGAGCCATCCCCCGGGCGCACAGAGTCGCAGAACTCGGGGCTACGGGTCCACGAGAATGCGAAAGCTTGCTGCAAGAGCAGTCCCCCAAAAGCACTCTTCGAAAGCGGTACACGTAGTACTTCTCTCAGCCGCGCTCATGTTGCTGGCCGGTTGCCAAGGCTTGAGCGTTGGTAAATCTGACACCCAGCAATTGGGTACACTTTCGCTCTCAGCATCAACTCTGGATTTTGGAAACGTCGCGAGCGGCAGCAGCAAGACGCTCTCTGCTACCGTCACCAACTCCGGGGACGCCAGAGTTACCATCTCGAGCATCGCGATCTCAAGCCAATATTTTGCTCTTTCCGCGACCAATCTCCCGCTGACGATTAATGCGGGGCAAAGCACTTCGTTTAGCCTTTCGTTCGCGCCCAAGGCTGTTGCATCTTTCAGTGCGACGGCAACCATCACCAGCGATGCGTCAAACGCTACGACGACTTTGAATCTTGCGGGAGCTGGGACTGGAAGCGCAGTCCCCCCAGGGCAGCTCACTGTGAATCCAAGCAGTGAAGGCTTCGG
>DATJWZ010000196.1:0-1049 GCA_035500795.1 Candidatus Eiseniibacteriota bacterium | reverse complement strand
CGCTTTCATGCGCTTGTAATCGGCCTGTACATCGTCGGTGAAGAACATGGCCGCGGGCTGATTCTGCTGAAAGAGTCCCTCCTGATACGCTTTCGCCACGGCATTGTTGTTCAGCGCCAGTTGCAGTTCCATGCCATTCGGGTCCTCTGCTGAAGCTACCGTCAGCCAGCGATACGGACCCTGGCTGAAGTCGGTCTTTTTCACGAAGCCCAGGACTTCCGTATAGAAGCGCAAGGCGTTCTCCTGGTTGTCGACGTACACGCTGGCCAGTTTAATCTTCATCTCTTTTCTCCTTATCACGCTCACCGACTGCGGCGCGGCGCGTTTTGTTTGTCGTTCCTTTATTGGGTGGCGCTGGATCCATCCGGTCGAGGTAGCGTTCGAGTGCATCCACGTGTGTCGACCAGAACCGGCGAAACTGATCGAGCCAGGCATCCAATTCCTGAAAGGGGGCCGGTTTCAGACGGTAGAGGCGGCGCTGTGCGTCCACCGTGGATTCCACGAAGCCAGCCTCGCGCAGCACCCGCAGGTGCTTCGACACGGTCGGCTGGGTCATCCGAAGTTGGCGCTCAATCTCACCCACCGACTGCTCGGATGAGACCAGGAGGCTCAATATTGCCCGGCGGTTGGGCTCCGCAATGATTTCGAATACAGACTCCACGTCATTTATATACCTAATTAGGCATATACGTGTCAAGGCATATTTACGACGATTGTCGACAGCGGATGGGTGGCCCCATTTCTGCCCGGTGTTGGGTTGGCCGAAGCCCAGCGTATTGACTAGTCACATGACTAGTGGTGGCGGCCGACTCGGTGTCGTAGTGCTTAAACCCAACAAAAAAGGCCCCGTCTGTATCCTGCGGGCGCAGGATACGTAGACGAGGCCTGCAAAACCTACCGACTAGAAAGTGAAGTGGACCCCGAATTCACTCCAGATCGAGCGCGGGGTGAATGTAGAACTGGGATTGATGAATCCAACCGGGTGACCGAACGTCGAGCTGCTCACGTCGTTTCCAAAGTTGTTCCCGTAGTTCGCTCTGTTGGTGAGA
>DATJWZ010000195.1:0-19509 GCA_035500795.1 Candidatus Eiseniibacteriota bacterium | reverse complement strand
GAATTCGAAATCGGATCGGCTGCCTTCACGTTTCGCGCGGGTCACCGCGTGGCCAAAGCGCTGCTCGATCGCCGCAATCAGACGGCTGGCATCATAGCTTTGCTGCTTTGCAACCGGCGACGGAGCAATGGACATTCAGCGACCTCCTAGTTGGTGCGCGGCCAGCTGGAGCAGGCTGTGAACCGGTGCTGGTATGTACACACCTAGTACAAGCACCGGCACGGCCGCTGCCCATACGGTAAAGCGGCAACTTGCAGGGAGCGCGTACGCTAAAACCGGCGTCTCGGGCTTCCCCAGCAACATACGGTTCACATGGGACAGAATGGCCACGAAGGCGATCACGATCAAAGTAGCCAGGATCGCGACGACAACCTTGTGTCCGCCTTCCACGCCCGCAGACAAAATCGAAAGTTCGCTTAGAAAGATGGGGAACGGTGGAGCGCCCGCAATGGCCAAAGAGCAAAACAGCAGTGCGCTGCCTGCGAAGGGCGAGATTCGCAACAGTCCGCGCACCGAACCAATCTCTCGCGTGCTGAGAATCAGCAGGATGACTCCTGCGACGTAAAAGCAGAGGGATTTTGTGATCGCATGATTCAGGATTTGGGATACCGCACCGAAATCTGCGGCTTGGCTTGCCATGCCTGCGGCCGTCAGAATAATTCCCATGTGCTCTACTGTGGAGAAGGCGAACATTCGCTTGTAATCGCGGACTTGAACGAGAAGAAACGCCGCGATGCCCACAGAGACCAAGCCAAGCACAATCATCCAGTTCCCTACGCGCGCGGTAGGAGACGCTAGCACAACCCCCAGAAATCTCAGGATGACGTAAAGCGGAACGGTGGTCTTCACACCAGACAGAACAGCACATACAGGAGTCGGGGCCTGACTGTGCGCATCCGGAAGCCACGTATGCATCGGCGCCAGTCCTGATTTTGCTCCGAATCCTACGAAGACGAGGAGAAACGAAAATTTCAGCACGGCTGGATCCATGGAACCAGCCATCAAACGAAGCCCATCCCAGGTCTCGCGGGCGCCTCCTGTCGCGGAATGGTAAGCCCAAAACAAAGCGAAAAATCCAAACAATGCAATGGGAGCGCCCATGATGGTGAGCACTGCAAATTTCCAAGCTGCTTCCAGCGAACTGGCAGTATTGTCGAAGCCAACGAGCAATGCTCCAAACAGTGTTACGAGTTCAACGGCGACCCACGTGAGATTCGGTCCGGCCAGGCATGGAACCGCCAACATAGCGAACGCGAACAAGTTGTAGTTTGCATAAAACCACCATAGACGCCCGTCGTCGTGTTCGTGTCGCATGTAGCCTCTTGCGAAAACACAGGCGAGAGCGCACACGAAACTGACGAGAAGAAGGACGAGAGCACTTAGGCCATCAGCCTCGAACCAGCCAGGAATACCAACAACTTTTCCATGAGCAATGACTCGCGCCGCAACATCGAGCACTAAAGCAAAAACAGCCCACAAGCACAGCATCGTTACCGACGAGGCATGTTTGCGGAGCGGCCGGAACCAGCAAAGCAGTGCACCCAGCAAAGGAATCGCAAGGATCGCGATCAGCGTCATTCGGCAACCTCCTCTTTCAGCTCGTCGAGGGATGCCGCTTCGGTGGTACCGAGGGTCTCCTGGATGTTACGTGTGAGTAGCCCGACAACAACTGCGATGAGGGCCACATCCACGGCGATGGCCAGCTCAGCAATGATCGGAAGCTGCGGGGCGATGGCGATGCCCGCAAAGAAAGTACCGTTTTCCATCGCCAAGATTCCAATCAGTTGAGGAATAGCCTCACGTCGGGCCATCAGCGAATGCGCGCCGATCAGCAAGCAGGCCAGCCCGATGGGTAGATTGAGGGCGATGACAGGATCATGCGCAGCATTCACCATCGGACTTACCAGGAACTCAGCAAAGATCGCCAGCAAGAGTGACAGTAAGAGCGAAGTCGGGATATTGATGACCTGATTGATTTCTCGACGCTCATAAAATTCGCTGGGCAGAAGCCGGCGCAAGACCCACGGAATCGTGACGACCTTGGCCCCGATTGTGATCAGCCCGAGTGCAAAGAGATCCATGGAATGCTGGCTGTAGGCAAGCAGAAAGCAGGATGTTGCCAGCAAGACTGATTGCGCGACGAAAAAGCGTGTGACTCCCTGGACCTGGCGCACAGCGACCATGGCGAACGCAGAAATCAGGATCAGCCCCCCGCAGAGGGTATTCAACGCATCTGATATGGAACTCGGCACTCTAGCCTCCGGGGAAAATACTCGTCACCATCGCGGCAACCGAGATGATGAAGGCTGCTCCCAGGAATTCACTGATTCGGAACAGCCGTAACTTCGCCAGTGAAGTTTCAACGACGATCAACACCAGCGAGAACACGAAAATCTTGAAAAGGATCTGCGGGACCGCAACCAGCACATCGGCGACAGTGTGGCCATGAGCGAGCCCCCATGGCGCGACCAAGACATTCAGAAAGATGCAAGTCAGAACGAGAAACTTCATCTCGCCGCCCCACTTCATCAGCGCCGCGCCTCGGCCGGAGAACTCTAAACCTTTCGATTCGTCGATCATGGCCAATTCGAAGTGGCCTGATGGGTTGTCCACAGGAATTCGTCCACCCTCAGCGAGAATGAGCATGAGGAAGGCAATCAACAGGAGAACGTGCGCGGGAGAAAAAAACGCCCCGGCATTCACTACCCATTTTTGCTGGACGATATAAGGGATCGTCGATTGTGAAACGAAGGAAACAGTGAAGAACACAATCATGAACACAGGCTCGGCGAGGAAACCAACCATGCGGGTGCGGCTCGCTCCCATTGGCCCGTAGGGATTGCCTGTATCTACCGCGGCGAGTGCTGCAAAAAATCCCGCGACGCCCAGGAAGAAACCTCCGGCGAGCATGTCACCCATGAAGGCGAACACCAGTGGGTAATCGGTTAGGACTGGGATCAGGATGGTCACAAAGAGCGGCATGACAAAAGCGAGATAGGGCGTGACGCGAAAGATCCAGGTGGTCTGATCCGACAGCACCTCATCTTTGTGAAAGAGCTTCCAGATATCGCGATAGGGCTGCAGGATGCTTGGACCGCGCTTGCTCTGCACCATCTCTTTCAGTCGGCTCAGCACACCTGCGTACAAAGGCGCAAAGGCCATCACGAACAGCACCTGAACGACGTTGTAACCGATACTTTCGATCAAGCTGGGGCCCTCCAAGAATTCTCAGAGATGCAAGGAAAAGCCAGCGTACGCCGTAACGAGGCGGTTGTGGATCTCAGTGAGCGCTTAGCAGAAAGTGCTTGAGAACTTCGAGATTGGCGAGAAACCCCTCTCATCTTCAGGTCCTTCTGCGACCGAACCGCATTGCAGGATTTGAGAGGAGTCATCAGCCGCCAGTGACAGCGGCAGTTTACCCGGCGGAACCAGGGCGGCAAACTCCTTTGCCGCCCTCATTCAAACACAGATGGACCAAGACAGCAAGTTGGATCGCGGGCACTTAGGTTCCTAGCTGAGCTGCGCCTAGAATGGATCTTGATCTTCCAGGAGTCGAAATGAGGACTCCAAGTGCGTTGACTTCGCAGCCTCATCTCTGATGTGATGTACTGAGAAAAATTGCTAACGGTGAAGGAGTTCACCGAAACCGCTGTCCCTTTCTTTTAGCCGGGCACAGCTGATGACTCCTGACAAGCGGGAACTTGTCGCGGGAGTCATTGTCCCGGCAAGAACCACCCGCTCAAAATTATGAGAGTCGCTTCAGTGGATGTAGGCGTTTGTGCCTGCAGTTGTCTTCTGAAGATGAGAGTCGCACGCAATGGTTCGTGCCAACAAAAATGCGCGAGAAAAGAGAGCCGCACCAGCTCGCAAGAGTCGTGACTCACTGTGGTTTACGCGTGACACACTCAGTAAAGCTTTTGCGCGAGGCGGGTGTGCCATCTGCAATGCGGTGCGTACGGCTGAGCGCAAGTCGATCCACTCGTTCTTGCACGAAGGCATGATGTTTCCTTCCGTGCGGCAGAAGTTCCTGGCTGGTGGCGGCTTTTGCCTGCGTCATTTTTGGATGGCGAAGGAGATCGAAGACGAAGCATGGCAGACCGGAGGGTTCGGAATAGCCATTCTTTGTGAGGATCTAGCCCGCCTGGCGCGGTCAGGTCTTGCCGCCGTAAAGGCCATCGAACCTAACTTGCGATCCAGCCTGTTCCGACGCTCGGAAGCACATCTATTTGTTCCAGGGCGGGCGTGCATGTTTTGCCAAGAAAATCTGGAAAAGGAACAATTCCTGGGAGAAGCACTAGAGGAACTCAGCGATGAGGAAGAGTTCGCGGTCCCCCTCGCTGCCAACGGCTTTTGTATTCCGCATGGTCAAGTGGCTCTACAAATGTGGAAGGATCCTGTAAAGCGCGAGGGATTGTTTGCGCAACTGGAGGGGCGAATTGCCGAGCTAGAGGGTGATCTGCGTGAATTCATACGCAAACATGATTACCGGTATCGCGATGAACCTCGCGGGCCGGAGCAGGACTCGGTACTGCGTTCCATGCGATTGTTTGCCGGCCCCGATCCTTGCAGGCCACGCCAGACGGAGACGGAATGAAGATCGCGATTATCTCTGACCTGCACGGCAACTACGAAGCTTTGCGTTCGTTGCCCACCGGATATGACGAACTCTGGATATTAGGCGACTTGGTGAATTATGGTCCGGAGCCGGGAGCGGTGGTTGATTTCGCCAGAACGAACAGCAGGGTAGTCGTTCGCGGCAATCACGATAATTCGATCGGATTTGATGTGGACCCGCGCTGTACTGTTCGGTACCAGAAGATGGCGGACCTGACCCGTCGATATACCGCTTCTGCGCTTGAGAAAGAACAAAAGCAATTCTTGCGACTACTGCCGCTCAAACTCGAACTCAAACGGGAAGACACCAGATTTTATCTTTGTCACGCCAAACCCTCCGATCCCCTATACGGCTATTGTCCTGAGGAATCCGACGAGTGGGTAGAAGAACTTGAGCAAGTGAACGCGGACGTATTGCTAGTTGGCCATACTCACACGCCATTTATTCGCAAGATCGGCAAGAAAATTGTGGTGAATCCCGGAAGTCTCGGCCAACCGAAGACTGGAAAGCCCGACGCCTGTTATGCCATCTGGGAAAACGGCGATTTTCAGCTGAAGTCATTCCCTTACGCCGTGGACAAGACGGTCGAGACACTCAAGGCTTTGGCGTTTCCGGTTGACGTAGAAAAAGATTTGATCACGGTACTTCAAACAGGATCTGTATAGCGCAGTCATAACTCATAGCAAGGAGAACTTATGTCGAAGATAAAAAGCGTTGATGCGATGGAGATTCTGGACTCAAGGGGAAACCCAACTATTCAGGTCAGTGTCACCCTGGAGAGTGGAGCAACCGGCTTGGCGAAGATTCCCTCAGGCGCTTCCACCGGAAAACACGAGGCAGTTGAACTGAGGGACGGAGACAAGAAGCGTTACAACGGGAAAGGCGTTTTGAAAGCCGTTCACAATGTCACAGCGATGATTCAAGGCACGGTCAAAGGCATGGATGCGGGCCACCAGAAGGCCCTCGACGAGGAACTCATCGCACTCGATGGAACGCCCAATAAAGCGAAACTCGGAGCGAACGCAATTCTCGGAGTTTCGATTGCTGCAGCCAAGGCTGCGGCGGCGGAAAAGAAGATTCCTCTCTATCGTCAATTTGCGGACCGCCAGGAATATGTTTTGCCGGTCCCGCAGCTGAATGTACTCAACGGTGGAAGGCACGCGGATAACAACGTCGACTTCCAGGAATTCATGATCGTGCCCCTCGGGGCTCCGAGCTTCAGCGAAGCGCTCCGATCTGCTGCTGAGACATTTCAGGCCCTCAAACAGGTTCTGCACGAAAAGGGCTACGAGACGAGCGTGGGAGATGAAGGCGGATTTGCTCCTCGCCTGCGATCCAATGAAGAGCCGGTTGAACTGATTCTTACCGCGATTCAGAAAGCCGGCTACGAGCCGGGAAAAGACATTGGCATCAACCTCGATCCAGCAGCCAGCGAGTTTTTCGAAGACGGGCATTATGTGTTTCACAAGTCCGACAAAACACGGAAGAGTTCCGATGAGATGATCGCGTTGTGGGCGGATTGGGTGAAGAAATATCCGATTCCGTCCCTGGAGGACGGACTCGCAGAAGATGACTGGGACGGATGGAAAAAGCTGACGGATCGTCTCGGGAAACAAGTGCAACTTGTGGGCGATGACATCTTTGTCACCAATCCCGAGATCTTCGCCAAAGGAATCCAAAAAGGAATCGCGAACTCCATTCTCATCAAGCTCAACCAGATCGGCACTGTGACCGAAACTTTGCGGTGCATCGAACTCGCACAAAAGAACAACTACACCTGTGTCGTATCACACCGTTCCGGTGAGACTGACGACACTACGATCGCGGACTTCACAGTGGCAACCGGTGTGGGTCAACTCAAGACTGGCTCTGCGTGCCGAGGCGAGCGTATCGCGAAATACAACCGCTTGCTTGAGATCGAGAAAGAGTTGGGGCGGAGCGCGAAATATGCCGGGCGTTCCGTCTATAGCCGCTGGGGAAAATAACGGCAAAACGAGGGAGGCTCTGGTGGAAGCAAGAACAAGTCAAGCGTTTCGAGATCTTCCTGAGGAAGAAATCGAGGCGCTCGTCCAGAGCCTCAACTCGTTGCATGAAGGCGAACTTGGAATTGACATGCTCGTCGCGTGCGGAGAACGTGCCGTTCCGCTGTTACGCCGGTTTCTCATGCAAGGCAAACCGAGCGGCATCTTTGTGCCACGCCAACGAGCGGTGCGAGCGCTGGCCCAACTCGGCGCGAAAGATGTCTTGATTGAGTATCTGGATCTCAACAGGGAGATTTCCGATCCTGTGGCCGCACATGGGGAAGAGGCCGTTCAGAACAGCACCGCTCGTGCCTTGGGCGCCTGGCGAACGGAGGACGTGTACGAAGCTCTCGAACGGGTCTTGCAGCGAAAACATCTGATCGGAGCCGTGGAGACAATGGGCGAGTTCCGTCGCCCAGAGGCGGTTCCCCAGCTCGTCGCAGCGTTGGAAGATGATTTCTGTCGCAGCGCGGCGGAGGATGCGCTTCACAAATTGGGTGAAGCTCCGCATTCCGCGCTAATTGAGGCCGCGAGGGCGCCTGAGCCGTCCGGTAATCGCGAAACCCCTTCCAGTCGAAGCCGTCGCCGGTCGGTATTACGCCTGCTGGAATCGCTGCGCCTCTTCGTCCAAGACTGGCGCAAGATTGCCGCGTTGCTCCATGACAAGGATCCTGAGATTGCGGCCAGAGCGTGCGCAATTGCACTCGCCGTCGCGGACGATCGAAACAAAAGATTTGCCGTAAAGCGTCTTCTCGAGGTCCTACCCTCGTGCGATTGGCTTCTGCAAGGGGAGATCCAGGGTTGGCTGGAGTCGCACATCAATGTGGCTCGGCCCGTTATCAATGAAGAAATCAAAAAACGCCAAGACGGAAATCCCGCGCACCAGGCAACGGATAACATACTCCGATTGCTGCTGGCCGTTACACGCAAGGCGGGTGCCATCGCTAACGGGGATCAGTCCCCTCAAGGTAAGTAATGACAAGACTAACCACAATGTGGACAGTTCAAGCGAAAGCGGCGTCCCAGACTTGTTTCGCTGCTACAGCGGTTTTCGTTGGCGAAACCGGCTGCGTGGATCGGATAAGGGTAAGGGATCGATGACCGCGGAATACATCTTCGATCGCGCCGAAGAGCGAGAACGGATCGACCAGTTCTTGATAAGAAAACGCCCATTCTTGATCTATGGACCATCTGGCGTGGGCAAGACTTTGTTGCTGCGCAGCGTTCCCTCATTTCGGGCCATTCTCTATTGCGAGGACTCGAACACCATCAATACGGTTTTCCGCAGTTTGGCGGTGAGTCTACTTCGCGCCGGGAGTGCTCGAGCTAAGGCCGTATTCCGCAATGAGGAAGCAGTGAAGTCTAAATCCGCCGTTTCCCTGAAAGGGATCGTTATGGATGCGCTTCGGGAAGGAGAGTATTCGATCGTTCTAGATCACCTGAAACGTCCTTCCTATTCGTTCGCGTCGGCGGTTCGGGAAATTATGAGTTGGGGTTCGACACCCGTGAGCGCACTGGCGCGCTCCAGCCACATGGAAGACACGGGCTTCCTGCAACCTATTTATGGAGACCGTTCCCAGAAGTGCGAAATCCGCAACTTCGACGCTAGCGTCGCCGAGCAATTTGCGCGCGAGGTCGTCAAACGGACCGGACTGGTCGCTTCCAACATGACCGAATTCCTCGAAAAGGTCCTGGAGTTCAGTCAAGGAAACCCGGGCGCAATCATTGCCTTGCTGGAGATGGCAAACGAACCAAAATATCGCTCGGATGAGCACGTTAAAGTTACGCCGCTTTATATCGACTTTCGCATGAATTGGAGTCCGGCGAAGTGACCGGAGTAAGTACATCCGTTCAAACTCGTTGACTTCGCTTTTAGTAGCGCACATAATTTAATCGGGTGTTGGAGTTCGCCTTTAACCGCCCGCAGGGCAGATGACTCCTACGAAGAAGAGGAATTCTTGGTGGGAGTTGGTGTGTGATTCAACCGCCCGCCCGCTCAATCCAAGAAATCCCAAAATACTTCAAAGCGAGAGTCCTCGTGCACGGGATCCACTGTGTACGTCGATAGAAACGTGATGCCCGATGCATCGGCCAATTCGCTCAATTCCAGCCATCAGCGGCGGCTGAGCGTGACCTGCCGCCACGTCGACAAACTGCTGGCGGACATGGAATCCACGCTCAATGTGTCTGCGTCCAAAGTTGCCTTCCCTCAATACGCCTTGGACATAAGCCCGGCCCAACGGCGAATCATCGAGGACTACATCAGCCGGATTCGTGCGCAGTTGGTCCGGGTACTCGACGGGCAAGGAATTGAGCGGCCGGCATCGGATATTCCCGTCTCGCGTGCCCTTCACGTAAATCTCACATTCGTGGATATCGCGGCAGAAGAACTGAATCCGGAGTACATGCGTGGCTATGGAGAAGTTCCTCCTGCTGCGGCAGTGGAATTGAATGGCATCGCCGCAGAACTGAAGAGCCTCGCACGACAGCTGGATCAGTATCTGACGCGAGGATCCAGGGAGAACCTGCAGGAGCGCTTGGAGCGGCTGGAGCAAAGTGGAGACGAAGTCTCGCTGCTCAAGAAGTTGGAAGCGATCATTACCGAGCACGGATTAGTGGAATTCCGGTCAACCCTGTCGATGATCATCGACAGGCTAGAAGACAACAGTTTTGAGATTGCCGTTTTCGGTCGCGTCAGTTCCGGCAAATCATCGCTTCTGAATACAATGCTCGAAACGAGCGTGCTTCCCGTGGGAGTCACACCGATCACCGCCGTGCCCACCCGTTTGGTCTACGGAGTAAAACCTGTAGTCCACGTTTGGCGAGCCAACCGAACGCCGGAAGAATTTGATATTTCGCAATTGCAGGAATTTGTAGCCGAGCAACTCAATCGCGGAAACGAGAAGCACGTCACCAGAATTGTGGTTCAGCTTCCGTCGCCCCGTCTCCGCGACGGCATCGCGTTCGTGGATACTCCTGGACTGGGATCGTTGGCGACTCGCGGAGCTGCGGAAACGCTAGCCTATTTGCCTCGCTGTGATCTGGGCGTCGTTCTCATCGATGCGGGATCGACGCTGACTCCAGACGATCTGCAAACCATCCAGATTCTTTATGATGCAGCAATTCCAGCCACGGTACTGCTGAGCAAAGCAGATCTACTGACTTCGGAAGATCGCTCGCAGGTAATTGGGTATGTGAAGGAGCACATCAAAGAACAGATGAACCTGGATCTCGCTGTCCATGCGGTGAGCGTGATGCGCGGCAGCCAGGATCTATTAACCAAATGGTTTGAAGACGATATTGCGCCCTTATATGGCCAGCGTCAGGAATTAAAAATTCGTTCGATCAGGCGCAAGCTGGGCGGACTCCAACAATCCGTGGAGGTGGCGTTGCGCACTCGGCTGCGCTCGAAAGGACAGCTTTCCCCGACCAAAGTGGAACAACTGCGTGTCCTTGAGGCTGAATTGCGCCAGGCGAGCGGCCGACTGGAAGAGATAAGAAAGGGAGCGCGCAATCTCGCCAATGAACTTGAGTTTGCGGGAGCCAGGATCGTACGGCTCGCCGCCGCGACTCTGGTGGAGTCTTGGTCGAAGCAGGGGTCCACTGACGAAAAAGTGCCTCAAATCGTCCGCAATGCGGTAATCGGTGCTGTCCAGGAACAAACCGACTCGCTTCGCCAGCGAATGGAAGCGATGAGTCACAAACTTCACGAGACACTGCGCGCCACTGCCAAGGTACTCGAGGTTGAAGACGCGCCAGCCGAACAGGAATTCTCGGCGTTAGTGCGAGAGATGCCGTCATTTGATCTTGGCGCAATGGATGTTCGTCTGCCACGCCCCGTTGTGGTGAGCTTGCTCGGCACAAACCTGTCAACATCCCTGGTGGCCAAGCGGCTGTACAGCAGGATGGGAGATCAGTTGGCAAAAGCGCTATCCGCGTATCACGCGTTGCTCTACGACTGGTCGGACAGGACGCTTAGTCAGATTCAACGCAGGTTCGACGCCTATGCCAACAGCTATCGCGCGCAGATACAGCGACTCGTAGGCGACAATGCGCAATCCGCGGGTCAAGAAAGTACGATTCGCCGAGACCTTGAAGGCTTGGCACATGCCAGCCGCGAGCCAACGGCAGCATCGTAGGCGTTCCCGGCCCGTATGAGAGGGCATCATGAAGGGGAAAGGAAGAAGACGGCTTGCTGAAATACGTCATGGTTGGGCTGGGTGGTTGTCTTGGTTCGATTCTTCGCTTTTGGCTGGGCAGTTATATCGGGAGCAAGATGGGGACGCGTTTCCCCTACGGGACCATGGTCATCAACATCACGGGCTCGTTCTTGATTGGTTTTGTGTTCGCGCTATTAACGGCAAGAACGCACTGGAGCCCGAACTGGCGGTATCTGATTCCGATTGGTTTTATCGGAGGGTATACCACGTTCTCTAGCTTCGAGTACGAAACCTTACGCACGATCCAGGATGGCCAGCTAGGTCTCGGTCTGCTCTACGTGGCCGTAAGCGTCTGCTTTGGATTCGTGGCTGTGTGGGGAGGCGTGATGACCGGAAGGGCGATTCCATGAAACCGGAAGTCTCTATGCCTTCGAGTGCGGTGAGCCAGGCTCTCACTAAAGGAACGTGTCCGATTTGTTCCATTCTGAAGGATTTTCAATGGACATTGGCGGAGACTACCGAACCGCAAGCAAATCTCCGGCTGTGCAATTTTCATGTCTGGGCGCTTGCACGCTCGAGAGACAAACTGTCGCGATCAACGCCTGGGGAGAGCGTCACCGCCGTCTTCTTGGAGATGTTGAAAGGTGGCCACCAGGGAAAGGCTAGTAGTGAGGAATGCGCGCTGTGCCACCGGGTTCTTGCGGAGGAAGTAACTCGCCTGCGTGAACTCGCGCAGCGGTTCCAGAGCGCGATGTTTGTCCAATGGATGACGACCCAGGGAAGCCTCTGCCTCGATCATGCGCCGAAACTCAAAGAATTTGTTCCTTTACGCCTAAGACCCGCGATTGATCAAATTGTGGAACGAAATCGGTCAGAACTTGAACAGGAACTCCAAATTTTCCGCGAGCAACTTCGACACGGAGTTCATGAGGGCGGAGGTATTCTGGGCCGCGTAGCTGAGTTTTTAGTTGGTCAGCGGGGATTATAGATCGGGAGGATCATTGTGCTCACACCAGGACCAGGGAAAAAAGTAGGGGTGTATGTCAGCGAGGATCAGCAGTATCACGGCAGCGCGGCGTACGCCGCCATTCTGGACTTTCTGTTCTTTCATGGCGTGTCCGGCGCAACCGTCACGCGCGGCATAGCAGGATTTGGAGCGGACCACCACCTTCACACCACCCGGCTTGTCGATCTCGCGGTCCGTCTTCCAGTCAAGGTCGAGTTCATAGAAAGCGTTGCCAAGGTCGAGGAGCTGTTGCCAAAACTTCACGAACTGGTCGGCAGTGGTCTCATCGAGATGCACGATACGACGATCGTGAAGCCCGCCGCGAAGAAAGAAAAAAGAACGTCCAGCGAAGGCCCGGCGCTAAAGAGCGAGAGCAAGGCGAAGATGATGCGGATCTATATCGGCGAAAACGACAAGTGGAATGGAAAACCGCTCTATGAAGCGATCGTCAATGGGTTGCGAGCCCATGATATCGCAGGGGTCACGGTGTATCGCGGAATCCTCGGATACGGCGCCAACCGCCGGATTCACAAGGACGCGAAACTTAGCCTCTCGCATGATCGTCCGATTCTGTTGTCCGTCGTGGACACAGAAGAGAAGCTTCAGAAGTTTATGCCGATTCTGGACGATATGGTTCAGCAGGGCCTCGTCGTACTCTCGAACGTCGACGTCATCAAGTACACCCATAACTACCACACATCAGAGCGCCGGCAGGAGATCGGGATATGAAGCTCGAAGGAAAAGCCAAGATGTTGCGCATTCATTTCGGTGAACAAGACAAGTGGCAGAACAAGCCCCTGTACGAAGCGATCGTGATGAAGTGCCGGGAGCTCGACATCGCCGGTGCAACGGTCTTTCGAGGGATCGAGGGCTACGGGGCCAGCACGCTCATCCACAAGCGGCATCTGCTGCGCTCTTCCGATTATCCAATCATGATTTCGGTCATCGACACGGAAGAGAAAATTCGAGCGTTGATTCCGGCGCTCGACGAGATGGTGGATGAAGGCCTGATCGCCATGTCGAATGTGGAGGTCATCCGATACGTACACCAGGAAGGCGTGCGATCGCAGGGTTAGACAAAATGGCTCCTGGCACAGATGAAGTCAAAGTAGCTCAAGAACCTTCGATTTCCCACTATCGAGCGGGTACGTCAGGCGGCATTGTAGACGGAGCGGCTCGCCTCGCCCGCCTGGCAACCCTGGCAGACGAACTCGGTACGGAGCCCGTTGCCAATGATGCGCGGGAGCTGTCCGCGCGGGTTGCGGAAGGACGATTTTACGTAGCCTGTGTAGGTCAGTTTAAACGCGGCAAATCCACCCTGATCAACGCATTGATTGGCGAACCGGTGCTTCCGACAGGTTTCATTCCTGTAACAGCAGTACCGACAGTGATTCGCTTTGGCCAGCAGTTGCATGCGCGCATTCGCTTGCATGATGGCTCCTGGAGTGAGATTCCAGTTTCGGAGCTGAAACAGTACGTCACCGAAGAGCTGAACCCGGAGAACAAAAAAGGTGTACAGGGTGCGGAGGCCTTCATTCCCAGCCCGCTCCTCTCGTCCGGAATGTGTATCGTGGACACTCCCGGACTGGGTTCGGTTTTCAGCGGAAATAGCGCGACCACGCAGGCATTCATTCCTCACATTGATGCGGCATTAGTTGTTGTCGGAGCCGACCCACCCATCGCCGGCGAGGAGCTTACCTTAGTCGAGGCAGTGGGCAAACACGTACACGACCTGATTCTGGTTCTTAATAAAGCGGATCGAACGACGGATGCCGAACGGGCCGCTGCGGCCAACTTTACGCGCCAGGTGCTCAAGAAGAAGTTGCAACGCGAGATGGGGCCGATTTTCGAAGTAAGCGCGCAAGAACGCGCGGAGAACCGTGGCCCTATACGAGACTGGAACAAACTCAACGAAGAACTGCAGGATTTAGTGGACGGTTCGGGGCGCCAACTGGTGCGAGACGCCTGTGATCGAGGATTGCAGCGCTTGAACGAGCAACTGCTGGCCATCATTAGCGAGGGTCGCGATGCCTTGCGCCGTCCGATTGAGGAGTCGGAGCGACGAATCACCCTGATGAAGCGAACCATCGCAGAGGCGGAACGTTCGATGCGCGAGCTCAGCTTCCTGTTCATGGCGGAACAGCAGCGTCTGTCGGACGTTTTCGTCGACCGCCACAAAGCATTTGTCGCCTCGGCCTTGCCGAAAGCCAATCAGCAGTTTGACGAGTTGCTTCCAGCCATTCCGAACGGGTTTGGACCTTCTTACCGGCGTCGGATTATGAAGGTGTCGCAGGAAATTGCCCATCAGCGCGTTGCGCCTTGGCTTGGTCCGGAGCAGGAGGAAGCCGAGAAAGAATATGAGCGGGTGGCCTTGCGGTTCGTGGAAATGGGAAATGAATTTCTAAAGAAACTGTCTGGAGCGGGTATTCCTGAATTGGCCCGAATGCCGCACGCCCTCGATCCGGAGACAGGATTTCGAGTTCGCTCAAAGTTCACCTTCATGGATTTCATCGAGGTCGCGCAGCCGGCCTCTCCACTGCGCTGGCTTGCGGATCTCATTCTTCCGCTGGTGGGCGCCCGAAAGCTGATTCAGAACGACGGCCGCGAATTTCTGGTCAAACTGCTTGAGACAAATAGCACGCGGGTACAGAGCGACATTCTCGATCGCGTCCAGGAAAGCCGCGGCCGGTTGGAAGTGGAAATCCGCAAACTCCTCCATGAGGTGAGCCGTTTCGCCGAGGAGGCCTTGGTCCGCGCACGCAAAGTTAAGGAGGAGGGTGAACCAGCGGTCGAAGCAGAACTGCATCGCCTGGAGGATCTGGAGCGAGAGGTATCGAGCCTTGTAGAGCCTGTCCAGTCCGTCTACGGACAGGCATAAATGAACCGGATCGCGGGAAACTTCGTCACCTATTGCGAAGAAGATGTCACATTGGAAGGCTGTCGCTCGATTTCGAAAACCTCTCGATATAGGTCTGTTCCGTAGCTGGTTTCTAGTGGTTGCCCTTCCACGAGTTTGAACGTTCTCGTGCCATCTTCCTTGCGTTCCGCCCGCAAGAACAGAGCCCCATTGCTCTTTTCGTCGTAGTAGCGGCTGGCGAACTCATACAAATGTGTTACAAAGAAAACCTTTGTGGCCTTTTCGAGCAAGGCACGAACAATCTGGCCGGCAATGTCCGACCCTTCCCGTTCGTTGGTCGCGGCAAACGACTCGTTGAACAGCAGCATGGAATTCGGAACGACATGATCGGCAATTTCGCTCATCCTCGAAAGCTCCTCATCGAACTTGCCGCTCTTCATGCGAGTGTCCTCTTCGCGCTTGTAGTGCGTGAATAGAGCGGGGCAGATTTCGGACTCGAACGCCTCGGCTCCCACGAACAAGCCGCACTGCATCATCAACTGAGCAACACCCACGCTGCGGAGAAAAGTGGACTTTCCCCCATGATTCGCTCCGGTAATGATGACCAGGTTTTTGCGGTTGGCGTTGATTGTGTTTGCAACCACCGCGCGATTCATGGTGAGAACAAAACAAACATCGTACATACTCCGAAATTCTTGCTTTCGTTCGCCCGCCCGGCGAGGAGTTGGAAAGATAACTGGCATTCCCCTGGACACCAAATGAGCATGCAGGTTGAGTGCGCCAACGTAGAACGCCAGTTCCGTCCGCAGCATTTTGAAAAACCCCAGCACATGTTCGGCGGATTGGGAGAGTGCCCGTGCGACCCGCACAATTCCTCGATTGCGCATGTTGGTCAGGATTTTCCCGCCGGCCTCGTCGCGCGGATCGAGACGGAAGGTATAGCCCGGAGGGACTTTCCCGAGAAGTCGATCGAGCCAGTTCGGCTCCTTGCCGTGCGGTTTACGGAGCATGTAGTTCGTTCCTTCGTTCGTGTCACCCAGTTGAGCGCTTACTAAGGCTCCCTTGCGGAACTTCAATTCGCTGAGATGATCCTTGATCTCCGCCAGGTAGTCCTCGCCCAACTCCTTTCTGAGCATGGAGAACATCGAGGTGAATGCTTCGGAATGAAACGCTGCTTGCTGTTCTTCGGCGATCTTTCTCAGTTGCCGGAGGACGCCGATCAACATCTCCATCATGTCGACGGCGCTGTAGAGCATGGAGCCCGGGTACTCACTCGATAGTCCCCACCAGTGCCGCCTGGTTTCCTCCCCGACCGCTGTCATCGAGTCGTACAGGCCCCGCACTACGGTCGGGTTCGCGATGCAGTCCTTCAATACCGCCTGCCGATAAAGAATCGTATCTAGATCATTCTTGAATCCCGAGAACAGCGCTTGCTGTGCAATGGCAAAGACAAATTCGTCGCCGCCAGCCATGGCACGAAACAATGTGTCGAGTTCGAGATCCTGCAACAGAGCGGGCGCGTTCCACAGCAAACTCCGAAGCAAGGTGCCCCGGTCGAATTCCTGACGGCGGCCATACCTGTTCCATGATTCAGGCTGGTATAGATCGAAGTCTCTGTCGCGGTGCATCAAAAGGACTCTCATGCTTTGATCCGCTCCTTGAGCCTGCCGTAAGTTACGCGGTGTTTCTCGGCGATCGCGTGCGCATAGGCCAGTCCGTCGGCCGATCTACGTTCGAGCTTAAATGTGCGAACTGCGAGATCATGCGGATCGACGATGCTGACAATGCTGACGGTTTTCTCGCTGAAAGACGCCAATTCATCGAGAAAGGTGACCCAGACGCCGAGAAGGCCGATCGCATCCATTTTTGCCATGACTTTCTTGCTCAGGAACACCGCATCCCGCAGTGTGGTCGAAGAGAAGATCTCGTTCATGATGACGATGCTATTGGGAGTCGCATGGTCGAGGATCGTGCGAATGCGTACCAAATCGTCATGCAGCTTGCCGCGGAGGTTAGTGATAGTTTCTTCGCGTTCGAAGTGAGCGAACATATTGTCGTATAGGAACAAACGGGCTTGGGTGCCGGGAACCGGACACCCGAGACTGGCCAGATAGTGCAATTGGCCGAACGTGCGGGCAAATGTAGTCTTGCCTCCCTGGTTCGGACCGGAAACCACAAAGATGCGCTCCGGGCCGCTCAGAAAAAAATCGTTGGTGACAACCGACCCTTTTTCAGCAACCAGTTTCTGTGCGAGAGCGATGTCAAATGTATTCCGGCCTGACACTTCTTTTGAAGTCCGTGACAGCACGGGCAGGCAAAACCTCAGGCCATCGGCTTTTAGTTTGTCCGCGTATTTCAAATAGGAAATGTAGAACTGGATCTCACGGTCAAAACGCACCAGCACGTCGTCTTGAAAATCTCGGCGAGTCGTGCTGAATTCCTCGAGGCTGCGGAATATGTCAGCAAACAATAGCGCGAGCCGTTCAAGAATTTGAGCCTGGATATGATTCATGCTATCCGGAACTGGAACCTTCGCACCGTGGTCGTTATCTTTTTGCCGCCAAAATTTCGCGAAGGTTTCTTCTACCGTAGTGCTGTAATCGTTTTCGCCGTCGTCGTGGCGGACCGTGATCGAGTCGTCCTTCATGAGGAGGGAGTAGCTGATGTTGGATAGGTCCGTTATCACTCTCTGGCCGTCAACGACCAGCTTTCTGAAAGAGGAGGAGTTTACGTATTCGGTAAGGTATTTTCGGAACGCGCGCAGTCCACGCGAGTGCAGGTCCAGAGCAGTCAGTTCCGACGACAATTCCTGCGCTGCCTGCCAGTAGATCTCGGCGGCTCCCAGGAAGGCCCGCTCCATTGCGTATTTGTAGTAGAGCTCCGTGGCCCGTTTGAGCCGCTCGCGCATCGCGCGCATAGCCGCGGCGAACAAATGGACTGCCTGC
The DNA here is from genome assembly GCA_035500795.1 of Candidatus Eiseniibacteriota bacterium. Lineage (GTDB taxonomy): Bacteria > Acidobacteriota > Terriglobia > Terriglobales > Acidobacteriaceae > Sulfotelmatobacter. Next base: position 1,905 of record DATJWZ010000195.1, on the reverse strand, counting down.
GTGAGACGGCTGTCGGAGAAATCCCCCATAATCTCCTGGCGATAGCCGATTGCGTCGAGATCGCTGAGACGGGCATAGAAGAACGGCGTCAGGTTGTAGTCCCCCCAGGATTCCGTAATGCCTGCCACAACCTGATCGAGATTTAAGTCGCGGAAAAACTCAGGGGCGGCCTGATCCTCAACCTCTGCATTAATACCGACGCCCCCGAAAAGAATGCTGCGAAAAGGCATCGAGTCAAGGTCTGGATCGCGATGGGATGGCGGTTGGCTCATATCGACTGTTGACGGTGACGCGCGACCTTGGTCTGTTTCTCTCATGCGGCGCTCTCCGCGTGCCAAGCCAACCGGAAATCGATATACAAAGGTGACGTTTTGACGTAACCCTCGCTGCAATACCTCGGGAGAGTGGCCATTTGGATCATTCGTTGAATTGCGCCCGGCGAACCGTGGCTGAATTCCACGACTTGCTCCAGGAACTCGGATAAGTTCACAGCATCAAGCCGCAGTCGTCGGGCGAGTTCTTCGGCGAACAGCAGGGCCTCGCGACGAGCGAAGTTCGGCACGCGCATGCGTTCGGCGCGCAACGAAAACATTCCCATCAGAAATCCCAGATCCTCCATGTGCTCCGATCGTGCGACGGCGACGACAGGTGTGTCCCCATAGAACATCAGATCGCGAGTATCCGAGGAGAGTGCTGCTGCCGGACCATGCAGGTGATCGAGCACGATCCAGTAATTCCCCTGCCGCACCGCCTCAAGCACGATTCCTCGCAGCGAGATCGTGGACTTCCCGTTGATAGCGTCGGAGTTGCGAAGCCACGAGCGAACCGATCGGTCCCTTACCGCTACTAACGCCCGAGCAAGACTTTGGAAAACCAGCTGTGGTGTGGACGAATTCGAGCAATACAGGACTTGGGGACGAGCTTGTATTACGTGACGAATGAGAAAGGTTTTGCCGGCGCCGCTGGCTCCGTAGAGCACGAACGACTTGCGGCTCGACAAGCGCGTTTTAACTTCCTCGATCTCCTTGTCGCGGCCAAAGACCGGAGGAGGGGTCTCGCATAGTTGCGCGACAGCCGTTATCCATTGGCGCGTCGCGTTCATGCGTTCTCATCCGCTTGGTCACGCTCAGAGAGAAACGTGCCAGTCTTTTGTGAGCGAATTCTGACATGGAACTGCCGAAAGAATGCTCGGCAAAGTGCTTCTAGACAATCTGACGTGGGACTGTAATTTGGCGGGAATGCGCGCGGCTTTGCGGGATGCTCAACCGACCTTGCTTGATTCCGGAATCCTGACACAATACTCCTCGTCAGGAGTCATCAGCTATCCGTAGCCTCAGCAAGGACAGCGGTTAACGGTGGAACTCCTTCACCGATAACGACTATCTTCAGTCTTGAGCAGATCGTGCGCATTGTCAAGCCAATCAGAGCTTCCCAGCGCAAGCTGATTGCCGCCTTTGTTATTCCTTACGCGCGGCGCAGGTTTCAAATCTCCCGAATGGTGAAGACGGCATTCACGCTTCGGTGGCCCGTCAACAACTGCAGTCCCAGAAGCGGAGCGTCGTTTTCCTCCTGGCTTACCAGGTGCCGTCGCCGGGCATCGTGTTTAATGGCATAACGCTGCATGTCCTCTGCAGTTCGTTCCATAACGGCTGCTTCACGAAGCAGCAAACGATGACCCACCGATTCGTCGTCCACATGAGCGAGGACTAGCTGCAAATGTGGGAGGCATAGCGAAATACCTTCTGAGGATTCAGGATTCTTCTCGAGTTTCTGAACGATCGAGCGAACCAATTTGTCTTCCGTATTCCATCTGATGGTGCACGCCGGACAAGTCGGTTTCATAGCTCGGCTGGCATCCAACCGCATCGAGCCGTTCGCGGCTAAGGCGCGAAGATTTTGGGCTGT
>DATJWZ010000194.1:0-10856 GCA_035500795.1 Candidatus Eiseniibacteriota bacterium | reverse complement strand
ATTGGCTTCTGATAGCGGCTTGGGCTGCGGACGTAGCCTGATTGATCGCCGCCTGCGCGCCAGGCGGAAGAGTCCCGGTTTGAAGATAGCTCTGGAGTTGTTGTCCCTGTTGCCCAAGTTGAGCCGCCGATTGCTGGAGTTGATTTTGGCCTTTGTATGCTTGGTTTCCGCGAAGCACATCAAGCGCGATTGGTGCGGCTGATAGAAGGCCCAGAGCGGTGCTACCGCCAAATAATCCGCTACCTTTCCCGCCGCCAAGATCGCCAAGAATTCCTCCACCACCACCGCCAGCCGCAGGAGCCGCAGGAGTGAGTGGAAGATTACCAGCGCTATAACCTGGAGCGAAAGTGTTTGCATTTGCCGGAATTCCAGCCCCTCCTGCGCCCGCAGCGGATGGGCCGGCAATTTTTCCCCATAGATTGGATACATCGCTCGTAAGCCCGCCTGGTCCCGTAATCCCAAGGTCTTTTCCAACTGTACCAAGACCGCTTGTTACTTCGCTGGTAAGGCCACCTTGCCCCGTGATGCCTAGATCGCTTCCCAAGCCGGAAACTTCGCTGGTAAGCCCGCCTGGTCCGGTTATTCCAAGGGATGTTCCAAGGCTAGATGCCTCACTTCCTATGCTTCCGAGAGCATTTCCAAGCATTGTTCCTGATAGGGCGTTTCCAGTGGCGCCGCCAAGGCTCCCGGCCAGTTCTCCGCCGACTCCCGCTAATGCGCCGGTTTCAAGGCCGCCAAGAGCTGATTGTCCGAAACCCTTTCCCTCTGATAGCCCTCCAACCGTACTGCCCAATCCGGCACCAATGGCCGTCCCGATGCCCGGAGCAATCGCCGTTCCGACAATGCCACCAAGAATTGGCGCGATGGTTCCAAATACGTGGCTCATTACTGCATCCCCCCAACGAGAGATTTTGAGAAATATTGGCTTGCGTGCTTATACCCCCGTTTATGGGCGATTGGAGTCAAATCATCTCCATTGATATTTCCCCATCCACATTCACAAGCCCCAATCCGCCTTGCAAATCCCTCCATAGCATCCAAAGCCGCAAGAACCTCTTTTAAATTCGTGCGTTTTGTGAAGATGAAGATCGCGCCAACTGTTGGTTGTGGCTCCATAAAAGATTGCACAGAGGCCGCACAAAAAAACACATCATTTCCACGAATGAGAAGATAGGACGGGTTTTGAGATGCCATGAGACAGAAATTCCAAGCCCCCTCATATGATAGGCGAGGATGGAATTTTTGATATTTTTCAATGGCCAGCGTAATCGCCTCATCAAAATCACAAGGCGTCATCGGCCTGAGAAGTGAATATGTTGATCCGTCCATGATTAACCCGTTGGCAAGTATCCGATAAGAGCTTGGCGCGCTGAATTATGGTCCTGAATATGATCGAAGATATATTCTTCCATTCCATCTTTATCTTTTGGATCGAAATTTCCAAGATCGCTGGATTGCTGATTCGTGGCGTCAAGCATTTGTTGATGAATCAACTGATGATTTATGTTCCAAGTCTCCAGATCATTCATTGGAATTGGATCAAGTTGGAAAACCTGGAGAGACACGTAATTTACCGTAGCTGAAACCTCTAGGCCCGTTCCTCCACCACCTGAAACCGTGACAACAGGCGATTTGCTATATCCAATTCCAGGATTCGTCAGATTTAACTGAAGCTTGTTGTTTACTATGGTGAAATTTCCCGTTGCCTGAATTCCACCCGGTAAATCAGGCGGTCCTATCGTAAGTGTCGGAGCGGATGTGTACCCTGATCCAGAAGCAGTCACGGTTAAACCAGCTATGACGCTGCTTTTGCGACTGATCGCATAGTTTATATCGGTATGGTCAATGTAATTCGCCGTACTCCAGGTTGCTAATTCCTCTGGAGTGTTCGGCGGATTCCAAAGTTGGGACGTACTCATTTCCGGCTTTTTGATGATACGCTAGTTGCCAAAATCCCGATCATTGGGCCATTCATGTATCCATTTGGAGGCTGAAGAATCGGATTGTCATTCCATTTTTCTCCATCTGCCGCAGGACCGTATCTGTACTGGCATCCATCCCCACCAGCTACGCCTTCATTGGTGGCATAGATTGTGCCGGCTGGTGCCTGAGATATGTGGCCCATGGGATTATGAACACGAGTCGCATTCATCGGAACATCAGGCTGGCTGGTTTCAACCATGCCCGGCCAATCAACACAACCTTTGGAATTACGCTTTACCATTTTACCCTCCTTAAGTTTGACCTGGAACAATAAGACCGATAGAGCCAATTTGGAAAGTTGCCGGTATATACGTTATACCTAGATAAGTTATGGTAATATCGGCATCATTTGTTGATAAACTTACGCCCAGATATATGCCAACGGCATTTGTCAGGCCAGTTACGAAAAATGGATATCCAAATTCATATCCGCTGGACAGAGAAAATGTATATGTCCCAATAGGATACTGGCCACCATCTGTATCCAGATCAATCGTGAATGTGACCGGAGAACCAAATGATCCGGTATTCACCGATTGCAGCATGACCGTATAGGCTTCCTTGGCGACAATCGGGTTATTTCCACCGAAAAGCTTTGTGGAAATGGTCTTCTCAAGAGCCGTATTTGGCGTTTGGAACAGGGGATAAAGGGATTTTCCATCCGATCCCCAAGCCGTCAAATCAGAATTCACCTCTTGTGTCAGGATGAATTTCAAATTTGCAGTTTGAGACGCAATAAACCAGCTCTCTTCATCCCACAGAATCATCTTGTTTTGGTATGTGAAAGTAATAGGGTCAAGAAGAGTCATCAAAAGCAGAAAATATTTTCCGCCAAATATGTTTGCCACGGCTGATGTTGGAGTAAGAGCGCCAGCAGATGGAGGAAATGATGCAAATGAAAATAGAGGATCAAGTTGCTGGCTGACCTTAGTCACTGATCCACCATATAGGCCATATACGCCAAGAGGATTTGCAAAAAGAATGGTTCTCCCAAAATCTTGGCAAGAATCCCTGAATGATGTTCCTACTTGCGGATCGGTGTTCTGGTAATTGAAGGTGGTTGTGGGCGGGCTTCCGCTTGTTGTCACGCCAGAGATGATTGAAACAGATGAATCTCCAATCGGATATAGATATCCATTAGATTGTTGTAGAGCCACAAATTTTTGACGCAAGAATCTATCCGTGGCGGTAAAGATCAATCCTCCATCACTTGTGGAAAAATCAGAAAGTGATCCAGGAGCGGATACAAACATCCGGTTGCCATTATTTTTTGATGGCGGATTTGAAGCTGGTGTAAATGCGTTCGCAATCCACATACGGCTTTGGAATGATTCAAGAGTTGTCCCGCTTATCCCATAGGGCATAAGCTGTACGGTAGCCGTAGCGCCACGATTTAATCCGCTTTCAATTTCAACAGCAGGAACAGAGGTATATCCTGATCCTGGATTATTGACCGTGACTGATCCAATGGATGTTGGCGTTAAACTTGCCATAGCTGCGGCATTGCTGCCACCACCACCTGACAATGATACCGTAGGAGCGCTGGTATATCCGCTACCAGCATTGGTAACGGTAAATCCTGTCACCTGTTCATTGGTGACAATCGCCGTTGCGGTGGCTTGCACCCCTCCAGCCATGTTTGGAGTGCCAATCGTGACGGATGGCGTGCTTGTATATCCTGAACCTCCCGCAGTTGGCGTAATTGTGGCTATGGAAGTTGGAGTTAAAATTGCTGTTGCAGTTGCTCCAGTTCCGCCTCCTCCAACAATGGTCAAAGTTGGCGCTGCTGTATATCCAGAACCACCACTGGTGACATTGATTGCCGTGATATATCCAGGTGCGATAAAAGCGCTGGCCAGAGCGCCAGTTCCCGGCCCACCAAAAGATACAGTTGGCGTTGATGTATATCCTGATCCTCCATTTGTCACGGTGACAGAAGTAACAGCATTGGAGGTAACAGAAGCCGTCGCGGTGGCTCCTGATCCACCTCCACCGGATATCGTGACTGTTGGCGCTGAAGTGTATCCAGTTCCGCCAGCCGTTACCACGATGCTTGATATGGTATTGTTTGAAAGAACAGCGGTCAATTGTGCGGCATTATCGCTACCGCCGCCTGTAATTAAGAGTTGAACCTGATCGTTTACACCATACCCTGAACCGGGATTTGTCTCTGTGATTGAAACAACAGAGCCATTTTGAATTGTGGATGTGAATGTTGCTCCTGTTCCAACACCTCCATAGGCGGTAATCGTCGGAGAAGATGTATATCCGCTTCCACCATCAGTTACCGTCACAACTGGCGATAATGTCCCTGCTGTATAGAGAAGTGATCCATCCCAAATCCAATAATCGTTCTGAGTATTGTTGTTTCCGATAATCAGATATTGAGAACCCCATTGAATGCATCCAGGTAAGCTTCCTCCAGACACATAGAATGTTCCGACAACCGATGAAATTGTAGTAACTGATCCATTGGAAACCTGTACTTGGTAAGCCGTTCCATCGCTTAAAAAAACCACGGCATATTGAGTTGTTGCAATATTATAGAAAAATGCATTTATGATGGTTTGGCTACCAGAAACCGTATAAAGCGCATCTCCATTATCCCAAAGTGTTCTTAAAAACCCATCGCCAATTCTGACGAAATTCTCAATGTTATAGAATTCCTGATCCCGGATTGCTGGACGTGAAGAAGACAGATTCAATCCCGCGAATGGGAACGATGAATAAATCTGTAGTCCTGGAGGAATACCAAGCGCATCTGATTGGCTTTGACGTGCCATTAATACCCCATACCATTATACCAATCTACGACACGCCCATGTTCTGTGGCGCCACGGCTGCGTCCGAGTGTAGATTGCCAAATTTGGAACATGACTTCTGCTTGCTGCGGCCTCTGTGTTCCAAGATAGCTTAGATATGCGGCATAAAATTTCACGGTATTTTGGAAAGGGTGAGGAATGGCATCATAATCGCTATCCGTCACAAGTGGAGAAGGTGTGCATCTGCATTGCCACTCCATTTCCAATGCCTGGCTTGGCACTGGCCAAAGCCAAACATTAGCATTCACGCCATCGCCATCCGTCGCCCAGACAAGCGGATAGCTGGAGACTATGTAGTTATATGACCTGGCATAAGCCTGAAAATCATCCCAAGGCATGTAATTCAGTGCTGGCCGCATTGATCCCCACGAGATCGCTAGGGAAGTAATGTCCGTCACGTATTGAATGCCAGCATTGGTGTTCTGGATGATCGCCAGCGCCATGGAAAATGGGTATTTCTCCTGGTTCACAATTGTATTGAAAGGCGGGGTAGGAGGGCTACCAGGGGTAAATCCACCAGGGACCATCGAGCCAGGCTGAGCGGCATTTCCGTTTGGGGATAGGCCAGTAGCCAAAAGGTTAATACATCCCGTTGAGTACGCTATCTGACGCCTTGCCTCATTGATCCAGGTGGTTAACTGAGAAACAGGCGTAAGCAGCCCCAAATTGTCGTGGAGCAAAGATTGCGTGTCGGTGATGTACTGGCTGAGCTGCACTCCATGTCTCCAATTAAAAAACCCGGCGGCGATTCAACGCACGCCGGGTTTATTGTGGATTCATTGGACGTTAAGACGGATAGATATAGTTTTCCGTGTCATTCAGACCGCCCACGGTAACAGACAGAACCGCCGCAGTGGTGATGATGCCATTTGAAAGCACATTGAGAGAGCCAACGGCTGGAATGCTCTCGTATGAACCGCCATCAATCACAGTCTGGTTCGTGGTAGAAAGCGCGCCGGCTGCGCTGGTTGTGGTGGCAACAATAGCCGGTCGCATCGTGACGATGTTTTGCTGAGTCCCCGGATTGGTATAGGCAGATGCCGTACCAAGAGCCACCGGAGTCGGGGTGGCGCTCAGGGTGACAAAACCAGCCGCCGCCGTGTATCCGGCGCCAGCGGTGCTGATACCAAAAGCGGTGATGGCAAAATTCATGATCGCCGTCGCCGCCGCACCAGAACCGCCGCCACCGGAGAAGGTGAGGGTGGGAACGGAAGTGGTGGGGTTGCCGTGGTTTGTCACCAAAACCGCAGTAACAGTGCCGGCGCCGGTCAGGGTGGCAATAGCAGAGGCATTGGCGCCAGTGGTATCACGCGGATCATTGAAGAACGAAACCGTGGGAGGATAAGTATATCCGGCGCCTTGGTTCGTGACAGTAACGCCTGTCACAACGCCGCCAGAGATGGTGGCATAGCCAGTGGCAGGCACGCCAGGCGAAGGCGGCGCAGAGAAGAAAACATCAGGCGGTTGAGTATAATTGCTGCCGCCATAAGCCACGGTCACAGTGGTATTCACCGCACCGCCGACAATCGCCAAAAGAGTGGCGCCAGTGGTGGTGGTGACAGTGGGGGCAGAGGTATAGCCGGAGCCAGCCGCAGTCAGATAAGCACCAGTCACGCAACCGCTGGTATTGGCAAGACGCTGATTCACGCCATCGGCGGAAAAGAAAACCGCTTTCTTTGGTCCAGAAACTGGAATCCACGTTGTGGTAATGGGATCATATTGCTGGAGCTGAGTATAACGCCCCAGAACGGCCCAGTATCCATTTGCGGGCGGCGTCCATACACCGCCTGCCTGGAGGGCAAACTGGTTAGAAGTGAGGTCCGCTAGGGTGTTTGTGACACCAGGACCGCCAAAGCGAATAGGCATTTCCTAAATCTCCTGAAAAATGGTCATGGGATCACAGCACTGCCGGAGGCCCCTGAACATTTGGCCAGGCCGGGGCGGCAAGGCCGGTAATGTGGGCGCCGGAAGAGGGTTTGGAACAGACCAGATCAAGAGCCGTGAGCAGAACGCCGATGCTGGCGAGCTGGCCAAGCGGAATCATTGATTCAAAGCCCGTGAAAATGAACGGAGCGGCCTCGGACATATACATAGCGAGATAGCGCGAGTTGATGATGTACATCTCCCCTCGCGGGCACCACGGATCGGGGAAGATCGGCGTATTTAGAACCTGGATGGCCCGGAAACCAGAATTCACCACATCGCCCTTGCCATAGCGGCTTCGCGGATTGGTTTGGTATTGCTCAAATCCCATGAAATCCGCCATGAGCGTTGACCAATCTGCGGGGTTCATAACGGCAAAATCGGCATCTTCACCGCCCGCGCCGGTCTGCACACGGGTTAGCATCGTGGCCATGCCGACACGGGAAGCGATATTCGATATGCCGCCCTGGTTCGGATAATATTGACCCTGCCAGAAAGAATTTGACTTGCTGATACCACCATAGCTGGCAACATTTGTGCCGTTGTCATAGGCCATATATAGGCTGTCGAGAGCATTCAGATTGGCGGTATTATTCGTGAACAGGCTTTGCGCGATGGCTTGCTTAATAACTACCGCAGCATCCGCCGTTACAGCGCGAAGTTTGGGAATAATCACATCCGAGGATTGCACAATGGCTTCCAAGTTGAAGAAGCCAATCGGGACCATGCCGATTTTCAAATTAAAACTGGCATCATTGATCGCCGCTTGATCTTCCGGCATCGGGAAGTCGCCCGCGAAGCTACCCCAATTGAAGGTAGTGAAGCTGCTTCCCTGAGTCGGAACGGTGATTTGCGATGCACCACCTCTTGCTGACTGAGCGTTTGAAAGAAGCAAACTCAGCAAAGGGTGAGACTGATAAATCTGTACGAATAAGGAAGGAATTACAGCCCGGTTAGTTATGTTCGTAAGTTGCTGGCCAAGCGCGCCACCGGGCATCAACCCGCCAGATACACCGCTCGTGAAGAATGTCTGTGACACGGTTTATCTCCTATGCGGCGCTGGCCGCGTCCTCATTGAGAATCTTCATCACTTCATTATCAAACCACTTCACCGGATCACGATGCAGTGCTGCGATATTTTCATCCGTGCCACGGTCATCGCCAGTCCCAAACAGATGAGCATGCTGGGGAGCATAGGCATTCGGCTTCATAGGCGCCGGGGGCTTGGGAAGGGTTTCCATATATGCCGGGGCGGCGATTTCCGCATCAGCAATATTCTTATCGTTCATAAACTTCAGAAGATTGTCAGTGGCTTCAGGAGTGAGCTTGTATTTTTCCTGCGCTCTTGAGATGGAATCCCGAATCTGTTTTTCCATCTTGGCATTTTGAGCTGCTTCTTTTTCAGCAGCACGCTCATCCTGGATAGCTTTTAGCTGGGCTTGCGTGGCGCTGAGTTCTTCCCGGATTGGCGCCACAACCGCATCGCCCACATCAATACCAGGAAGATTTAGGGATGGATCAAGCTCTTTCAGCTTCCTCTGGATTTGAATTCCATTGGATTTGTCGCTCGTAAGCTGGTTGAGCAATCCCACGGCTTTCTTGTAGAGCGCCAAATCGCCTGCCGAAATTTCAACGGTATCATCTGTGCCGGGCATTATCAGTTGCCCTTCCCATTAGTGCCGTCAGTAGTGGTGCCATAATGCTGCAATCCCATGCCAGCATTCCTAGCTCCAGCGGGCAATCCAGCAGGATTCGCTCCAATACCCATGGTATCGAACGGCACGATTTTCTGGATTGGGTCTTTACCTTCAGCGGGAACCGTATTGACGTAAGGGCCTGGACCTTTGGGCATTGTCTTCGCTCCTGGTTAAGCCGCAGCACCTACGCCAGGCGCCCCAGCAGGGCCTCCAGGCATTGGCGCAGGGGGTGGGGGTAAAGCGGGCGGGGCATTTGGCGATGCGGGCTGCGCCATGCGTTGGAGAGCCGCATTTGGCTGTTGCGTGGCAAGCCTCTGAATCAGCGCCATCAATTGGGTAATCTGAGATTGATCTGTTGCCGGCTGATTTTCAGCATGCTTGGCCAGCATACCAACAGCTTTCAATACGTCATTATGGACATCCGAACCCATAGGGATAGCGGGCAGGGCCTCTTGAAGCAGGGTCACGGCAGATTTGACCTTTGATGCCGCAGCCAGAGCATTCCCCGGATTGCCTTGCGGCGCCATCATCGGACCTATGGCCGGGGGGCCACCCATCAGACCAGGCGGAAGAGGCGGATGCGCCCCAGGAACAGGAGCAGGCGCCCCACCCGGAGCGGGTGAAGCGCCTCCACCGGCACTTAATAGGCCAGCCAAAGCAGGGGGGATTTGTCCATCAAAGGGGGGCATTTTTTTCCACGGCTGGATTACTTACGTTTGCCGCGATGTCCTTTACGACGAGCCATGTTGAAAATCCTTTAAAACGGCGATTTTGGGGAGATACAGCATGCGGCTGTAAATCAGTTACTTGCGCTTGCCACGGTGCATTTTGCGCTTTGCCATGATCCACACTCCTCTATTGAGGGGACACCGGATTTCCCGGTCCCGTTGTGTCCGCCCATATCGGCGTGGCTTTACTATTTCTGTTATTCTTAAATCGTCAAAATAATACGATGTACTCTTATATTATGCCGCATGTTGGCGGCATTTTTCTGATGTTTTATGTTCTTTTCCAGATTCAGTGGCGATGAGACTTCGAATCATCAATTCACGTTTTGCCAATAATTCGTTTATTTTTTTCTCAATCTTAGGCTTTATTTTTTGCCTTCCAAATTTCCAATTTGTGACAGTCTCACTATTGACTCCAACATTTTCCGCCAACGCCGTTTGCCATTGGCGACCGTATAAAAGCTGTCCTCTTAATTCCAATTCAGCCGGCGTCATTTTCGTGGAATTTCCAATCAGCAAGAAGATCGTGCTGCAATATTGTCACCGCTCCAACAAGTTCTGACATACCACGACTTCCCGTATCAAATCGTGATCCGACAAATGCAGCCGCGTTTATCATAGAAATTGCAACGGCTACAATTTCACCTCTTTCAGCTTCTTCCAATGTTTGACGTAAAATAGCTATAACATTTTCATTTGGACCAGGAGTTTTGTAATCTCCAAACGGTTTTATAATTTCAGCATTATTTTTGATATTTTTCATGGATTATTTTTTCCCTTTTCCTTGAGGTATTATGGCTTGCTGTTGTGCTTCTTGTTGTTTTGCAGCAATCGCTGCAACTTCCGCCGTTTTAACCTCTGCAATAACCACATCAGCATTTGGTGGGTTGATTTGCTCCACAAATTGAGTTGACGACATGGCATTTGCTTTCTTGAGCAAGATTGCTTTTTGTTCTGCCTCATCGCCAAATGCCGGCGAGGAGCTATGAGCATCCACGGATACGCGAATATTATACGGTATTTCATGCATATAGAATTGATAGGCTTTCATGCCAGGAACCGGAGGCTGAACAGATGGATCAATCAATTTAGCCATGAGTTCCTGAGAAAATTCCTTTTCAGGCATAACCCATGCCGTCAGAAGCGTGCTGGATTTTGCTTTCAGAAGATCAAGCAATAGACCAGCGCATGCCTGAATTGAACGCTCAATTCTCAAGGATTTTGTTTTAAATCTCGGTGTGGCATTGGATGTCAGTTGCCCCGTTTGCCCATGGCTTCTGACTGACGGAGATGCCAATCCCTGCAATGTTGGCGTCATGCCTGTCATCACATCAAACAGGCGTTCTGTCTGTTGCAAACTTGTCCATAGATCGGGGGGAAGAGTTGGGGCTAGGACAATCGGAGGCTTTGCTGTCGGATCGGGATCATGCATCCATCCTCCTGGCTTTGTAAGTTTTGATTTCTTGTCCTGATCCATTCCTGAACCGCCAAGGAACGCAATAGGCGGTTGTTCCTGGAGGCGCAGAAGTCCATTTATGCCATTCACACGCTTATTCAGTTGCCTCTGCAAAAGCGCAAGATTTGCGACTTCAGACCTTCCCCAAAAATAATTCTGCAATCTATTTGGGCAAAATTCGACAAATGGCTGTTTAAATGCCAATGGGTTTGCTTCAAATGGTTTTCTAGATAGTTGCTTGTTCGCC
>DATJWZ010000193.1:0-4129 GCA_035500795.1 Candidatus Eiseniibacteriota bacterium | reverse complement strand
GACGTCGCCGTATTGTCGGTGAGTCCGACATATTGAAAATCCGGATTCGGGTTGAATAGGTTGGTCACCCGAAGCAAGTCGCGCCCAATCGCGCCGACGTATGTAAGAGATAGACTTTGGCTGCTGCCAATCGATTGCTCAAATGCGACGTTCCACTGATACGTCCGTGGAACCTTCAAATTAGGGTCAGCAACAACAATCGTATTGACGGGTGGACTGGTCGTGGGGGCCGGGGGTGCGGCATCCTGAGGGCTTAGAGGAAACGTTGCGGGCGCAAAAAGTTTGCTGGCACTGTAGGGAAAATAGCTAGACACCCCTCCGAGCGAGCCAGACCCGAGATCGTAGAAGATCCCGAATCCTCCGCGGAGAACGGCGCCCCAATTCTGAAATCCGCCAAATTGATAGGCGAGTCCCAATCTAGGAGCTACGTTTCCATAGGTTGTTTGATAAAGCGGAGTGCCGCGAGGCGCCAAAGCTAGCATCGCCGGGTTATTCAGCCCCGTTACTGTGAACGGCTGGTTCGCCAGGTTCTTGCCCTTCAGCGCCGGGTTGATGTCCCACCTCAAGCCATACGTCAGTGTCAATCTCGGTGTGATTTTCCAAGTGTCCTGGCCATAAAATGAGAAGTTTTGCGAAAGCAGAGCGTTACCTTGATAGGTGGACGATTGGGCAAGCAAAGCCGTACCCGAAAGGGCCCCTCCAGGCGTTGTGCTCACTCCCGAGAACTCCGCAAATTGACGATAAGAAAACGGATTGCTAAAGGGCGACAGCCAGCGATAGTCCACACCAAACCTCAGCTGATGGCTGCCCTTGGTCAAAGACAGATTGTCGACAAGATTCACCTGACGTTGCTCATCCGTCGCTAACTTGCCTTGGCCATACTCTCCGACGCCGACCATGAACAATAAAAAAGCGCCGTTCCTAGACGAGAAGCCGGAGGGGAACAAGAGTGAATCCGGAAGCGGCACAGCTCCGCCGAAATTGTCCAGCGCGAGTTTCGTACTCACTCTGTGGTTGCTGTAATTCGCGCGGATTTCGTTGTTGAGTTGCGGTGTAAGGAGCTGGTTGAGTCCAAGCGTGAATGTTTGAACAGAGGATGAGAGCGACTCCGTTGAGCTGAGGACTGTATACGGAGGAGGAAGGAAACCTCGTTGGTCTAGGCTCGACGGAGAGTAATTGTAACGGCCAAAGAGGCTAAGCTTCGAGTTAATGACCTGATCCATCCGAATACTGTAGGCGTCCAGCGAAGAGGGATTCGAGTAGCTGGCGTTGAATTGCGCTAACCCTGCCCCGAGCTCAGCGCCGTTGGCAATGGGATATGCGTTTAAGTACGGCTGCATCGTCGCCGGAGCTTGCTGCCGTGATGGGGTGTCAGGTACGACCGTTTCTTGGCTCGACGGCTGGCGCAATCGCAATCCTTCATAGGAAAAGAAGAAGAACGTTTTGTCTTTGAATACTGGGCCGCCGAAGACGCCGCCGAAGTCATTCTGCCGCTCCTGCGGTTTCGGCAAATGATGGAAGTTCACAAACCAGTCGTTAGCGTCCAGCACGCTGTTTCTGAAATAATCGAACGCGGTGCCATGAAAGCTATTCGTTCCGGAGCGCGTCACAACGGAAATCTGCCCGCCTGGGGTGCGTCCGAACTCCGGAGCAAACGAAGACGTTTGGATACGAAACTCCTGCATGGCATCCAGCGACACAAGACTGTTGGTCCCGCCCGAAGCGCTGAGCGCGGGCAATGCTCCGCCGCCGGCCTGCACTAGAGGGAAATAGCCGGTGACGCCGAAATTGGCGCTGACCCCATCCACGGTGAAATAGTTGGCATCGGCGCGTTGCCCATTCACACTGAACTGGCCCTGATCGTCAAAAGCGGTGGCGGTCACGACCACCCCGGGTGTGAGCATAATCAACGTCTGGAAACTCCTGCCATTGAGGGGAAGATTCTGTACGAAGGTATGGTCAATCACGGTGCTGACTGTCGCGGACTCGGTGTTTGCGAGCGGCGCACCGGCTTCCACCCTAATGGTCTCCGATGTGGAACCAAGGGCCAGTTCGAAATTGAGTTCTATCGCGTCTTGGACATGAAGGGTCACGTCTGGCTTGATTAGCCTTTTGAAGCCGGATTTTTCGATTTCGATTTGATACATGCCGGGCGGAATATTCGTCAGGTAGTACGCGCCGGAGGCGTTGGTCGAGGTTTCGTAGTGGAAATCTGTGGCGCTGTTGATGGCGGCGATGTGGGCGTCGGCGATGAGGGCGTGGGAGGGATCGGTGACGCGGCCAGTGAGGGAGGCGTTTGTGGATTGGGCGCGAAGGGCAGGCGTCGACGAAAGAAGGAGGAGGAGCAGGAGGGCGGGGACTCTGCGCATGTCTTACACCTAGTCTGGCGGGCTCCAAGTAGAGCCCGCCCCCGGCAGCGCGTAACAAGGAGACAGGAGAATACTCTACGCGGGTTGCACTTAACAAGTGGGCACCAAAGCTGACTCTTAGCTAAGCTAAGTAGCCCAGCCACTCTTGGCTGTGTGTTAAGAAATTGCAACATCAAAACGACGAAGAGAAGACCGCACAGGCAGGAGTGCCTGTGCTACTGGTAAGATGTGGGCATGATGGCGAGACGAGCCATTATTGTGCTGGGGATGTTGCTGGCGTGGGGGCGTGGGGCTTACGGGTTGGACCCGACGCTGGACGTGAGTCAGTACGCGCATACGGCGTGGAAGATTCGCGATGGCTTTGCCAAAGGCGAGATCCTCTCGGTCGCACAGACGCCTGACGGCTATCTCTGGGTGGGGACGGAATATGGCTTGCTTCGCTTCGATGGCGTCCGAGCAGTCCCGTGGCAGCCACCAACCGGTGAGCAACTCCCCAACAATCGCATTGCCTCGCTGCTGACTGCGCGCGATGGAACTCTCTGGATTGCGACACTGAAGGGGCTTGCCAGTTGGAAGGATGGCAAGCTTACGCAGTATCCAGAAGTTGCCGGGCAGGTCGTTAGTCCACTTCTGGAGGACCGGCAAGGAACGGTTTGGATTGGGCTTTACGATCCCGGCAGAGTCTGCGCAATCCGCGCAGGGAAGATCGAGTGCGGGGGAGCCGCCAATTTGGGCAGAGCAGTGGTCGCGCTGTATGAGGACCGTAAGGGCAATCTCTGGGTATCGGCCAACGGGCTGTGGCGGTGGGCCCCCGGGCTCCCGGAACATTACACTTTTCCCCGTGGCGTGCTCGAAATCAATTCGATCATCGAGGACGACAGCGGAGCACTGCTGCTGGCTACGAACAACGGACTGAAACGGCTCGTGAACGGAACAATTGAGGACCATGTACTTCCGGGAATCGCCGGACAGTTCAGGCCCAATTTCCTCTTCCGCAGCAGCGATGGCAGTCTGTGGGTCGGCACACATCAAGGTGTATTACATGTGCATCAGGGAAGGACCGATCGTTTGACAGCTGCCGAAGGCCTTTCCGGCGATTTCATAGATGGTATTTTTGAAGATCGCGAAGGCAGTGTGTGGGTAGCCACGCAAGACGGGCTCGACCGTTTTCGTGACTTCACGGTCCCGACAATTTCGCGCAACCAGGGTCTTCCAAATTCCACAACGTGGTCGGTGCAAGCAAGCCCTGATGGAAGTATTTGGATCGGCACTGCGGGTGGGTTGACTCGCTGGGAGAACGGTCATATGACTGTTTACGGCAGCCGAAAGACGCTGGGCCAGAGCCAGCGAACAGATGAGCGCGAGGCTAATGTTCGCGGGGCCGTAACGGAAATCGCGAACAGCGGACTCGTAGGTACTCCTCAGACGCTAGGACAAGACGACCGGAAACGATTGTGGGTTTCGACCAGTGAAGGGGCGTTTTACTTCGAAGGTGGCCGATTTATCAGAGTCCCAGCCGTTCCAGGAGGAAGTATTATTTCCCTTGCTGGGGATGGGCACGGGAACGTTTGGATTCTGGACAGCGCCCCAGCCCTCTTTCATGTGATGTCCGAGGGCGATGTTCAGCGCGTACCGTCGTCGATTTTCGCACAGAGGTGGGCGCGAGCTTTGCTGCCCGATCAGCTGCAAGACGGCGTATGGCTCGGATTCTATCAGGGCGGGCTAGATTATCTTAAAGATAGCCAGGTCCGTACTTCTTA
>DATJWZ010000192.1:0-1183 GCA_035500795.1 Candidatus Eiseniibacteriota bacterium | reverse complement strand
TACTAATCCGGAATTAGGTTTCTTGAGGTTTCTGATCATTAAGCGTAGGCACGCTTGATGTAGGCGAGATGCGGGTCCGAGAAGAAACCCTTGATTTTATCCGGTGTGTTGCGAAGCATGCGCAACGCCTTCTCTGCGATTTCGAAAAGATGACCCGGACGATCCGGAACTATTCGGGCCACGTGATCATTCTTAATGTTGTTCCAGACCCATTCATCGGGATTCAGATCCGGCGAGTAGGCCGGGAGAAAGAAAAGCTCGATCCGGTTCGCGTGCTGTTCCACCCAGCTTTTCACTGCTGCTGACTTGTGGTATTTCACATTGTCCACGATGAGGAACACTTTACCCTTGACGTCCAAGATTAGCTCCTTGAGAAACTCGATGAACCGGATTGAGTTCATCGACCCCTCGAAGATCATCCAACTCATTTTTCCGCGCAGACTGATCGCTGAGATCATGCCAATTGACTCGCGTTTCGCAGTGAATTTCACGACCGGAGTCTCACCGACCGGCGCCCAAGTGGTCCCGGACTGGTGATCGTTTCTGCATCCGGCCTCATCTGCGAAGAAGATGCTTGCCCCTTCCTCGGCTGCCCGCTTAGAGATTCCGGGAAATGTCTTCTCGGTCCATTCCCTACGCTTCTCCTCGTCTTGCTGGCGCGCCTGGTAGACCGGTTTCTGCGGCGAGAATCCGAGGAGCTTCAGCAGTTTCCCGATATTCTGCTCGGTGTAGTTGATCCCAAACTCCCGGAGAATCAACTCGCGAACGCGCTTCCTCGTCCACAGGCCGAAGTCAAGCTCAAGTTGCCGCGGATTCAGGCGAAGCATTCTCGCCAGCTTCAGCAACTGGCCATCGGATAGCAATCGTCTCCGTCCCGAGGCGATTTTCGTGGAAAGGGAAGCGAGCCCGCCACTCTGGTAAGCTTTCTGCCAGGCATAAACAGATGCCTCGGTAACCTGCAGGATATGGGCCACTTCCCGCTTGGTGTAACCCTGCTCAATAAGCTGGATTGCCTGAATGCGCTCTTCGTGACTGGAGCGGCGCCTGTGGGTGCCGGAAACCCTGTCGCTGCCGTCGACCTGGCGTTTTCTCCCGGAGCGGGGCGGAGCAAGTTCGGCATCTGGCTGCGGGTAGCCATGCGTTCCGGCACCTTGAGGACTTGTGTCCCTGCGGTTCGTCTACC
>DATJWZ010000191.1:0-6088 GCA_035500795.1 Candidatus Eiseniibacteriota bacterium | reverse complement strand
TGAGCAATCGATTGGCAGCAGCCAAAGTCTATCTCTTACATACGTCGGCGCGATTGGGCGCGACTTGCTTCGGGTGACCAACCTATTCAACCCGAATCCGGATTTTCAATATGTCGGACTCACCGACAATACGGCGACGTCTGACTACAATGCTCTACAACTCAAGTTCCAGCGCCGTTTGTCGCGCGGCTTGCAAGCATTGGCGTCGTATACTTTCTCCCACTCCATCGATATTGCCTCGACAGATGCATTTGCTACCTACCTCGGCACGCCCGGCTCGGTCGCGAATCCGAATATAGATCGTGGGAATTCGGACTTTGACATCCGGCATTCCTTCACGGCCGGGGTGACCTACGAACTGCCCTCGCCGGAATCGAACAAGATTGCCCATGCCACGTTGGGCGGTTGGGCGGTGGACACCTTCGTCTTGGCCAGATCGGCCCCGCCCGTCGATATCGTTGGTGCACAAGTTTTCGCTGCGGGGGTCACCTTCTATCCCCGACCGAACCTAGTGCCGGGCGTGCCTCTCGAACTCTATGGGTCGCAATATCCTGGCGGCAAGATTTTCAACAAGGCAGCGTTTACTCCAGCGCCCAGCGGGCAGCAGGGCGATTTTGGGCGGAACGTGCTACGGGGTTTCGGAGCTACGCAAGTGGATCTTGCGTTGCAGCGCCAATTTCACATTACAGAGAGATTGGGGCTTTTCTTCCAGGCTGAGATCTTCAACATCTTCAACCACCCGAACTTCGGTAGTCCCACCAACACCCTAACCAGCCCCCTGTTCGGTTACTCGACGCAAATGCTAGCGAGCTTCCTCGGCTCCGGCGGCGCCAATGGAGGCTTCAACCCCCTCTACCAAATCGGCGGCCCCCGCTCCATCCAGCTCGCCCTTAAACTTCAGTTTTAAACATACCGACCATGGGGTACCAAAACGCTTAGGGCACGTTCTAGACCCTCTCGCGATCCTTCTGCTGATATCCAGACACCAGACGAGCAACCGTGACTGCGACATAGAACACACCCGTGATTGCCTCAAGGGCTGCAATCATCCTCGCGGGTCGCGAAACGGCGATTACATCGCCGTATCCCACGGTGGTTAACGAGGCGAGACTAAAATAAAGAAGGGAATGACGCGAAGCCTGGACAGGATTTAGCGCCGCCTCCATGAACGATCCGGGATGAATCTCTTGCATCAAGTTGAAAATGGCGTAGTAGAACATGGCCAGAATCAGGTACAGGCCGAGGCAAGCATCTAATTTGGCCCTTATAATCGCGCCCGCCCGTTCGAGAAACGAGAAAAGAGCGACGGAGACATATCCGAAAAAGATGGACAAGAGCAGCCAGTTCGCCGTCCGCATCGAATGCGTCGGTCGGAAGACGCAGGTAAGTGCGACCAGGAAGGAGGAGATCGTCAGCAGAAGCGCCGGCCACGGTAAGATCCGTGTCGCGTATATCTTCAGCAGGGCAACAACCAGGACTGCATATAGAGCGAGGACCAGAACGAGTTCGCTGATCCAGTCATCTCGGACGAATGCACTGAGCACCAGGAAGAAAAGAAGAGAAATCAACAAAACGAGGGAGTGTCGATCGCGCGTTTCGACGTTCATACCGTCGGCACCCGGCGCACTCGTCTTGCCTGTACAATTTGTATTGTCCATGCTTCTTCTTTTTTGGCTGAGGCTCAGTGTCATGTCACATGCTGATGTATTCGGGTCTCGTAATGGCGCCGGTTTTAAGAAATGTCACAGCTTGCTCTATGATTCAAAAGCAATGTCTGGCCTCGATTGTTGGCTTCGCTCTCTTGCACTCGGAACAAGCCAATTTGCGAGCAAAGACCGACTAGTTGCCGTCTGGCGCTCGTTCTCCGAAGGCTTTGGGCATCAACCGCATGTGAACGCGAATGGTTAGATGTTCTCCGATGAGGGCGTTGAAATTCTGTGAGCGGTGCAAGTCCTTACCGTTGGCTGTTTGAGGCGCTTCAGGAAGCCCGGGAGTTTTCAGCAATGTTCCGGTGCACTGGGAACCGCCGTTGAGTTCAATTGCGACGGGAACTTCACAGTTTTCCCCTTGAATCAATGGCGGCCAGTAGGTACTGACCGCAGCCCTCACCATCTGGGGGAAATCTTCGCGGGACACTGTCATAGATCCCGAGGCTCGGATACCGCCGTCTTTCTGGCCGTTCGAGGCGCCAGCCGGGCAGTCGAAAACGAAGGTGACTTCGTGCGAAGTACGGTGGATCACCGAAGGAGGATCGGCCTGTACTTCACTCAAGCCTTCATTCGGTCCCTCGACGCTGCGCTCCACGCGAGTTAAGCTCAATTCGCCGGTGGCTTGCAACCCACCAGGGGTCCGGAGTACTCGTTTGGAATGGAAACACACCAGCATGTGGTGGGGGGAGCGGGTCCCTAGCCAATCGCTCAGGAATATTCCATCTTCATCGATGGAAGGTGAGATGGAATTAGCGGGATAGATTGCCAAATCGACGCTAGACTTCGCGGGATCCTTCTCGTCGATTTTCACGATTCCGTTGACCCTGGCGAAGCCGAGCGTTAGGTTTATTTTCGTTTTCCCATAATCCGTCGTGGCTTCGGTGGTAAGTTGTGCATCGGAACGACGGTTGTCCACTTGCCAGGAACCGGCCATGGAATCAGGTTCATTGGGAACATCCTGGCCTAGAACGCTTCTGGCGAGAATTACAGCTGCAGCGAATACAGCCGTGTGCTGAAGCATTGTCTTCGAGATATTCCCGGGACTCCAGGATCCGTTTTTGTGATACGGGAAAAGAAACTTCATGGTTCCCTCCGTTCCTTGAAAGCAAGCCAGCTCTTCGGGTCACCTACTGCAAGTCAAGATCGGTCAGGACCTTGGGTTTCCTCCTGTACCGCCAGCAGGTTGTGGCATGTGGAGCAGTCGTAATCGACTGACAATCTGTTCAAGCAAACGAATTATATTTGCCGAGTATAATCTCACTTCTTTTGCAGGCTCGCGATGCGTTCCGCGAGTCCCATGGTCTTCAATACCGCGGGGCTTGCTTCTTCAATTGCAAGCGGCTCATGGCAAGTGCTGCAGTCTTGTGTGATGGTCAGCTTCTGATCGGATGTCGAGTGCGAACCATCATGGCAGCGAAAGCATCCCGGAAAATCGGTGTGCCCAAGATTGTTGGGGTACGTGCCCCAGGTAACCTTCAAATCTGGAAACACGTTCCGATTGTAGATCGCGGCGATTTCAGCACCTGCGTCGGTGATTTCGCGGGACCGCTGCGATAGGAGATTCGGATCGCTCTCTTGATAAAAACGAGTTAGCGCTTCCGGGATGATGCGCGATGCCTCTTCATCGCTCGAATAGTTCGCCTTAAGGAGTTCGATCGCCTTCTTCTTGATGAAGGGCAGCGTCGGAGAAATGAGCCCGAGTCCCATCTCTCGGTCCACGGCGCGCTCCGGAAGTTCAAACGTATGAGTCGGACGGTTGTGGCAATCGACACACTGCATCTGAAAGCGCGGCAGGTTCGTAACAGACTGAGGGGTTGAGCCATCGGCGAGAAATGTTCGAGTCTCACCCGTGCTCCGATTCCGATACTCCACCCAGGGAATGGTCTGGCGCTGGGAATCCTTGGCTGCGTAATGGATTTCCACTCCGGGGCCCAGATGTTTGCCGTGAATGCCGCCCAGGGTTCCCCCTCCCGTGAGCATCATCAAAACAGTCTGCGTCTGGGTATTGTTGGCGTCATCTTGGAAGTGGTAAATCACGCGCAGTTTAACGGAGTCGAATCTCTCAGGCCAGTGGCACTGTTCGCAGGTGTCGCGGGAGGGCACCAGGCGGTTGGATTGCAAGGCCGACTCAATTGGGTAGTGGACCCGGTGGAACACTACATCCATGAACTGTCGGGTGCCAGCTACCTTGCTTTCCACCCATCCAGCTGCACCCGGGGATACGTGGCAATCCACGCATAGAACATTGGCGTGCGGGGAATTCTGATGGGCGATGAATTCCGGTTTCATGACGTGACAGCTCTGCCCGCAGAACTGTGGCGTTTCCATGTGCTCAACCGCCCGGTATGTGCCTTGTGTCCCAATGATGATGTTAATGGCGGTGGTCACGGCGAAGAAAATGGCGAGTTTCCGAATGTACGTCCGCCGGTCCGCACCTTCCAATAGCCCTTTCTCAACAGGTTCAATCCGCCGCCGCGCAAGGAAAATCCCAAAAGCGATTAATACAAGGCCGAGGACTAAAATGACTGGGATAACAATAAAAACAATAATTCCGATGTACGGATTGCTGGTGTGCCCTCGAAGCTCAATGGGCAGAACGAACAACCAGGAGAACCCCGCAGTCGTCACAAGAGCAACTCCCAGCATGCTGATCCAGTGGCTGGTTAGAAGTACGAGTATCGGACGTTTTGGTTCATCGCTCACGTTTTCCTCACCTTGCTCGCGCGGTCCTCAATCAGTCCAGCCGAGGCTAGGAGGAACCCAAAAGATTCGGCTCATATCGCGGACGCCTCACTTCCGGTTGTCGAAATTCTCATCTAAATTCGAACAGTGCCCGGGCCCCAACGAAGGATACGCTGGAGCCCGGCGACTGCTTCGCTGATTGTGTTCCTGCGGAATCAGGTCCACGGGCGAACTGTTAGCCTCGGCATCCTTGATTCTCCTGCCTCGCACCAGCAACCGAAGAAAACTACTCCAGACGGTTACTTTTTCAAGGAGCGAATAAACGCCACGGTGTCCTTGACCTGCTCGGCCGTCAGCGATTTGTAGGCCGGCATCTTGCCCTTGCCGTTGGTGATAATGCCCGACAGATCGGCGTCGCTCATGCTCTGAACATCCGCAGAAGCCAGATCCCGTGTCTTCATTACTTCTTTTCCTTTGCCATCCGCTCCATGACACCCAGCGCACTTCGCCTTAAACGTTGCCTCGCCCGCGGCGACGTCGGCCTTTGCCTGCGGGCTTAACAAGCAGATGCCAGCCAGCAGCGCCGCGGCCAGCACTATGGATCCGGTGTTCTTTGTTTTGGTCTCCATGTCTTTCTCCCTGACTTGATTTCGGTGAGGAGTGCACCTGATTCCTCTCCGTCTTTCACAATCTGAATCGGACGGCATCCTCGCCGATTCCGCAACTCAGAAAGAGGGAGCGCTTATTCTGAGGAAACCGAGGATTCACAACCTGTAAGTGCATTTATATTGCCGAACGGATTCACGCTCCCGCCCTCTTTCGATTGGGTCCGAGCCATTCCAAAAAAGAGGTCTCTATCTCTGGGGGGCGAGTGTGATTTAGGAATTCCTGAGACATTGCTGACGAACCGATTTCGGATATTTACATTGAATTACACCAAACAAAACGTCAATGAAATGAATAGATTGATGATTGCGGGCAAGGCAAGAGCTTGATTCGCTTTGAATGCCCACTTGGTTCCTAGTTTTTGTTGAGCATGTCGCCCTGACGGAGGCAGGCGGTGGGCCAACCCGCTCGTCTCAAATTCTCAAAAAGAACCGTCGCTTACCTTGACTGTCGAGGGTTGGACGCGTCGGACCTTCGACAGTATGGCCATTCTGTTGGCGGGGTTTTGCGGCACTTTTCTTATGAATCGGACTGGGTTGCAAGAAGATTGTTCGAACCCTCAACAACCACTGGATTGGTATGAAAAGTGCACTCGCATTCAGGCGCATACAACGGAAGGCTCTCTTAAGAGGCGAGAGATGCAGGAAGCCGGTAACGGATATGTCGATCACGCTTAGCTTGATGCCTAAGGCAGATCGCACCGTCAATCAGGGTCACCCTTGGATCGATTTCTGCCGGAGCAAATTCCGGGCGCACATCCCCAGCACACTCGGACGTCTGACCTCCATCTCGCGGATCGAAGCGAGTGCACAGTTGGCGGCGATCGTAAAGTCCAGCGACGACGCCATCATCAGCAAGACGTCGAACGGCATAATTACCAGCTGGAATCCTGCGGCTGAGAAATTGTATGGGTATACGGAGACGGAAGCCATTGGGAAGCGTATGGCTGACTTCTTCCCGCCCGAGCGGCGGGAAGAGGAAGAAGATATTCTCAATCGGATCGCTAGGGGCGAGACGATTGATCACTTCGA
>DATJWZ010000190.1:0-2637 GCA_035500795.1 Candidatus Eiseniibacteriota bacterium | reverse complement strand
GATGAGCTCGACACTTTGCATCTCAACAAGGCCGATATGGATCAGGTTACCTGTTTTCGATGCGGTAAAAATGGACATTTCGCCCGAGATTGCAAGGGAAAGCATTCTGCACCTGCATCATCTGGTTATACCTCGAACAAGAAACCCCGTTTCGCCAAGAACAACACGGTCTTCTATACTGCTGAAGATGCCGCACGCTACAGTATGAACGAAAATGGATATGTCTACGATGATTACACGTATTCGCCCAGCCTATCGTCAGCCGACAGTTCCGAATCTGAGAACGAACAACAGAATGGTATCATGTACCTGGAACCGTCTACCTCTTACGAGCATTTAAATGCCTAGAGGGTGTCTCGCAGCCGGTCAGCGAAGCACCCATACCCACAGACCGTCCTCCCACGATTCACATTCGTTCAAATCCCATTTCCACGAATTACATTCGTGCATCCAAATATGAGATACGAGAACAAGACGGCCTAGCTGTTGCTATCGCCCCCGATTCTACAAAACTCCCGATTTACCACGGTGTCATTAACGACCAAACCAATTCAAAGACTATTATCGATTCCGGCGCAACAACCATATACATCCGCAATTCCCTGGTTCAAGAACAAGGATTTAAAGTCACGAAGATACCGGCTCGCACCGTTATTGTTGCAAATCATGACAAGATTCAAATCAATGGAATTGTCACCGTCGATATAAAGTTGGACGGATTGCCTTCGGAACGAATCATTGCATACACCTTCCCTCTTGGCAATATCGACCTTATTCTCGGTCTTCCTTGGCTCAAGAAACATCGGCCCCGCCCTGATTGGGACAAGGATGCTTATGAATTCACACGAGATGGACGTCGCTACATGCTCTATCCTCAAACGATGGACCCTCCAAAGATTAAAATCGTTCCGGATCCCGCTCTAAACGACCCCACGGTATTTAATGCCAACATGAATATCGAAACGTCAGATGAAATCCTTCTTGCAACCGCTGATGAATTTGACGATTTTGTCGACGACACGACACATCTTTACTGGATTGACATAAAGCAGCTTTCAAGAGAAGGGAAGAAGCCAAAAGCATTATTTAATGCGAAGCCTCAATCGAATGGAAACCTTCCACGTCGCCTTCTGCGATGGATCAAGCGAAGATGCCCAGAACTGCTACGCAATATCGGTCGCCCGGCAAAGCTGGAACCCTTCGGCATCGACACGGACCAGCATCCTCCAATTAAGATCAATCCTCGCCCTTACTCTCCACTCGACCTCGTTAAGATCAAAGAGTTCGTCGATGAGAACCTCAAAAATGGCGTTATATCTGAATCTGAGTCTCCATGGAGCTTTCCGATTGTTCTTGCAGCAAAACCAGGAGGAGGAACACGCATTTGTATCGATTATCGAGCCTTGAACCGCATAACGAAGAAGGACGCACATCCTTTGCCACGAATCGATGAGTCACTACTACGATTTCACGGAATGAAGTACTTCACACACATCGATCTTCGTTCTGGTTATTGGCAAATCATGCTGGATTGTATGTCACGTCAGAAAACCGCCTTTTCAACCCGTCATGGCCATTACCAATTCAACGTCATTCCTTTCGGCCTGTCCAATGCTCCCAGTGCATTCCAACGGCGAATGAACAACGTTCTACGGCGTTACCTTGACGAATTCTGCATCGTTTACCTTGACGATATCCTCATATACAGTAGATCCAAAGCAGAACACTCGCGCCACGTCAAGAAAGTATTGAATGCGCTCAACACCGCCGATATGATTCTCAACTTTGAGAAGTGCATGTTCTTCTCTGATCAAGTCAAGTTTCTTGGACATGTCATCGATGAAAATGGAAGTCGTCCTGACCCTTGAAACATCGAAAAAGTGTTGAATTGGCCTACTCCTCAGAACATTACCGAAGTACGGGGATTCTGTAACACTGTCAATGTTTATCGCAAGTACATCCCTCGGCTCGCGGCACGAATGGCTCCCTTGACAGATCTCATGAAAGGTTCTCCGGTGAAAGGAGCCTCGATTCGATGGACAACAGCTCAAGAAATGGCATTTCAAGATCTCAAGAAAGCGATGACCTCGGAACCAGTGTTAAAGCATGCTCGAATCGGTGATGATTTCTATATCGACCCAGATGCATCTCAACTCGCGATCGGTGCTGTTCTATTACAGTACTTCATGGACCCCGATGGCAAGAAACGTCTCCACCCCATTGCATACGAATCGAAAAAGCTATCCGAAACTGAGCAACGATATACTACGCAAGAACGAGAACTTCTAGCCGCGAAATATGCCCTCGATCATTGGAGATACATCATTGAAGGATCAAGAATATTCATTCAGTCAGATCACGAAAGCCTTCAGAGATACCGTACGAAGAACCCAATCACAAAACGGCTCGCGCGATTCATGTACGATATTGAGCACTACGACCCCAAGTTTATCTATCGTCCTGGCCACCTGCAGAAGGTTCCCGATGCTCTGTCACGCATGCCCGGACTCACTGAACAAGGAGACCCTGCCGATACGAACCACCTCTTTGAGTTGTCTGAAGCCAAGAAGATCTTTGACTCTATCGAAGTAATCACACCGCGCACGATTAAGTTCTACAAGCAACTTCACAAGTACT
>DATJWZ010000189.1:0-11246 GCA_035500795.1 Candidatus Eiseniibacteriota bacterium | reverse complement strand
TCCACCGTTTCCTAAAATGGAACTCGTTTTTTCGGGTGTGGATTCTTCCACTCCCGAGGCTGACGTATCAGTTACGCTCTTCGCGACGTCCAGGAAAATGCGCCAGAGCAAAGATGTGATAAGGCCACGCCGTTTCGATGGCAAGAACCTTTGCGCCTATCTCTGTCAACAACTCGAAGGTGTTCTGCTTGTTGAAGACATGATGGTGAAGACAGCGATTCTCGAAATTCTTCAGTGAACGTTGCCGAAATTGTTCCGCTGATCCAGCCTCCGGATCCATGCGGAGATCGTGTGCTCGCAAAATCTCATCGAGGTG
The DNA here is from genome assembly GCA_035500795.1 of Candidatus Eiseniibacteriota bacterium. GTDB lineage: Bacteria > Acidobacteriota > Terriglobia > Terriglobales > Acidobacteriaceae > Sulfotelmatobacter. Next base: position 10,930 of record DATJWZ010000189.1, on the reverse strand, counting down.
AGTCAAGTCGTCCTCTTGCGTTCCGCGAGAATAATCCTCGGCCATGTGAGCCACAGGTGTCGGCAAGCGGCGGTGATCAAACGTGAACCGGTAGTGAGGCAGCACCAGTATCAAACCGCCATTTGGACGTAAGATGCGCTGCCACTCCTTAAGCGCCCTGACCGGATTGGCGAAGTGCTCGAGATTGTGAGACGAGAGAATGAAATCGTACTGATGATCCGGGACGACGCTCAGATTTGACCCCTCCGCGAATATGGTCTTGCCCGGTGAATGATCTTGACTGAACACGAAGTCCTCGGAATGCGCCGCCCATGTGTTGGTTCGGGAAAAGTCGCAGTTGTCCAAGGACCCAACTTCGTCGTAAACCGGCAGGAGTTGGCACTCCGTTCGGAATACCTGGCTCGGGCCGCCGATTTCAATGCCGCTCTTGCCCTTCACCATCTGCACTGCTGTCTCGAAACAAGCCAGCCGGCCTTGCACGATCATGCCCGCCCGTCGAATCAGCTTGTAGAAGTAGGAGTTCATCGTCGCAACATAGACCTTGATTCCAAGCCCATATCAACAGCACTTCCACGACAACGATATCGCTCGGTGTAGATTGTCAGCAAGTGTCAGCCAAAGCAGACTCCTCGCTGAAGTGTCGTTTCAAATCAAGCGACTCGGGGGAACGAGAGAATTCCGGCAGATGAGACATTCTCCGATTCCAAGCAACGAAGGTCAGATTGAGATACCCCGATCAATCTCATGATGACAGTGTGCTGAACCAGATTGTGTCTGGGCGCCGGAGCACACCGCTTTAGCCGCGAAGACGCTCGGAGCCGATCCACAGTTGCGCAAGGTCCCTGAGGTTGTCTTTGTATGTGCGGGTTACCAGATATTGCTTTCCACCCTTGACACGCAGCCTGTACTCGCCCGTCGGTAAGGGTTGGATCTCCTCAACGGCAGAATTATTCACGATGACCGAGCGGTGGATGCGAATGAAACCGTAGGGCTTGAGTTTCTCCGCCATTGAGGAAAGGGACTCACGCAGCAAGTTGGGATTGGGCCGCAGCCAAACGTAATTCCCTTCGGCTTCGACGGCCACGATCTCCGCTAAGTCCAGGAATAGGATCTTACCCTTTGCCTTGAACGCGATTCGCGGCGGCTGTCGTTTTGCGATGGCCTCCACTTGTCGCAAGAGTCGGACGAGGTTCGCAGCATCAACCCGAGTTACCGGAAGTAGTGACGATTGTTGAACAAACATCTCACTTGCGATGGCCTTCTGATCCGGAATCTCGCGGGCACTCATGATTGAACCCCTCTGCGTTGGCCTTTCTTCTCGATGCAGTTCTGCGAAACCGATCGTGACGAGTTGAGCAGCAAACAAAGCGTCTTACATAGCCGGAGCAGACGTTCCGTCGGACCAGGCGCCCACGGGAATAACAAACACGTCGATTGGTTGAACCCCTTTGAATTGGGGATTCAGCATTACTGGTGATTTGGGAAGATCGGCGCCCCAGTCCTTGCCGTCGAGCGCGGGCGTATAGAACATCAAGTGAGCCAGGTTGTGATCATCGCGATCGGTGAGATACGCTTGCTTCGACATCATGTAACTCATCCCGCCGGGTTCGAGTGGCGGCAATTCTCTTTTTTCGAAGGCTGCCTTGTTGCCCTCGATGATTTCAGTTTCCGTTCGGCCTGCTAACACCATCTCTGTTCTCTTGTAAGTAGCGGGCAAAACCGATCGCGCGGCCGGAGGATTGAAACAGATCGGGCCGCGGATTTTGGGATTCCAAAACTCCGGAGCATTCGCAGGAGACATCCACCCTCGCTCGACCACACAAACAAAACCATTGTTCCCTTCGACGGCGGTTTCGTATCCGTGGCGTCCAAGCACCAGAACTTTAGCGTCGCGGGATATCGCTTCGGGCGCGGCGCTCCGAGCCAAAGCAACTTCGGCATCTCGGTCGGCCATGAGGTATTGATCGAGCGGCGCCATGCTCGGATACAACGTTTTCGGTCCTTGTGCTTGACTTTGCGTTATTCCAATCACACCAAGGGCTGATGCGAAAGTTAGGGACATTACCACTGCGAGTCTTCTTAGGTTCATGAGTTGCTCCTGCGTACGAATCACCGCTGTCGGTTAACAACGTGCCGTTTGGATATCGAATGCTGCCGGGCTCGGCGCAATTGACGAGGCGCACGAAGAGATTTCAGCCATCCGACGATGTTTCTGATTCCCACATTCCACACCTCTGCATCTTGAGCATTCTTTGCTAGCAAGGTGTAGCCTTCATACATCGCGATCAGAAAACCGGCGGTTTCCTCCGGTCGCAGGTCCCGGCGCACCGTGCCCTGGGACTGTCCCCTGCGCATAGCGATTGCGATGCCGCCCTGCCAATCACGAAAGATTCTCTCCAGTTGTTTGCGGAATTGTTCGTCCAGAGAAGACATCTCCTGCGCCAAATTGACCAGGGGACAGCCACCATTTACGTCTTGTGGGCGAATGGATGTAGCCTGGACAATGTCGATCAACGTATCGATAGGATTCTTGCCCTGCTGCAGCGGAATCAACCACTTGTTAACGGTGAGTTTTGCGATGATCTCTTCAATGATGGCGTGTCCGAGATCTTCCTTGCTATCGAAGTGGTGGTATAGTGCTCCCTTGGTGACATTGGTAGCGGCCAGAATCGTATCGATACTGGCGCTCTGGAATCCCGTCCTGTAGACCTCCCGGTAACCCGCTTGCAGCAGGCGCTCCCGTGTACGCTCTGGATCGCGGCGCCTTCGCCTTCCCTCGTCTGCTAACATACCGACTAGTTTGTATGTTAATTGCCTCTGAAAGTCAATCGGATTGATCGGACTGATCTCCCATTCTTGAATTGTGTAACGTCTCGCCATTGTGTGTATGAAAAGTTGGAGAAGAATTGCGATTCTGCCGTTTGCAGATCATCCCGGGATCTTGTTAGTCCGCCACTCTGTTGTGTAACCCGAAATCTCTGGCCTGTTGAGCCGCGTATTTATTCTTCCGGTGGAACATCACATGCTCACGTTTCAAAGCGAAGCGTGCTTGTGTGATCTCATGCCACGTGTTCGTCATTGTCTAGAGTGTCCGAGGTGCCGCACTCGATATCTGCCTGGTTCGAGTCCCTATAACAACGGGTCTTATCTGGTGCCAATTAGAGAGGACGGCTTGTCCGGATGGATTCTGTACTGTTCCTGCGGTTCCCCGCGAGCCTGCAGCGAATGGCGATGGAGCGAATTGAAGCCATATGAAGTCTGCGGACCAGCCTACCGTCGCGGTTACGGTTCACCGGACGAAGTGTGCGCCCTTCGAACAACGCCGCGGATGTAACCCGCATCGAGGTAGGATGTGGGCATGAGCGACAATGGCGACTGCAAACTCATCAGCATCGTCGGCCTGCGTGTTGGGTTGACTGTGGAAACAAGTCAACTCGCTAACGAATTCCTTTGTTCGCCCGGTAGGCAGTGCGTAGAGCTCAGCCTCTACAACTTCCGGAGGTCCTGAATGCTTTGGTTCTTTGAATCTTTCTTTCCCGCTGTGTGGATCGCGTTTCTCGTCTATTGGCGGATCAAGGCCGCCGGTTCAAAAACGTCCAAGCGCACCGAACCAGCAGCCTCGAGCATCATGCGATCCCTCACCTTCCTGATCGTAATCGCCCTCCTCTCGATACCTCGCCTCCCGCTGCTGCCGTGGCTCTACCACCAGCTCTGGCCGTCTAACATCTGGTCTTTCGGGATTGGAGCCGCTGTTACCGTCGGCGGCCTTCTCTTCGCCGTCTGGGCGCGCCAGCACCTCGGCAGCAACTGGAGCAGTGAAGTGACCATTAAGCAGGGCCATGAGTTGATAACCACTGGACCCTATGCGCTGGTCCGTCACCCCATCTACACGGGCATTCTGACCGGGTTTCTTGGCACCGCGATTGCGCTCTCCCAGGTACGCGGGGTCATCGGTTTTGTCCTGATCTTCCTGGTGCTCTGGGCCAAGCTCCGCATGGAGGAGCAGTGGATGCGTTCCCAATTCGGGGAGACATATGCGACCTACGCCCATCAGACTGCCGCGCTAGTGCCGTACCTTTTCTGATCGCTACTGGACGATCCATCCATGCGCCAATCTGTCGAGGCAATCGAGTTTTACGGATAGAGACAGGTTAACGTCCGGCTTTTTACGAGGTTGATGCACAAACGAAGTGGGACAGCCGGAACGTTTCTAATTTCTTTTGCAAAAAAGATAGTTCGCCTCTGCTGTCGATTTTCCTCGTGCGCGACGACTATAGGATGAAGGAGCGAGAGGGTGGACGAGTGGGCGCGCATGGCCTCAAACTCTCATGAGGAAAGAAGGATTCAATGAGAAATGTAATCTTTGCAATCAACACTACCCTGGATGGCTGCTGCGACCACACAAAGCAACTGGCTGATGACGAAACCCATGAATATTTTACGCGGCTCCTACGGGAGGTCGACCTGCTCGTCTTTGGGCGTAAAACCTACGAATTGATGGTTCCTTTTTGGCCTGAAGTCGCAAAAAACCAGTCAATGACGAAAGCAGGAAACGAATTCGCTCGGACATTTGACTCCGTCAACAAGATTGTTTTTTCACGAACGTTAGCCAGCGCTGCGGATGGAAATACGAGGATTGTTCGTACCGACCTTCACGACGAAATCCTGAAATTGAAGCAAGACCAAGGCAAGAATATTTTGATCGGCGGTATCGATGTTCCGTCGCAACTCATAAAGCTTGGTCTTGTAGATGAGTACCGCTTTGTGGTTGGGCCAATTCTTGCGGGAGAAGGAAGACGGTTATTGGATGGTGTCAGCCTGCGCGAGCCATTGCAACTGCGGCTTGTTGAGACAAAGATTTTCAAATCAGGATGTGTTGCGCTTCGCTACTTGAAGCAGTGATGGGAGAATCTGCGACCGGTGCTGGCTTCATCCTAAGAAGAATACTGAGGAGAAAAATAATGAAATACATTTGTTTGGGGTACTACGACAAAGACAAGCATGAGGCCATGAGTGAAGACGAGCAACACGCCATGTTCGACGCATGCTTCGAATATGACGACCATCTGCGCGCCAATGGGCATTTTGCCGGCGGAGAGGCACTTCAGCCCGCGGAAACCGCTTTGACCATCTCTTGGAAGAACGGCAAGGTCGCAACTACGGACGGTCCCTATGCGGAAACCAAGGAACAACTTGGCGGCATTCTCGTCCTCGAGGCCCGGGATATGAATCGTGCCGTACAGCTCATGACGCAGCATCCAGCGCTGAAGTTCGGCAGCATTTTCGAGATTCGTCCAGCGGCGGACTTGAACGAAATGATGAAAGCAAGTGAGCAGCGCCGGCGGCAGAACGCAGCACGCTGAAGTCGGCCCAAAGAAGAGCGGGTGGCTTTATTCCCTCGCCACCCTGGCAGCACTCATGCTTGCCAGGCGGGTTAGATCGAAGCGTGAAGAAACAAGTAATAACGTTGAAGAGAGGACGAGAAATGTCAGCAGTTCGTGTGGCGGGATTTAGCCTTTCGCTGGACGGTTTCGGTGCCGGGATCGAGCAGAGCCTCAATGATCCACTTGGCAAGCGCGGGCCGGAGATTTTTCAGTGGTTCTTTCATACAAAAAGCTTCTGTTCAATGCACGGGGAGGAAGGGGGAACTACTGGCGATGTGGACGATGAATTCGCCCACCGGGCGATGGACAATTTTGGCACCTTCATCCTCGGTCGCAATATGTTCGGTCCGGTGCGCGGCCCGTGGCCAGACGATGCCTGGAGAGGCTGGTGGGGCGACAATCCTCCCTACCATGCGCCAACCTTCGTTCTAACGCACCACGAGCGCGAGCCTCTGGTTATGGAAGGTGGAACTACGTTTTACTTTGTCACTGGCGGAATCGACGAAGCACTGGCACGCGCAAGGAAAGCCGCGGGGAGCAAAGACGTCAAGATTGGGGGTGGAGCCTCAACGGTACGGCAGTATCTACAAGCCGGAGTGATCGATTCCATGCATCTTGCGTTGTCTCCCGTTCTCCTCGGTCAGGGCGAGGCGCTGCTACACGGTCTGGACCTGCATGCGCTCGGATTTCGCGTAACCGAGCGCAAGGCTTCGGAATACGCGACACACTTTTTGCTGGAAAAGGTTGCGACACAGAACTAAGACGCCGAAGGGGGACGCAGAAGCGCGGCTTCGGAGCGAATGGCATTCGTAGGAGCAAAGTATGAACCGAAGAACCGAACTCGGGATTGTCTTTGTAGTGGTCATGCTCATTGGCATCTTTGGTATGCCGAGAGCCGCGGCGCAGGCGGATATTTATCCGAAAATGGCAGCGGTGGATCAATATCTGATGGAGAGAAAAGCTGAGATTGAATTGGCACGAAGTGCCGCTCCCGAGTCGATATCTCGCGATGCGACTGTCCTGGTGCTGGGGCGCCAGGGTTACGAGACGGCGGTCGAAGGCAAGAATGGGTTCGTCTGTATGGTGGAACGGGGCTGGATGGGAACGTTTGACTGGCCCGAATTCTGGAATCCGAAAGTGAGAGGGGCGGATTGCCTGAACCCGCAAGCGGCGCGTTCGATATTGCCGATCGCTAATCTGCGCACCAGGATGGTGATGGCGGGCCGTCCGAAGGAGGAGATCGTATCGGCGATTAAAGCAGCATTCGAGAAGAAACGACTGCCGGAGCTAGAGAACGGCGCGATGGCATACATGATGTCGAAATCGGCCTATCTGACAGACCAAGGGAACCACAACGGACCTCATCTCATGTTTTTTACTCCCGTGAAGAACGCTAAAGATTGGGGTTCGGGCGCGGCGGGCTCACCGGTTGTGGACAGTCCCTACTGGTTCCGCTCGCAGAAGGAACAATCGGAAACTGAAGGGCTTCCGCCGATTCTTGTGTTCGCAGTCATGGTGGCAGATTGGTCCGACGGAACGCCCGCGAGCGAGCATAGTCACTGATTTCGCGTGGGGACAAGCTTAGGCGTGGGCGCCCGTGGCGCGTGATTCGGTTTCTGCTGCCGGGGTGGCGCGCTGTTTGCGCAGAGCTTCCTGAAAGGCCTCGACGGTTACCGGTTCGCCATAGAACAACTGAAGTAAGGGATCTTCCGTCGGATCGAGTTGTCTATTGTGCGGCGGTTCGCTTTCGAGCCCATCTGGCTGCACGAGGAGTTCTGGCATGAGTCCACGATTTTCGGTCAACAATTGAAGAAATTTCTCGAGGGCCGCCCGGTCTTCCGGCGTTTTCTGGGTAAACTCGACGCCCATGCCCTTCTCTGGATGCATCACCCGGACCACTCCCTGAACGCGAACCTCGAACTCGCGCGCTTTCATCGAAAGTGTGACGCGGCTCGATGAGGGAAACGGCGATGAGATTTCGAGATAACATCCACCCAGGCTCAAGTCGGTTAACTGGCAGCGGATTGGCGGATCGTCCTGTTCTGCGTCAGGAGAATTCTGCTTCAGCCATTCCCGCAGACTAAACGCGGCTTCCGTGGAAGGCTGCACGAATCGCAGACCTCCCTGAGCGCGTGAGCCTTCCCAGGCAAATTCGGCTGAGATTTCCAATTCCTTCGATGTGCCCGGAAGAGTGAAAGCCAGTTGCCAGCGTCCGGTAGGCCGACGGCGGCCGGGCAGCGCGATCGCCATGCCGCCCTCGCTCAGGTCGACACTGTTTACCTTCATGTTCGCGCCAGCCTCAGGACTGCGCATCACAACCGGGATCTGGACCGAGACTCGGGCATTGCGGCGGCGCTCGCTCTTCATGAGGGCACGCGCCGCACGGAAGCTCGATTTCGCGCGCTCGATGGAAACGGGCTTATAGAGGACGAAATGGGCGCCAATCTCAAACACTGCCTTCAGACCGACGATGGGCTCGACGATCGCTACGGCAACGGCCTGCTTGTTACACGGGGCATTGCGAGCGCTCTTCAGAACCTCTATCGCCCCATCGTCGGAAAGGTCGGCAACGATGGCCTCAAGCCGTTGGCGAGTCAACTTCCGGAGCGCGGTCTCGGAATTGGGACACAACTCGACGTCAATATCGAGGTCCCCCATGACGCGTCGCAAGACACGGACAATTTTCTCGTCCGAGCACAGCAATAACGATTTCAAACCCATAATCGATGCAATGCAGCAGCAGCCATCCGCATCAGAGCCAATCCACACTGATACATCCGGACAACCACGCCCCTGATTGCAACTCTAGGTCTGTCGGGGAGCTCATTCAACCCTTCAAGTCTCTGCGAGATTACGTCCGTAACGCTGTGTTCACTAGTCCGCAACCCGACACCGACAATCTCGCTTCCTGACGGTCAGCCCATGAAAAGATGAGTGCCTAACTCGCATTATTTCTGTTAGTTACAGAAAAATCGTCGTGTTCTTCTACTCGAATTCTCGTTGACTTTGAAGATATTTGCAGCTAAGATACGTGGTTTCCAACTCAGGTTTTGGCAGCTGTTTCGAGGTCGGGAGGAGAGTTCTGCGTGAGGAACTCCAGCGATTCGTGGAATCCTCAAACCAGGTTGGAGAATCTTATAGTTAGAGGCATTTTTGGCAGTCTGATCCCCCTACGTGGAAAGGCAATCGTTCAATGGCAAAGCGACGCGGAAATCCGAACTGGGGCAAGCCCGAACCGATCGGGCCGATCACCCCGACTATCACCGAATTTGAGCAGGTTGTGCGGGAGTACAAACTAACGCCTGACCAGTATCTGCGGTCGACCCGGCTGCGCGAGTGGGCTCGGCGTAACAAGAACTCGAAGTACATTCCTGAACCCCTTCTTGAAGCTTGGGGCTTCGAGATTGAGTCGACGCTCTAATCACTCATCAGCTAGTTTAAGGGTCGCTTCACAGCGACCCTTTTGCTTTTGGCGAATCCGTCTTTTGCGCCTCATTCATGCTTGACGTTCTCAAAATCCCGCCTACCGAACTGTTTGCTCTCCTGGTTGCGATTGGTTTCGCGGCGGGCCTGAATCTCTATGCGACTGTGGCGGTTCTTGGACTGCTGGCCCGCTTCGGACACCTTCCGCTTCCACCTGGTTTGCAACTTCTGGGAGGCTGGCCGGTGATCGGCGCCAGTGCGGCCTTGTTTGCCATTGAATTCTTCGCCGACAAAGTACCGGCGTTCGACCTGATCTGGAATGCGCTGCACACCTTTATTCGAGTCCCGGTTGCGGGACTGATTGCATATCGCGCAACCAGTCAACTCTCCCCGGGACATCAACTTCTCGCCGCCCTGTTGGGAGCCGCGGTCGCGCTGATCGCTCACGGCGGCAAGACCGCAGCTCGGGCTGCCGTCACACCCTCGCCCGAACCGCTGTCGAACATCAGCTTAAGCGTTGGGGAAGATGTTCTGGCTGTCGGATTGACATGGCTGGCAGCAAAGCATCCTTATGTAGGAGGAGGCTTGGCGCTGGGGCTCGTTGTGGTCATTGTTGTGCTTGTGCGGCTGGTGATTCGCGCCTTGCGAGCGCTGTTCCGCGGAGCTGAGCAAGAGCCGACGGGTTAAATCGAATGCGGCTCTGCCCGGAATCTTCATGGCTGCAAGATTCCAGACTTCACCCCAGGCGCAAAAACCTACGCAGCCGCTCCAATTCCCTATCCAACTCTCTGAGAAATTCCGGGCCGCGTGGAGGCGTAGAGACATAGCCAAAGTCCGTTATTAATGAACCACCTCGGACGGTCAGGTTGCCCCATCCGATGACCTGGTCCCGCCACAGCAGAGGCATCGCATAGTAGCCGCGCACTCTTTTCGCCACCGGGGTATAGGCCTCAAAGCGATATGTCCACCCCCACAGCATCTCGAAGCGCCAGCGGTCCCACACGACAGGATCGAACGGTGCCAACAGTCTGACTGAGTCATCCGACTCGCCGACCTTTTTCCACTTGGCAGGCCAGTACCAGTCAGTTCCGTCGACCTTCTCGTTCGCCAGTCTCGTTTTCGCTCGTTCGATCACTCCCGAAATCTCTTCTTCCCACTGCGGCGCCGCATATCGTAATCGCCGCAACACAAAACGCAGGCTTCGAAGCGGCAGAGGAGCATAGATTTCAATGACAACATCGGCCAGGCAGTCGAGACGCCTGTGGCGCTCGGCTTCGTCCACGGTTGCGGCAGCGTGGGCGTGCACCGCATATAGCCGGATTCCCGATTCGCGCCGCACGACTCGCAGCAGCCCTCCGTAGTGCATCTGGTCCAATAATTGTGTTGTTGCATTCGAGCGGCCTCCCCAGTAATTCGTTACTTTTCCATGGGCGAAGTGCTTATCAACCTCCTGCGGATGCACTACGCCGCGCTCGCGTACAAAATCGAGGATCATCTGCGCCTTCTTGCGGCGGGCAGCGGGCCATGGCATGCCTCCCGCTGCCGGTACACCAGTCTCCGACCGAGGATGCATCAAGGCTTGCAGCTCTCGCGTGACGAAGCCGTAGTTAATGAAGAAGTCTTCCTCGACGCCGAGCTTCGTGTACCGCCGCTCGAGATCGCCGGCACGGTAGTCCTTCACGCGGTGTCGCAGAGTGAGGTCCTGCGCACGCGCCGGTGAACGAATCGGATCCGCCTGCACAAACTGCATCCGATGCAGAGCCCGCTTCAGCGTAGTTGGTGGAAACAGGCTTTGGGAAACAGCAAGTCGCCGCAGGCCTCCCATCATCAGTGGCATGATGAGATCTTATCGAAAGAGGATTCGCTCACCACGAAGAACGAGTGCCTCGTCCGTGGAAGCGGCATGCGGATCAAGGATGCATGCCGACTGCAGGCCGTCTTCCACGCACGCGATCAATCACTTCTCATGGAATTCCGCCCAGGCGGCGTTCTTGCCCTCGTAAACGCGTAGATTGCACTGCTTGGGAGCCATGTGACCGAAGACCATATTGAAATCTCCCGGCTGGCTAATCTCGGCGGTGTCCATTGAAATTCGCATCAGGTCGTCGCTCTTGTTGTACTTG
>DATJWZ010000188.1:0-1546 GCA_035500795.1 Candidatus Eiseniibacteriota bacterium | reverse complement strand
TTTCCTGTAACAGCGGTTGGAACTTTAGTGTTCCGAACCGATGCGGACTTAAACTCTTGGGCTAGTAGCTCAGTTGGTTAGAGCACACGCTTGATAAGCGTGGGGTCGGAGGTTCAAGTCCTCCCTGGCCCACCATTAGTTTGGTGGCTGCGTTGCCTTGGGCGGCGCGGCGAGCAAGACTGGGGATGTAGCTCAATTGGTAGAGCACCTGCTTTGCAAGCAGGGGGTCGTCGGTTCGATTCCGTCCATCTCCACCAGTTTGGTTGAGAGGTGCGGGCGCAAGCCTGCGGGCGATGCTGTTACAGGGAAATTCGAGTTTCGATTCTTCTTGGCTTCGTTTCTGCAAAGGTCGAGGTTGTGAAGGATTGGATGTTTGCTCCCAGCTTAATTGTTGAAGAGCAGAATTGTTCTTTGTCAGGGTGAATAGGTTTTGGTGCATCTGGATGCGCGTATTGGTTTGCGTGAAAGCGTAAACTGGTCCGGGCTCTTGTGCTTGGGTTGTCTGACCCGTGGAGCGGCGCAAGCCGTGAAGCGTAAGCGCAAGTGGTTCGAGTGTTCAGAAGCATGTGTGTGATCTCACCTACCGGTGCAGTCAAACGCTGTTGGTTTTTACCCCGCCGTTGAAGTTGTTAAAAATTGCTGTTCCTAGCGGTGATTTTTAAGAATGGAGGTTGGGGAGCGGAAAACTGATGGATGGTTCCTGTGCATGGTGGGTAGCAGGTTGAATGTGTTCAATGTTCAATCTGTGGTGAGGATAATTGAACGACAAAAGGGCATTCGGTGGATGCCTTGGCACCAGGAGGCGATGAAGGACGTGGCACGCTGCGAAAAGCCATGGGGAGCCGCGAGCAGGCTTTGATCCATGGGTATCCGAATGGGGAAACCCCCTCGTAAGAGGATCGTATGCTGAATACATAGGCATACGAGGCAAACCCGGGGAACTGAAACATCTCAGTACCTGGAGGAAAAGACATCAACAGAGATTCCGCTAGTAGTGGCGAGCGAACGCGGAGCAGGCCAATGCCTCATTCAAAATTAGCAGAACGGTCTGGAAAGTCCGGCAAGATGGGTGATAGCCCCGTATGCGAAGGCGATGATTGGGGACTTGAGTAAGGCGGGACACGTGAAATCCTGTCTGAACATGGGGGGACCACCCTCCAAGCCTAAATACTCCCTGGTGACCGATAGTGGACAAGTACCGTGAGGGAAAGGTGAAAAGCACCCCGATGAGGGGAGTGAAAGAGACCTGAAACCGGATGCCTACAAGCAGTCGGAGCTCCTTCTGGAGTGACGGCGTACCTTTTGTATAATGGGTCAGCGAGTTTCCGTTCGCGGCAAGCTTAAGCCGATAGGCGAAGGCGGAGCGAAAGCGAGTCTGAACAGGGCGTTCAGTCGCCGGCGGAAGACCCGAAACCGAGTGATCTAGCCATGGCCAGGCTGAAGGTGGGGTAACACCCACTGGAGGGCCGAACCCACGCCTGTTGAAAAAGTCGGGGATGAGCTGTGGCTAGGGGTGAAAGGCCAATCAAACTCGGAAATAGCTGGT
>DATJWZ010000187.1:0-3997 GCA_035500795.1 Candidatus Eiseniibacteriota bacterium | reverse complement strand
ATCGCGCGGATTCACTTGAGCGCGATAGACGCGACCGGTCGGTCGCATACTCCTCGATGATATTTTCTCGTAAGCGGTGGTTTTTCGCAGAGGGATTGCCGGATGTCAGGATGTGACAAGCGCCAACTACTTTGTTCGGCAACCACATGGGCGCCAAGAAGACGGCAGAACAGCACAAATAACTCGGCATAGCCGATAGTGCGAATCCCAGCGTTTATTGCAATCCGTCAGGTGAAATCGCTTCCAGATTTTGGCGGTTAATCGGGGAACTCCTGGGTAGTTTCTGGATCGTCAACAGGGGAGTTGGCAAGCTTACGAGCGCTGCACCACGCCCTCACTTCGAGCTCGTGTTGCGTTCGAGCCACACGAATACAGGCGGACTACGGGCGTATACCTGCGGTACCGGCCACTGCGCCCAGAGCGAGTATCAAAGCTGGGTGCAATCTCCACCGAATCAGAAGCAGCAGCGCAAGACTCGTAAAGGCGAACGCCCGCCAGGAATGCATGGTTCCGGAAGCCAGAAGCATGGCGGTGCTCAACACCAGACCAATGACCGCAGGAGCGACCCCTGCCAGGAATGCCTGCGTCTCTCTGCGGCTCTTCAAGCGTTCATATTGACGGCACAGTATGAGCATCACGATTACGGCCGGGAAGTACAGGGCGGCAGTCGCAGCCAGCGCTCCTGCTATGCCCCGGAGTCGATAGCCAGCGAAGGTCGCCAACACGGAGATCGGTCCTGGCGTGAGATTACTGATGGCAACGCCGTCGATGAATTCCTGAGGGCTGAGCCAACCGAGCCTCACGACAAGAGTCTGGTGCAGAACAGGGATGAGGACGAAACCGCCGCCGAAAAAGACAAGCCCTATTGTGAAGAACGTAAAGAAGAGTTGCACGAGCGACGCGCCTCCGGCTGCCGCAGGAAGCGAAAGAGGCCACAAGAAAATGCCCGCGCCCAATTCCTTGCTCACATAAGGTGCCTTGGGTTCATCAACTACGGGCGGAGCGCCATTAACACCGAGACGCTTACTGAGTACCAGACCGAGGATCCCAGCCGCAACGAGGACATAGACAGGATTGATTCTGTACAGTCCGGCGATCGTCGCCGCCGCACACAAAAGCACAGTAATCCATGATCGGAACGCTTTCCTGCCCATCGACCAGGCTGCGCTCAATATCAGGGCGATTACCACCGGACCGAGTCCCGCGACCGCGCTCTGCAACGCTGGAATCGCGTGATAGGAGAAATACAGCCACGAAAGAATGAGGACCAGTACAAGTGACGGCGCCATGAAAGCACACGCCGAAACCAGTCCTCCAAGAGTTCCGTATAGCCGGTAACCGGCAAACAGCGCGGTATTCACGGCAAATGGTCCCAGGAGCTGGCCGAGGCCAACTCCATGAAGGAACTCGTCCGCCTCAATCACGCGCCTCCTCCCCACGAGTTCCCGCTCCATGAGAGCGATGATGGCCATTCCGCCACCGAATCCGAGTGTGCCGATCTTCAAAAACGCAAATGCGAGATTCAGAAGAGAAGGATGTCGCTCTGCAGCTTCGGGTTCGCGCGCCACGGTCACTGTCACTCACCAATCAGAATGCAGGTGTTGGCACTCTGCCCCAAGCTGTCTCCACAGGCAGGGGTTTCAGATCGAGCACACTCAGACTGTGCACATCCAGATCGACCATGAAATCGGGTGTCCGAACGGCATTCACCGCAAACACATCGACTGGTTTGGTGACAGCGACGTTCGATACCTTCAGAAAGATGAGTCGTCTCACCGAACCAGCAAGCATGCTGTGTTCGGAATGCTGTGTAGGCTCGAAGGCGGAATGCTGTGCTCCTCCCAGGTGGCTGAAGGGGTGAAAAATCCAGTCTGTAAACCTGCCGATTGAGTGATGGCGCTTATAGAGTTGCCAATCGCCGCCGGTGTCGGCAATCAGTCCCTGCATGACGTAGTTCGTCGGCAGAAAATAAGCGATATATGACTCGTTGCCGTTCAGTCGGGAACGAACCTCGTCCATCTTGAGGATTTCCGGCATCCTGTGCTGCATCATCGGCTCATCTTCGGGCAGCACTGCGAGCGCGACCACGTTCGACCCTGTCCAAAGCGGAAGATGCTTTACCGTGTACTCCCGCAGGAGAAATGCCCCTCCGATTGAGCAGATCGCAATCAGCACAAACAGGGAGACCTTACCAGCGATGTTTGTGAACGCCACCGAGCTTTCAAACGATTTCGGCAGGAACATACCCGTTCGTCGCATGTAATCGTTGTAGGCCGGGTACTGCCCGAGCATGCGCCGCTCCTCGTCATTAGACAAGGCGTGGTAAACCAAAACCATCGCGAGCCACAAAACCACAACGATGAACCGGGGCCAGAGGATTGCGAGGCCGACGCCCGCAATCGCGAGCGCGAGGTATTGGGGATGTCTGATCCAGCGATACAGTCCTTTCAGAACAGCCCCTTTCTTTAGGAACTTGTGCGAATAAACCTGAATTGCACAAATGAGAAAGATGGCAATGCCGACCAAGAACAAGATCGAGCCCATCACACGCACGACCTTCAAGGGCGCATTGGGCGGCACAACCATGTGGGTGAAGAAGAACGCACTGAGCCATTTCGTGGCCCGGAATTTTGCTAAGCCCAGCAGAACCGGATTGAATGCGGAATAGAAGAAGCCCGCGAAGGGGCTGATCATGATCAGGATTTCAAAGCAGATCAAAAAGTAGAGAACGATGGCGCTGTTCAAAATTGCCTTGGTTTTACCCATGTTGAGAGCCTCCCGTTGAAGGAGCGATTGGGACCGCAACCATTCACGTGCGGCGGTTCTTCCTGTCTTTTCTTCGTTAGGGGCGAGCGCAGGCCGGCTCGCGTGAATTCTCGCGGCACAGTCTCTAACAACCGTGCCGGTTCTCCCTTTCGTGTACGAGCCAGCTTGACTTTCCAATCCCTCAGCAGCGCGTCGAGATGATCGCGCATTTCAGTAAGGTCTTGGATCTGATGCTTGACTTGTTGCAGCTTTGACTCCGCGATGGCTTGTACTCGACGGCAGGGAGGCACTCCGCCATCCCGCATCTTTAGAATTGTCGTCAGCTCAGGCAGTGAAAAGCCGACGCTCATAGCGCGCCGAATTAAGCGAACCCGCTCCAGCGCGTCGGGAGGATAGTCTCGATAGCCGCCGCTTGTCCTCGGCGGTTTCGGCAGCAGCTCTAGTCTTTCGTAGTGCCTTAAGGTGTCAGTGCTGATACCAGTCAGCCGGGCTAGTTCCCCAGAGCGCATCGAACCGTCCTCTCGATTCGAGCTTACACCCTGGAATTGGTTCCAGGGTCAAGCGTAAACCTCCGACCCACAGCGTCAGATAGAAGCGCTCAAAGCAAGTTCAACCGCTTCGGGGCTGTGGCCATTGCCATCGGTGCTGCCGTAAATGCCGTAAACTCTCCGTCTGCGCTTTCACGCTCGACCTTCGCTCCGTGCCCCTGCTAATGCCGAGTAGGGCCGCCACTCACTCCGCGTACAGGAACCCGACTGGATCGCTTCCTTCAGATTGCGCGTGTCTTCCTGAAGAATCTCCTCGCCTTTGAAGGCCTGCCGAAGAAGCTGTTTTTTGCCTCCAGACCTAGCCTCGGCCAGTCGATAGAAGATGCGGGGGCCGTCGCGGCGGTCCAACACCAAGCCACAATTCTTCAGGTACGTGAGGTGCCGCGATACGTTCGGCTGCGACATCTCCAGAACGTACTGGATATCGCATCCGCAGAGTTCGCCATGCAAGAGCTAGCTAGCTAGGAGTGCCAATCCAGTCATCCATGAGCTTCGCCGAACTTCAAACCTCTTGCAGTTCGGCGGCGGACCATACATCTGACTGTAATGGCCTCGTAACGTAAACTCTCCACCACTAAGCACTCATAGAGTCGGTTCCCATTCACGCGGATTGCTGCCGGTCACCCCATATCGGCGCTTCTCATCGCGAAACTTGAGCGGTGGGGGAATCATTGGTCGTGCCA
>DATJWZ010000186.1:0-8707 GCA_035500795.1 Candidatus Eiseniibacteriota bacterium | reverse complement strand
GTGGATCGCCATTGCTCGTCTGCCATTTTGTCGATTGGCACATCTGCGACGGGCCACACACCGTGGTTCGCGATCAGAATGTCGAGACGCCCAAACCGATTGACAGCCTGCAGAACGCAGTTGCCTGCGGCTTCGGGAGTGTTCAGGTCAGCAGCGATCGGAAAGCAGACGTCGGCTCCGCACTCGTCGGCCAGCGCCTCTGCTTGAGCCCGTGCATTTCGATAGCTGAATGCCACGTTGGCCCCAGCCGCGCTGAACATGCGCACGGTGGCGGCGCCGATGCCTCGCGATCCGCCAGAGATTAGAGCGACTTTTCCAGAGAGCGAAAGAGGGATCGACATAGCTGACTAGGCTACAGCATTCGTCAGCGGATCGAACAGTGTGAATGAAGTGTAAGGCGACGCTGGATGATTAGACTCCACTGCCGGTGGACGAGCGTTCTGCCTTCAGGCCCCGGAGTAGCAGTCGAACCAACATGCCGTCAAAGCGCGTGCCGCTCATGTGGACGAGTTCCTCGAGAGCCTGATCGGGAGTGCGAGCCGCCGAGAATGACTGCTCTGTCACCATGTTCGCGTAGGCATCGGCCAGACCGATAATGCGCGCCCAGAGCGGGATCTGTTCGCCGCGCCGTCCATCGGGATACCCGGAACCATCAAAGCGCTGGTGATGATGTTCAATTGCTTCTCTCATCATGTCGGAATGAGGGATGGTTCCGACGATTTCGGCTCCGATGTGGGGATGCATCTTGATTTGGTAAAACTCTTCATCGTTAAGCGGTCCGGGCTTGTTCAGGACACGCTCGGAAATAAATATCTTGCCGACATCATGCACGCGAGCGGCATAGACGAGGTCGGCGGTCTCTTCCGCGGAAAGACCCAACGCGCGAGCGATCACTTCACTGTAGCGGGCGACAAGATCGCCATGTCCTGCGCTCTGCAATTCGCGGGATTCGGCGGCTCGACTCAGGGACTCAATCGCCTCCTTCAAGAGAGGAACGTTGCAACCCTGGTCGCCTCCGCATAGCTTGTAGAGCGTGGAATAGAGTTCTTCCAGCTGCTCGGGCCCGTTGTGCTCGCGCTGCAGGAAGCCTTCGATGTACGCAGAAATCTGTTGCCTCTGGCGCGCGAAGTCCTGGCCTTCGACGAACTCCTGCGCCGTCGATACGAGATTTCCGCCTGAGCGCTTTGAGACGTACATGCCGGCGTCGGCAACACGAATAATGTCTTCGATGGAAAAGCCATGCATGGGAAAACTGGCTACGCCGAAACTGCCGGTGATATTGTGCTCGGCCAACATCGGATCGCTCGCCAGCCACTGCCGCAAACGTTCTGCCAGCACCTGCGCCTGTTCCGCGCCCGTTTCGGGCATTAGAACGATGAACTCGTCTCCGCCGTACCGCGCGACAACGTTCGACTGCCGGGATTTCTGCTCGAGCAGACGGCCGACGCGCGCCAGGACCAGGTCGCCTTCAAAGTGCCCCATACTGTCGTTTACTTCTTTGAATTTGTCGAGATCGATCAGAACGACCGAGAATGGGCGCCCTGAACGCGATGCGCGCTTCCACTCCGCTGACAGCGCTTCCCAGAAGAACCTCCGCGTTTTGATGCCGGTCAGTCCATCGGTGATGGATTGCTGCTGCAGCTTTTGGAAGACGAACGCGTTGTGCAAGGCAGTGGAGAGCAGGTCGGCAAGCGTGTTCAGGATGAGAACATCCTGCGGCGAGAATGCACTCTCGTCACGGCTCTCAATATTCAGGACGCCAAGCAGCGAATCGCCGTACGTAATCGGAATGCAGAGCACAGCCCGGGAGTCTGGCAAAATGCCCGTAAGATTTCCGGGCAAAGCGTTCTGCACGAGTGCCCGTTCGCCGGTTCGCGCAACACGGCCCAGAATGCCGGTCCCGAGCGGAATGCGCTTGCCCATAGCGTGAGCCGTGGTGCCGGCTTCCGCCTTGATCTCGACTTCTTTTGTGCCGTAGTCGAGCAGGCCGATCCCAATGTGGTCAAAGCTGAAATTCTTCTGAATTTCGCTGGCGATCTGCCCGAGCATGTGGACGGGATCGTCGCTGGAAATTGCGGTACGAGAAATGTTGTTCAAAAAAGCGAGTTGCCGTGACCTCCGCTGTTCTTCGGCGAACAAGCGGGCGTTCTCCACAGCAACCGATACCTGGCCAGCCGCCGTCACCAGAACATCGAGATCGCGTTGTTCGAACACGAACTCGCGGTCGGGATTCATCGCGACCATGATGCCGCACGATTTGTTATTCAGAAAAATAGGCGCGGCAATCAGGCATTTCGCCGGGCGCTTGGGAACATGCGTGATTCCCAGCTTCTGCCGGGCGGTTTCCAGATCCGAACGAATCAGCAGCGGCTCACCCGTGCGAATGACATATTCCGTGAAGGCGTTGCGAATTTCACGTGTGCGCTTCGCCAGGACGCGATTGTCTCGAACCTCCAGCTCGAAGCGGATCTCGTCGACTTCTTCAAACGCGATGTAGAAATGGCTGGTATCGAAAATTTGGCCTAGTTCAATCTGAATCGTGCGAAGAATTTCGTCCTGGTCGAGCCGCGAACTGATAGCCTTGCCGATTTCGGTGAGGAGTTCATATTCCTTTGTCCGCCGATGCGCATCGTGCGTAACGACGTAATTCTCGAGGGTTAGTCCCAGTTGGAGCGCGAGACCTACCATGAGCCGGGGCCCCGAGGAACCGAAGGCCCGCCGTTCCGCGTGTGGGAAGAGAATGACCCCGAAATTGTTTTCCCGGGTCTGAAGGTTTACGGCGGTCAAATGTCGAATGTCCGCTCCGGTCAGTATGCGCTTGAACTCCGCGAAGGTTCCTTTCGTCCCCACGGGCAGCGGTTCTGTCATGTCGGCGACATCGTGAGCGGTGAAGATGCCGCTGTTGCGGTACGCGAGTTCGCTGATGTAGTCGCCAGCACCGGTCTCTTCCAGCTCTTCGAGAAATCCTTCCGGAAAATTCTGCTGCACGGACGGCAATAGCCCGCGCCAGCGCTCATTAATTACAATGGCGGCGCAATCAATTGGCACAGCGCTTCTTAGGCGCTGCAATGCAGCCTGCATACTCGTTACGAGGTCTTCCGCGAATAGTAATTGGCGAGGGTCCACTCCCAGAGTCGAGAGAGCGAGAGTGTTCTCCTGCACTGCGTTGCGCTGGTTTTCAAACAGCACCATCACCATGGCGATGCCCAACAGCAACTGCGGAACGGGGCCGAAGAGCCGGCTCGCGTTGCCTGCCATCTCCATCAGTGGATTTTGGATCTGGCCAACGCCCATCAAAACGCCCCAGAGTGCAAGAGCGAATGCAAGCGCCTGAAACGCGAGCGAACCGCGTTTGTGTCCGTTCACGTAGAACACTGCCGAAGAATAAAGAAGGATCGCGGCCAGCCCGATACCCAACTGAATCGCGGGCTGAACATCCGGCCGGAATACTCCATCCACAATGTGTCCACGCAGGGTGAGTAAGGCCAGGATCACGCCTCCGGCGCCGACCGCCGCGTCGTACCAGCGAAAATGGGACGGCCCACGCATAAGGCGCGTAGAGACAAACACGCAGAGAGCCATCGCTACCAGAAAGAGCTGGCTGACGAAGAAAGCGACCGAGGATGAGGGGAATGTGTCGAGAACGTAATGCAGCGAGTACGCCGCCCAGGCCAGTTGCCACGCCCGGAAGTACGGCTGGCGACTCTGCTCGTGAAGGTATGTGAAGACAAGGAACAGCAGGACGGAGACAAAGCCCGGGATCACTGCTGTCGAAATGACAACGCCATTCATAGAGCAGACACCAATTCCATGGCCGCGAATTCGCGGGTTCGCCAGCGGAGGGGAAGGCTACACAGATGTTTTCACACTGAAACGCCCGAATACAACAGGTTTTAAGTACATTGGCCGCCTTCGATTTCAATGAGAATCAAAGGGTTGCACGAAAAGCGCCGTTAAGGTGAGCTTGACGGTCTGTTTTCTGCGCCCGTACCATCAAGGTTCAGTCCATTCCATGTCTAACCCGCCAGATTCTGCCCCACGCAACCTGCGTGTACGTTTTGCCCCGTCGCCAACGGGATTCCTCCACGTGGGCAGCGCTCGCACGTTTATCTTCAACTGGCTGTATGCCCGTCACAACGGCGGAACGATGATCCTGCGGCTCGACGATACCGATGTCGAACGAAATACCGATGCCTCCGTGAACTCGATTTTCGAAGGACTGAAGTGGCTGGGTTTGGGCTGGGACGAGCAGTATAAGCAGTCCGACCGCGGGGCCCTGCATCGGCAGATGGCTAACGCGATTTTTCAGAAGGGACTCGCCTACCGCGATTTCACGCCTGCTCATACCGGCGACAGTGAGAAGTCAGGCGCGCAGGGAACGTGGCTTTTCAATCCTGGGATGCGCGAGATGTCTCGTGAGGAGAGCGACCGCCGTGCGGCAGCCGGAGAGCCTTTTGCTCTGCGCTTTCGTGTGCCACGAGACGGACAGGTTGTTCGCTTCACCGATGCTGTATACGGCGAGCAGGTGAAAGCCGGAGTTGACATAGAGGATTTCGCGCTGCTGCGGTCGGATGGCAATCCGACCTACCACCTCGCTTCCTGCGCCGATGATGCCGATCTGCGCATCAGCCACATTATTCGCGGCCAGGATCATCTTTCGAATACTTTCAAGCATGTGCTGATTTTCGAGGCGGCGGGGTACACTCCGCCAAAATTCGCGCACCTGCCGCTGCTGGTCGCTCCCGACGGGACCAAGCTTTCCAAGCGCCGTCATGGGCCGGTGGTCAGCGTCACGACTTATCGTGATGCGGGATTTCTCCCCGAGGCATTTATCAACTTTCTGTGCTTGCTTGGGTGGTCTCCGAAAGATGATCGAACGAAAATGAACCAGCAAGAGTTGGTCGATATTTTTTCCCTCGAAGGGATCAACCGCGCAAATGCCGTGGTGAATTTCAAAGAGCCTGCCACAACTCCTGAAGAAACTTTTGATCCAAAGGCAGTTTGGTTGAATGCGGAGCACATTCGAGGTTTAGCCGTAGAAGATCTTAGCCATCGGTTGCTCCCGATTGTCCATGAAGCCGGGTTTAATGTCACGCCGGAGAAGATGCTGCAAATCACACCTCTAATTCGCGAGCGCATCAAACTTCTCCGCGAAGTCCTGACGGCGGCCGACTTCTTTTTTGTCGATCAACTTCCACCTTATGACCCTGTCGAACTTATTCCTCAAAAGGGCGACCTGGCGATGGCGAAGCGGGCGCTTGAAAAAGCGCAAGCGGTCTTGCCGAATGTAGAGTTCAAACACGATCCTCTGGATCATGCTCTCCGCGCTGCCGCCCAGGAACTTGGATTGAAAGCCGGACAGATGTTTCAGCCAATCCGCGTCGCGGTCTGCGGCCGAAAGAATGCCCCGCCGTTGTTCGAGACGCTGGAAGTACTTGGAAAAGAAAAAACTCTGGAAAGAATCTGGCGAGCGGCGCGCAACATGAGCTAAAGCCAAAGCAAACCTTGACTGTTTCCAGTTCGGGATCGTCCATTTGGCGAGCTAGCTGCCATTCTCTGCTCATCCAGTCCAAGCGCGCCATCATACGCCTGTCAACAAACTGCAAAAAACGCGTCGGGTGGTATTCGCCACAACAGTCAAAAGCATCGAAGCTTTGTTGCGCCGGTAGGCGAACGGTCTGGTGATGACACGATTTCTTGCTGCGTTGTTGCTTCTGTGTTCTTTGTGCCGCATGATGATGGCGCAACGAATTGCGGTTCGTTACAAAGAAGGATTGACTCACGGCTTTCTTGTGCTCAGCACGCTCGATGGCGCGCAGATCGCAGTAGGCGACCTGACTGAGGTAGTTCGCGGCAGCCAGGTCACCATGAGACTCGTTTATCACTTCAAGGACGGATCGCTACAGGATGAAACAACTGTCTTTTCGCAGGGCCGATACTTCTCACTGGTCAGTGATCACCTGGTGCAGAAGGGGCCTACGTTTCCGCAGCCGATAGATATGGTCGTACCCGCCAACGGGCAGGTAACTGTTCACTATATCGATGACAAGGGGAATGAGAAGACTGAAAACGAACATCTAAAGCTGCCACCAGAGATTGCCAACGGATTGGTCTTGACACTGCTGAAAAACGTGAATCCTGACGCTCAGCTTCCACAGTTATCAGTAGTGGTCGCGACTCCGAAGCCACGCATCGTGAAGCTCTCGATCAGTTCTCATGAGAAGGAACCATTCATGCTGGCTGGCTCTCGCCGCGAGGCCCTTCACTACATGATCAAGGTAGATATCGGTGGTCTGGCAGGTCTGGTGGCGCCATTAATCGGCAAGCAGCCGCCCGATTCGCACATTTGGATTATCAGCGGGGAGGCGCCGACGTTTGTGAAGTCAGAAACGCTCTCTTACATGGGGGGGCCAATCTGGCGCACTGAACTGGTCTCTCCGGTCTGGCCGCGTGCAGAAAAGACTGAACTGGAGAAGAATTCGAAGAGGCAGTGAGAGCCTTGATAGATCGAACGTTCGATCGAAACCGTCAGGTGGTAGGCTTGTGAGCCTTGGGCGCAACCGTTTTGAACTCTTCAGACTTGCCACGTGGAATGGTGAGCGTGTTCCATTCGCTCGATCGGAAATGCTTGGCAAGCAAAACGATCTGCCCGATGTGTTGGGCGTAATGGGCGATCTGGCGATTGATGGCCTGCAGAACTGTGTGCTCTTCACCGCGAATGGTGACGACTCGCATGACGTCTTCCGGCTGCAGTGGGTCGATCGCGGCGAAGACGCAACTCCAGCCTTCCTCCCACCATGCCATCACTTCGCTGCGCGTAGTTGCTGCACTGACTTCAAACTCGCGGTCGCGGAAGCGGTCTGGCTTCTCCCCGTCGCTGGTGAGGAAGTCGGTGAAGCGGGAGCGCATGTTTCCCGCGAGATGTTTGACCAGAATGGCAATTGAATTTGCTTCCGGATCAAGTGTGACGAAAAAGTCTTGGTCGCGCAGCTGGGACATTGCGGCCTCACCCATACGTTTGTGACCGCGTAACTGGCGGCGAGCTTCTTCGAGATAGTGTGTCGCGATTTCCATTAGGATTGTGACCCTTCCCGCAGGGTATCTATGAATTTTGTCGCACCGCTCAAATCGAGCGAGTAGAGATTTCTCGCGATATAAACCGCGTCGATCGTGCGGCCTCGACGATCAAGCTCGCGCAAGCGGCGCTCCTGCTGCTCGCGCGGCAGTCCGTTCAACTTGACGAAATCGGTGCCGACAGTAACTTTCGGCTCAACCTGAACATACGAAGCCAGCATCTTCAGGAAGGCCTTTGGCGAAGGCGTCACTTGCCATTGTATCCGCACGAACGGGGGACGTTGCATCACTACGGGGTAATCTTGATACAAGGTCGCGGAATTGCCATACCAACGTTTTTCCCAAACAGCCGGGCGGGCATACTCCGTGGCAATGGCGGCAGAGAGTGGTGCGGGATCGATGGCGAGTTCCAATTCAATCCAGCGTCGGGTGTGAGTTGTCGACCTGTTCGGCTGCATCGGATCCGGCACTGAGATCCATTCCCGAACCATGCGCGCTGAACGAATGTCGGAGTATGCGAGAAAAACGACGGTCAGATCTTCGACGGCCATGTGATAGTTCAGATACGAGCGAAGATGAATGAACAATCCAGTATCAGTCGCTCGTACCAGCCAGTTTGAAGGCAGAAAGCGTGCAGTAATGAGCCGTCCGAACAGAAAAAGAAATAGGAGAATACCCGATCCAAAGGCCAAGCCCACCCATCGCTGCGGCCATTGGCCAATAATGAGAAACGCAGCAACGCCGGCGGCGACGAGAGCCCCTGCGGCCGCGCGAACTCGAGAGGCTCGGTAGAGGCAGTCACCGGGCGATACAGGTACGTCACTCTCGCGCATGACTTGGAGGGACATAGCCGAATCATACTTTTGTTTTGACCAGGCCGGGATTGCTCAGCGAGTTTCGCGATTGTATTTCAGCCTGCCAAACGATACCCCCATCCACCGCCGCCAGGCGTCTCAATTAGAATGCGTTCACCTTTGCGCAAACGCGTGCTGAATTTTCCCGGCATCTGCTCGACGGAGCCATCCAGTCTAATCAAAGTGGCCTTGCCAGCGGCGCCGTCTTCTGCGCCCGCAAGGCCCCAAGGACCGCGAGATCGACGATCGGCCAGCAGAGTGGCCTCGCAGTCAGTGAGCAGTTCGATTTCGCGAACAATTCCATCACCGCCGCGAAACTTGCCTTCGCCGCCGCTCTCGGGGCGAAGCGAGTAAGAGCGCACACGTAGCGGATAGGCGTATTCGAGAGCTTCGGCGGGCGTGTTCAGCGAGTTTGTCATGTGGGTATGCACGCCCGATATGCCATTCTTGCTAGGGCGAGCGCCCATGCCTCCCGCAATCGTTTCGTAATAAGTAAACGGCTCGCCCGTGCGCGGATCGATGCCGCCGATGGTCAGATTGTTCATCGTGCCGGATGCGGCGGCGGGGATACGATCGGGGATCGCTTGCGCCAAGGCTTTCAAGAGGACATCGACGATCCGCTGCGAGGTTTCGACATTGCCGCCTGCAACCGCCGCGGGCGGGCGCGCGTTGACAATCGTTCCTTCTGGCGCGATCACTTGAATCGGGCGCATGAGTCCTGCGGCTGCGGGGATGTCTTCAGCAATCAGGCAGCGGAAAACGTAGAAGCAGGCAGAATA
>DATJWZ010000185.1:0-6968 GCA_035500795.1 Candidatus Eiseniibacteriota bacterium | reverse complement strand
CCGTGATGACGATGCGGAGCGCCGCGCGGTAGGCCTCGACGTCGAACACGGCGCCGGCCTCGCTGTAGAACTTCATCAGGTTGAGCGAGGCGAGGTTGCAGGCGGAGTCGTCGAGGAACATGTACTCCGAGCAAGGATTGGACGCGTTGATGCGCGCAGTGTTCTTGCTTGTGTGCCAGCGGTTGATGGTGGAGTCGTACTGCATGCCCGGGTCGCCGCACTGGTAGGTGGCTTCGGCGATTTTGGTCATGATGTCGCGCGCGCGGAACTCCCTAACCGGACGACCGTCTTTGACGGCCTTGGTGAAGAAGGTGTCGTTGTTGGCGACGGCGTTCATGAACTCGTCGGTGACGCGGACGGAGTTGTTGGCGTTCTGGAAGAAGATCGAGGTGAAGGCTTCGCTATCGGGCGAGGAGCCATCGTAGCCGGCGGACATCAGCGTCCATGCCTTGCGCTCTTCGGCGACCTTGCACTCGATGAAGTCTTCGATATCGGGATGGTCGACGTTGAGGATGACCATCTTGGCGGCGCGGCGGGTTTTGCCTCCGGACTTGATCACTCCAGCGAAGGCGTCAAATCCTTTCATGAAGCTGAGCGGTCCGCTGGCAGTGCCGCCGCCGGAGAGCGTTTCGCTCGATCCGCGCAGGGGAGAAAGATTGGTGCCGGTGCCGCTGCCCCACTTGAAGAGCATGCCTTCGGTCTTGGCGAGAGTGAGGATGGAGTCGAGAGAATCTTTGACCGAATTGATGAAGCAGGCGGAGCACTGCGGCTTGCGGTATCCGGTGACGCCGAATTCGACTTGCTGCCTGGCGATGTTCCAGTGCCAGTTTTGGCCGTCGGAGTTGGGCTCGATGCGATCGCATCCGACATTGAACCAGACGGGCGAGTTGAAGGCCGCGTACTGGCGGAGAAGGATGTGCGCGAGCTCGTCGTGGAAAGTGGCGGCGTCATCGGCGGTCTTGAAGTAGCCCTGCGCGTGTCCCCAGTCGCGGATGGTTTCGGCGACGCGGGCTACGAGCTGGCGGACTCCGGTTTCGCGCTCGGGTGTGCCGATCTTGCCGTGGAGGTATTTCGAGGCCACGATGTTGGTGGCGGTCATCGACCAGTCTTTGGGGACTTCGACGTCTCTTTGCTCGAAAATGACCCCGCCGTGGGAGTCGGTGATCTGAGCGGTGCGGAGTTCCCACTCGATTTCGTCATAAGGAGAGACGCCGGGCTTGGTGAAGAGGCGGCGGAAGGCGAGGCCGGGGGCCTTCTTCTTCTGGACCGGGTTCTGGACAGGCGTCGGCGTGGACGCGGATTTCGTTTCGGTTGCGGACTTCAATTCTGCCATCAGGGGCTCTCCTTATTAGATTCTATGGGTGGTGCGGCCGATTCGGGCGTCCAGGCTGGGGCGGCGGGGAACCGGGTCTTGCGGATTCGCTTGTAAAGAGCGTGGTTCAGGCGTCCCTACGGGACGGATTTTCCACTTCGTTCTCTCCCGCCAGTAGAACTGGCGGGCTATTGTCAGCCGTCCCTAACGGGACGAAAAAGACGCGCCGGGGCTCGATGAAGGGCCGAGGCGCCAAACCCCGGCTAGAAGCCGGAAGGAAACAGGGGAGACTTTTGCACCGTGGAGGCGGTCATCGCTTCCAGCGGAGCTTCATTCTTGGTTTCATTGTTCGTTGGGGCTTTGGATATCGTGATGCTTTCGGCATTGGCGCGCGTGGGCGGGCGCCCCACCATTGTCTGATCATTCGTCGGCGTGAGTTCAAGGGAGGACGCGAAATGCGAGCCGATTCCCGTGGCCTTCTCGGAAGACGAGGCAATCCATTGATTCAGGGCGTTGCAGATGCTCTGACGCTGGGTCTCGTCCTGGATCTCGACATAGCGGACGAAGTAGCGCCCGGACTCGAGGCGCGAGTGCATGGCGTGAGCGCGGGACAGCATGCGGTCGAGTACGAAGGCCATGTCGTCGGCTTCGAAGAATTGGGTGACGGCCAGCATGCGACGGGGAGATTCGGATTCAGGCGACGACGGGGCTAAAGCCCCGTTTCCTTGAGCTCCTGACGCGGCCCTAAAGGGCCGCTCTTCCACGGTGCTGGCAGACACGGCTTCGGGCTTCGGACTGCGGGCTTCAGGAACGCGCGTGCCCACGGACATGATTTCTTCGGCCAGGGCGAAGATTCCGGGCTTGCTGGGTACAAAGAGAAGACTGTGGTGGGACTCGCAGCGGAACCAACGCGACCATTGCAGACGACGGTAGTCGAGCGGACGATCAAAACCGTGGCGTGCCAGCGACTCAGACACGAGACGAGTTAGCGTTTCCATTGCGGGCTCCTGGGTTCGTACTGCACTGCGTCGTGCACCGGGGGAGGATCGGGCACGGCCACCGCACTTGTCTGTCGGCTTCCGGCGTCCGCTTTCGGGTCTCCAGAAGGTTGAACGTACCTTTGTTTAGGTTCTGGCGCCGGGCTTACGGATCCGGAGCCCGGGCGCCTTCCCCCGCTTTGTCTGCGAGGATGGCGAGTCACCTCTGGCTCGGCGCCGCATCGCAGACTTTACCTTCACTCTCGAATTCCGTCCCCATTCCCGTGAGGAGGAATTTTCGTGCTTGGGATTGCAAAGTTACTCCTGCAGGTTGTGCATGTCAAGAGAGAAACACTATAGGTTGTATCCCTAGCAATGACGGGCTTGATGCGGGATTCGGGGTGGGATTTCCACATTCGTAGTCCTGGGTTGTGAGTCCTGATGCCCAAAGTCTCAGCCCAGCTTTCAGCTCTTAGTTGGAACCGGATCAACGTTTGCCTGCTTCTTAACCACTCGCATCTTGAGCTTTCGCGGACCAACTTTGAAATTTTGAAAAATCCTTTTGCCTACATCAAGCCCAGCCTTGGAGCCGGTGTGCGAATTGGCTGGGGACTTTTGCGGATGCGCGACAGCTTTTCCGGAACCGAGTTGCGCAATGCTTCGGCGGAGCGAAAATCGGTTTTGATTTTTTCGATCCGCAAGGGCTCGAACCGCAGGGACCTCTGGAGATGATCGTCGTCCTGACGGCTGGGATCTGGAGCTTGAGGTTCGCTCATGGTTACGTACACGTCCTCGAAGATCTGGCGGGGAGCGATGCTCAAGACGCCGTCGCACGATTCAACCAGGTAGTCACCTTTGCGTCCGCAGTGCTGACGGCCGAGATGATCGGTGAAGCTGAGACTGGAACTGAGTTGTTTGGCTCGGACTAAAAATCGCGTGCGGTAGGTCTTCCATTCTGCTGATTTCATGGCGCGCTTACCTGAGAAATG
Organism: Candidatus Eiseniibacteriota bacterium; assembly: GCA_035500795.1. Taxonomy (GTDB): domain Bacteria; phylum Acidobacteriota; class Terriglobia; order Terriglobales; family Acidobacteriaceae; genus Sulfotelmatobacter. The sequence continues at coordinate 3,690 of DATJWZ010000185.1, read as the reverse complement.
TTGCTCAGCTCAGCTCCGAATCCTGCTTGTCTGGTTTTGACGAGTGTCCTCAAAACGCTTTCGCGGCCGGGACGATCTGCCTTTTTTGTTGAGGGCGAAGCTGAATGTAAGTGCGGAAACGATTCCGGTCAATTCAGTATTTTTGGTGCAATTGAGGAAATTCGTGTCCGCAGATCTCGCTCGTCAAACTGGATCAAGAACAAGATTTGGGAGCGATTGCGAAGGTGCTTGTTTGTGAGAGTTTTTGCGGACGCGCTCTGTCATGCAAACGCTGCGATGGAATTGGTAGCTTTATTGTCCACAGGGCTTGCACAGGAAATGCAGAATGAGTCCCGAGCCGGTGAGTCGCGAGTAACCGAGTATCGAACTCTAGCTCTCACTTCGAAGGTGTGTTGCTGGAAAGTCTGCTCTTGGCGTTGCGAGTCGATGGGCGATCAAGAGATTTCCCGCTGAGTTCGCCGAGCAATGCTGCGCGAAGTACTACGGAGTTGATTTTGCGACGTCGGGGGTTTTGCGCGTGAACCAGCGAAGTATTTTCTCGTCGAATTCTGCCGGCGCGACGCTTATGGCACCGCAGTGGCCCGCGTTTGGGACTTCCCATAAAACCGTTTGCGGGTCGTGGGCATGAATCATTTGCGAGTGGCGCACCGGAATATTGCTGTCGACTTTTCCGTGAATCAACAGCACAGGAATGTGGCTCCGTGCGATGGAATCCTCCGGTGCGATGCGCTTCATATCAAGGCCGTACTTCCACCTGGCGCGGAGGAATGCGAATTCGACTAGCGGTCTGAAGAACGTGCGGCCGATCCACGGACCTGCGTGAAATGGCTGTCCCATTCGATCGTAAGCGATTTCTCGAAAAGTCGCGAAAGGAGATTCGGCAGCTACGGCGCACAATTTGGGATCAGTTTCGAGAGACTGCAGTAGTTGCGCGGCACCCATGGATTCGCCGAGTCCGAAGACGCATGGGACATGGGCTTCCTTCGCCAGGAAATCGGCCCACTGGTGAATGTCGTTTCTCTCGAGGAGTCCATAGGTTGCGAGATCGCCGCCACTGATGCCGTGTGCTCGAGCGTCGGGAAGGAGCACCGTGTATCCGTGGGCGAGAAGTAGTTCGGCGTAGCCAACCATGCCCAGGCGGTTGTCGCCCATGCCATGCAGGAGGATCACGGCGTTGCCAGAATCGTGCTGCGGTGTCGCGATCCAGCCGCGGAGTTCGACGCCATCATCTGCAGTGATTGAAGATGCCGTGAGTTGCGCGTTTGACTTGAGGAATACGTTGCGAGCCGCGATCAGATCCTCGTCAATGAGGGGGCGCCTTGCTGGATGGAGGGCGCCATCGGCCACGAAGACGCCGGCGACTGCACTAAAAACCAGATAGAGGAGTATGGCCAGAAGCAGGCGACGAGAGCGGCGGGCAAGAGTCATCGTTCAAAGGATCATACGTGTGAAGAGGGCTTTCAGTTCAGTAGAACTCTGACCACAGGGATCACCGAGGACCACAGGGAATTCAGTCTTCGCTTGCGATTGGTAAATGGAGGGAGTCGCCGGCGCTCCCGGCCGATTGGCTCGATATTGATTTACAGGAATTACCCGAGCGGAATTGACGGGGATTCCGTCGAGAATTGGCTTCAGTGACGATTCTGCCAATTATTAAATTCTGGGAGTGTGAATCATGAAGACGGATCCGGTTTGCGGAATGAAAGTGGACGAGAATCAATCACAGCACCAGTCACAATATGGCGGGCAGAAGTACAGCTTTTGTTCGGCGGATTGCAAGAATAAGTTCGATCAGCATCCCGAGCAATACGCGAAGTCTGCGGCGTGAGCCTTGGGTGACCCGCTCCAAAAATCAGCCCTTGCTTTTGGCAAGGGCTTTTCTCTTCACCAATCAATAGCTACGTGCTGCAGTTCCGCTCGCTTCGTTTGCGTGGCGGACGAAGGCGTCCGCCCCTGCACGATCTTTTATCTGTGAGCCAAGGCTGGTTCGTGAGCGCCCGCTTTGAAGGCGGCGTAACGTTTGTTGATCTCGTCCCAGTTGATGACGTTCCACCAGGCCGCGAGATATTCGGGGCGACGGTTGTTGTACTTCAAGTAGTAGGCGTGCTCCCAAACGTCGTTGCCAAAAATCGGGTACAGGCCTTGGGAGATGGGATTGTCCTGGTTCGGCGTCGATATGACCTGCACTTCGCCACCCGGTTTACCAGCGAGCCAGACCCATCCTGAACCGAATTGTTTCGCGCCGGCGTCGTTGAACTTTGACTTGAAGTCGTTGAAGTTGCCGAAGGTCTTCTGAATGACTTCAGCAATGGGGCCGGAAGGATCGCCTCCGCCCTGGGGTTTCATGATCTTCCAGAACATGGTGTGGTTGACGTGGCCTCCGCCATTATTGCGGACTGCGCCACGGATGTCTTCCGGAATGGCATTGAGGTCGCGGATAAGATCTTCAGCAGTCTTGCCGGCGAGGTTGGGATGTTTCTCGATGGCGGCGTTCAGATTTTTTACATAGGCGCCGTGGTGCATGTCGTGATGCAGAGTCATCGTCTGCTTGTCGATCGTGGAGTCCAGTGCGTCGTAGGCATACGGCAATGGGGGTAGTTCGTGAGCCATTTTTATCGTTCCTCCAGGCTTTTGAGATGACGGGAAATTCGATTTCGATGCAAGGGTTTGAACATTATAGCGCTGGGAGTGGCCGCCGATAAGGAAGCGAGCCAAACGCGCGATCTATTTGCCCGCAAAAACCGCGGGCGATTCGCGCGGCTCGCTCAGGTCCTCGGCCCGCAAAAACCGCAGGCCTCAGGATGACAACTTCATTTTCAGGAACACCACTACTTCCGGCCTAGCAGGCGAATTCTTGAGGTGAAGGCGCGGCCCTGACAGGCTGTGAATGTGGGCTCGGGGTGGCTGGCGTCGATGACGCTGTTAACCACGTAGGGGTCGCAGCGGCCGGTAATGTTGTCGATGCCTCCGCGGAGCGCGAGGTAGTAGCCGAGGAAATGGAAACGTTTTTCAAGTTGCACGTTGAGGGAGAAGTATTCCGGGAATCGCTGAGCTCCGGGCTTGCCAATGAGTTGCTGCTGGTCAGTGAATTCATTGAATGGGAATCCAGTGCGAGCTTCCATCGAGTAGGCGATTTCGAGTTGGTGAATGATCGGCAGGGGAAAGAACGGGAGATATCCCCAGGACAGAAACCGATTAGGGCTATCCCATAAGTAGGGGCCGGGTTGTTGAGGCGCGAGGATTGGATTGTCGACATTGAAGTCGAGTGCCTGGTTCGTACGCGCGTGAGAGCGCGTGTAGGCGCCCATGATGGAGTAGGTGTCGCGAAAGGTGCGTCGCAGTTGAATCTGGAAGGCGTCGTAGTGATCTTCGCGAGTGTTCTGCAGGACGAAGTCTCCGGTGGTGGAGTTGGCGCGGGCATCGTAGACAAATCCGTTGGTCCCGCGGCGCTGGAAATATTCCGCTTTCATGTAGATCCGTGCCGGAAGTTTCTTCTCGAGGCCGATACTCCAGTTCAGAAAGCGGGGTGTTTCGAGATCGGTGGTGTCGGCGGTGAAAGTAGTGTTTACCGGGCCGCTCTCAGTGACACAGTCAACCTTGCAGCCGGGAGTGGGGAGGGAGAAGAAAGTGTCCTGGCGTGCTCCGGCGAAAGGACGAGCAATGAGGAAGATTGGGGTGGATTCATAGATG
>DATJWZ010000184.1:0-2589 GCA_035500795.1 Candidatus Eiseniibacteriota bacterium | reverse complement strand
GTGCGCGTGTTCGTTGATCCGAAGTCGTTCATCTACCTGCACGGCATGACGCTGGATTACCAGGAAACGCTGATGCAGCAAGGATTCGTATTCGTAAATCCGCAAGCCACGAAGTCGTGCGGCTGTGGGACTTCGTTCTCGGCCTGATCGGATCGTGTGGGAGCGGGCAGCTCGCCCGCACTGCGTCACCGAACAACTTTTGCGAAGCCCCGGCGCGCGCCGGGTTAGGAATTGGAACGTGACCACGAAGCCTCATCTGACCGAGATTGGTAAGCCCCTTCCGCAAGACACGCATTCTTGTTGGTCGTGCGGGGCGATGCGGGCTGCGCAGTTTTGTTCGTCGTGCGGGAAAGTGCAGCCTCCGGCGCCAGTGGATTATTTTGCGTTCTTCGGATTGCCTCCGAAGTTGAATCTCGACGTTGCGGCGTTGGAAAAGGATTTCTACGAGTTGAGCCGCAGATTGCATCCCGATCTGAATGCGCAGGGCGGGAACCAGGAACAGGAGTGGAGCCTGGAGCAGAGTTCGCTGCTGAACGATGCCTACCGGACATTGCGGGATCCGATTACCCGCACGCAGTATCTTTTAAAGCTCGAAGGCGTGGAACTCGAGGAGCAATCGAAGTCGGCGACGGAAAAAGCGCGCGCCACGGGTGAAGTGAAGAAACAGATTGTGCCTCCGGATCTGCTGGAGGAGGTTTTCGAGTTGAATATGCAGCTCGAAGAGCTTCGGATGAACAAGAAGATGGGGGATGACGATCCGGATTTGGCGAAAGAGATTGCCGATCACAAGGTCGCCATGGAAGCGAAATACGACGCGTTGCTGCAGGAATTGCAAAAGTATTGGACTGATTGGGACAGCCTTATCGAACGAAATCATGGATCGAAGGCCCCGGCTGACGAGCGGGCAAAGATCACGGAAAAGATGGTGGATGTGCTGAACCGACGGAATTACATTCGCAACCTGGTGAGGGATGTGAATGCGGTGCTGGAGAGCTAGAGCAAGTTAGTAAATTTGGTAATCGGGTAATTTTGTAATTTTCGTCAACACGAATCAGCCTTTAATTACCAAATTATTCGATTACAAGATTACAAAATGAGTTCGGATCGCATTGTCGGGATTGATTTAGGGACGACGAATTCGCTCGTCGCCTTCATGCAGGGGGAAACGCCTGTCGTTATCCCGGGCGATGACGGGTCGAGTCTTGTGCCTTCTGTGGTTGCGCTTGATGGGAATAACCAGGCCATCGTTGGAAATTCTGCACGTAAGTATCTGATTCAGACTCCGGAGCGGTCTGTTTATTCCATCAAGCGGCTGATGGGGCGCGGCGTGGAAGACGTACAAGATGAGTTGCGGCTCTTCCCTTTCCGGCTTGCCGAAGATTTGCAGGCGGGCGAAGTGCTGCGCATCAAGTTGGGGGATAAGACATCAACGCCGCCTGAGATTTCGGCGCTGATTCTGCGGCAACTGAAGCGCAATGCGGAGCGCTATTTTGGGGAATCCGTTACGAAGGCGGTCATCACGGTACCAGCCTACTTCAACGATGCGCAGCGACAGGCGACGAAAGACGCGGGACGCATTGCTGGGCTGGAAGTTCTGCGGCTGGTGAATGAACCTACGGCAGCGTCGCTGGCGTACGGTCTCGACAAGAAGCAGAACGGGATTGTCGCGGTCTACGATCTGGGCGGCGGGACGTTCGATATTTCCATTTTGAAGTTGCATGACGGCATCTTCGAAGTTATCGCGACGAATGGCGACACGCACCTTGGCGGCGACGACATTGATAATCTGCTGATCACGATTGCGCTCGATGACATTCGAGGCGATCTTGGGCTTGATCTGCGGCGCAATGCGGAGGCGGTGCAGACGATTCGCAAGGCTGTGATCGAGGCGAAGATTGCGCTCTCGTCACAAACGTCGGTCAAGCTCGATATCGAATTGCCAGGAGACAAGCGCTACCAGCGGGAGATTACTCGGGAGCAGTTCGAACAGCTCATTCAGCCGATCATCGATCGGACCGTCGGTCCTTGCAAGCAGGCGCTTAAAGACGCCAACTTGAAGCCCGAGCAGATCGACGAAGTTGTGCTGGTTGGCGGGTCGACACGGATTCCGAAGGTTCGCGGGCTTGTCAAAGAACTATTTCACCGGGAACCGCACGTCGATCTGAACCCCGACGAAGTGGTAGCTCTGGGCGCGGCGGTGCAGGCGAACATTCTTGGCGGCGGCTCGGAAGCTACACAGAACATGCTGCTGCTCGATGTAACGCCGCTTTCGCTGGGAATCGAAGTGGCTGGCGGAGTGACCGACAAGATCATTCTCCGGAATTCGACGATTCCGGCTTCGGCGACGCAGTTTTACACGACACAGGTCGATGGGCAGGCAAACGTCGCGATCCATGTGTTGCAGGGCGAACGCGAGTTGGCGAAGGATTGCCGGTCGCTGGCGCGGTTCGATCTAAAGGGAATTCCGCCGATGGCCGCAGGCATTCCTCGCGTCGAAGTGAAGTTCCTGATCGACGCCAATGGAATTTTGAATGTGACTGCGCGGGAGCAGCGCAGCGGAAAGCAGGCGGAGATCCAGGTGCAACCGAG
>DATJWZ010000183.1:0-1607 GCA_035500795.1 Candidatus Eiseniibacteriota bacterium | reverse complement strand
GAGGCCGAGATGCAGATTATAGGCGTGGACTTACATACGCGACAACAGACGGTTGCGATGTTGAACGTCGAAACCGGAGAGATTGTCGAGAAGACTTTGCCGCACGAAGGCGATACGGTGCGGGAGTTTTACTCGACTCTGACTGGAGCGACTCGAGTGGGGATCGAAGCCACCGGTTCGATGCAATGGTTCCTGGAGTTGATGGAGGAGCTGGAGATCGACTGCCAGGTGGGCCATCCGGCGAAGATTCGTGCGGCCGAACCGCGGAAACAAAAGTACGATCGACGAGATGCCGCGCTCGTGTTGCAGTTGCTGGTAGAAAATCGCTTTCCTTCGATCTGGATGCCCTCCCGTGAACAACGGGATGTGCGCTCACTGATCCTCTATCGACATCAGTGGGTACGCATCCGAACCCGCATACAGAATGCCTTGCAAGCGATCGCCCTGAGTCACGGGTTGCGGCGTGGCTCGTCACTTTGGAGTGAGGCGGGCCAGCAGGCGATCGCCTCGTTGCCACTGACTCGCTATACAGCCGAACGGCGGACCGCATTGCAATCGCTGTATGGGCACCTCCGAGAACAGATCGAAGACCTGGATCGGAAGGTAGAAGAGTTAGCCTGGCAGCGACCTCAGGCACGGCGGCTGATGACTCATCCGGGAGTGGGACCGATCACAGCTTTGGCGACGGAAACTTTCTTGGGTGAGCCGAAGCGCTTCGTGGATGGAAAAGCGGTAGCCAGCTACGTGGGACTGATTCCCAGCGAATACTCCAGCGGAGGCCGGCAGCGCCTGGGCGGTTTGAGCAAACAAGGGAATCCGCTGCTTCGTTTTCTGTGGTGCGAAGCGGTGGGGCATGCAGTTCGCAAGGATGCGGAGTTGCAGCGTTTTTACCAGCACAAGCTGGTGCAGAAAGGTCTGGGGAAAGCAAAAGTGGCAGCGGCACGAAAGCTGGGAATCCGACTCTGGATCCTGCTGCGTGACCAGATTGATTACCAGGAGTTCTGTCGCCGCGGACAGCTGCGACAGAAGCACGGTGGTGCCCATGCGGGAATGCCTGCTTGAGAACATGATCCTGCGCCGCAGTATCGAATCCCTGAATAGGCGACCCGCCTCCCCGAGGTGCGGGGAGTTCGAAGAACTCATCATGGTCAGCAAGGGCCGAAGAGATGTCTGGTGGGCAACACCGGGACGATGAAGGGAATGGGCCGAGCCAGTCGGGTGAACGGGAAACGGAAAGAAGCGGCAAACGCGAGAGCAATCAACCCTGCGCTGCTGCGCAGAAACACGGGTGTCTCAGGAAAAGCAAAAAACCTTACTTGACGGAGCCGACTTCGTTAGAGATGTTCCCGACAGTTATCGCTCACGCCACTACAGGCGATGGCGCCATGGCGGATTGAGGCTTTGCTTGCACTTGCGGAGTTGCTCTTGAGCTACCGGGACCCAGATACGCAACAAAGGATGTCAACGAAGCAAATACAAGAACCAACCTAACGCGGACGACAAACATCGACCTCTCCAGTGTCACAGTATCTTACATTTTCCCGAAACGGGCGGGCGTTGACTCACCGGCCTGAGTCATCTGACCTCAGGTCACCTTCGGCCGAGCT
>DATJWZ010000182.1:0-1792 GCA_035500795.1 Candidatus Eiseniibacteriota bacterium | reverse complement strand
ATTTTCCCCATTTCCATTCCTCCGTTGCGCCAGCGCCGGGAAGACGTTCCGCTGCTGGTGCGGCATTTCGCGCGCCATTTCGCCCGGCAGATGAACAAGAGGATTGAGGGGATCTCTCCGGAAACCATGGAAGCGCTGACTTGTTACCCATGGCCGGGCAACATCCGTGAGCTGCAGAACGTGATCGAACGCTCGGTGGTGATTTATCAAGGGGGAAATCTCTCGGTCAAGAAGAGTTGGCTCTGTCGCGACGCTTCGCAGGCCAGACCGGCGGCCCAGCCTCTTTGCCGAAGGCCTGCGAGCGACGATCGAGAATTAATTGGCGCTGCGCTGGCCGAAGCGAGAGGCCGGGTATCGGGACCCTACGGCGCAGCAGCCAGGCTGGGCATTCCCCCCTCGACCCTGGAGTCCAAGATCCGATCCATGAATATCAATAAATATAGCTTCAAGATGGCCTAACGGACACAGTATGCACAGCACAATTCTTGCGAACTTCGCGAATTCGCGGTGCCTTTGCGATTCTGGACGCTTGAGATCACGCGTTTTGAAGAACTTAGCAACGGCTGCCGCATTGCTTTATAGGGATCAGAAAGATGACCGCGAGTTGTCTTGAACAGCTAGAGAACAGAAGGATCAAGCGGGTAGGGTGATTCAGATGGGTTCTTCTGCAGCATCCCAACCAGGCAAGCTGGAAGCGGCGCCGGCGCTGAAGCGCTGTGAAACGCGTGTACAAATGGCGGGAACTCGCTCTCAGGAGCAACTGGCTGCGGAATACGAGCGTTTAAGACTAGTGCACGACATTGCCAATACCGTAAGCCGCCACTTGGACGCCAAAGAGCTTTTCGTCCAGATTTCAAAATGCATAGGCCGCGTCATCCAATACGACTATTGCAGCCTCGGCTTGTGGGAACCCGACAGCGACCAATTCCAAATTCGCGCCCTAGATCTCCCTGCAGGAGTGCACCCGCTCCCCGAGGAGGCAGTCTTTCCCGCCAAGGACTCTCCCGCAGGAACGGCCTTAAGCGCACACAACCCTGTGCTCACAAATCAACTGAGGGTGCAGGACTTCCCCTCCAAAGCAACGCAACTACTTTTGGATTCAGGGATTAAGTCGGGATGTTGGTTGCCTCTTCCTGGCCGGAAACGCTTTCTCGGAACCCTGAATGTCTGCAGCTTCCAGGAATCTGCTTTCACTCAGCGCGATCTTGGTTTGCTCAGTGAGGTAGCCAATCAGATTGCCATTGCCGTCGACAACGCTTTAGCTTTTCAAGAAATTGCCGAACTGAAGGACAAGCTGGCCGAGGAGAAGTTCTACCTGGAAGATGAGATCCAAACCGAACACAATTTTGAGGAAATCGTCGGGGAGAGCCCTGCCCTGAAGCAGGTGCTCCAGGAGGTACAAACCGTAGCCCGGACAGACTCGACGGTTTTAATTCTTGGAGAGACTGGCACGGGGAAGGAACTGATTGCCCGCGCCATTCATCATCTTAGTCATCGGAGTGCACGCGCGCTGGTGAAACTGAACTGTGCGGCAATCCCGACCGGGTTATTGGAAAGCGAACTGTTCGGCCACGAACGAGGAGCGTTTACCGGCGCAATCGCGCAGAAGGTTGGAAGAGTCGAGCTCGCAGACAAGGGTACCCTCTTTCTGGATGAAGTTGGTGATATTCCGCTGGAGTTGCAACCCAAGCTGCTGCGGGTTCTCCAGGAGCAAGAATTTGAAAGGCTCGGGGGCACCCGCACCATCCGAGTGGACGCACGGCTGGTGGTAGCGACCAATCGCAACCTGGAT
>DATJWZ010000181.1:0-5552 GCA_035500795.1 Candidatus Eiseniibacteriota bacterium | reverse complement strand
GGAGCCGTACATATCGCCGATTTTCTGATCGATGGCGTTGCGGCTGGCGCCTGCCTTGGAGGCCTTCTCGAGAATGCCGCGCATAATGTCCATGTTGCGCTCGTGGAGTTCGACGAAGCTGACCCATTGCGACTGGTCGGGAGGAATCTCTGCCTTTTTGATCCAGTTGCCGCAGGCATATTCGTAAAAATCGACGCAAGGATCAACGCTTTTATCGATGGTGTCGATGCTGAACCCGGGCGCGGGCTTGGCGGATGTTGAGGATTGCGAGAAACCGAGGGCGCAGAGCAGCAGTAGGACAAATGCAACACGAGGAAAATGCATCAATGGAGATCTCCTTGAAGGACGCGGAAAATTGTAAGCCCATGATTTGCCCATCGGCAACCATGCAACGCTGCGCCAGGCGTTTATAATCGGGGTTTATAGAATTCTTCTGAAAGTTGGGGTTCGTATGATTTCCTCGAATGGCTCAAACAGCAACGGCTACGTCGTCCCTAAACCGCGCGCGGAATGGATTGCACAGCGCAAACGCGAGAACACCGACGGCAATTTCTCGCAGATGCATTACGCGCTCCGGGGTGTGATCACGGAAGAGATGTCATTCATTGCGCATAAAGAGAAGATCACGGCGGATCTGGTGCGCGACGAGGTGGCGCGCGGGCGGATGATCATCCCGGCGAACATTAATCATCCGGAACTTGAGCCGATGGCGATCGGCGTTGCGAGCCTGTGCAAGATCAATGCAAATATCGGGAATTCAGCGGTGACGTCGGAGATCAACGAAGAACTGAAGAAGCTGCATACCGCGGTCCACTATGGCGCTGATACGGTGATGGACCTCTCGACCGGCGGAAATATTCACGAGATTCGCGAGGCGATTCTTCGACACTCGCCCGTTCCGATTGGCACAGTGCCGATTTATGAAGCGATTGCCCGCGTGAAGCGCGTAGAAGATCTGAATGCCGAGGTGATGCTCGAAGTTATTGAAGAGCAGGCGGCGCAGGGCGTGGACTATATGACCATCCATGCCGGCGTGCTGATTCAGTATTTGCCTCTGGTTTCGAAGCGGATCACGGGAATTGTGAGCCGCGGCGGCGCGATCCTGGCGCAGTGGATGGCCCATAACCACAAGCAGAATTTTCTGTATGAGCGCTTCGATGACATCGTCAAAATCTTCAAGAAATACGATGTCAGCTTTTCGCTAGGCGATGGGCTGCGACCCGGATGCGTCGCCGATGCTAGCGATGAAGCACAGTTCGCAGAGCTGAAGACTTTAGGCGAGCTTACGAAAAAGGCATGGGAAGAGGACGTGCAGGTCATGATCGAAGGGCCCGGTCACGTCTCGATGGACAAGATTAAGGAGCAGGTTGAGAAGGAAGTCGAACTCTGCTACGAAGCTCCTTTTTATACGCTGGGACCGCTCGTTACGGACATCGCGCCGGGATATGACCACATCACCTCGGCGATTGGTGCGGCAATGATCGGATGGTATGGCGCCGCAATGCTCTGCTACGTCACGCCGAAAGAGCATCTCGGCCTGCCGAACGAGAAAGATGTGAAGGACGGAATCATCGCGTACAAGATTTCTGCGCATGCCGCGGACATTGCGCGGGGACGTCCAGGCGCCCGCGATCGCGATGACGCGCTCAGCTATGCGCGCTACAAGTTCGATTGGGAAAAACAGTTTGCGCTGTCGCTGGATCCCGAGACGGCGCGGACGATGCATGATGAGACTCTGCCCGATGACTACTATAAGGAAGCGGCTTTCTGCTCAATGTGCGGACCGAAATTCTGCTCGATGAATTATTCGTCGAAGGTGGACGAGTACAACAAGCAGGTGCACGGGATCGAGAAGAAAGATTACTCGGAATTGGTGGAAAGGTTGGTTACGCTGAAGTAGCCCCGACGAATATTGCTCTAGCGTCCGGTTTCTTCGGACACCGGTTCCTTCGCTCCTCTGGAGCTTGACCCTTTTCAACTTTTGCACCCACGGCTTGCGCCGTGGGCTGCATTCTTTCGCCGCTTCGCGGCTGTTCCACGACAGTTGGGAAACGAGATTCAGAGAGTAAGCGAGACATCGCCCGGACAGCCGGCGGGAGTCGGGAAGCCACTTGGTCGTATCCCCATTCTTTGCGTCGTTACTAATTCGATTTCCTAAAACACTTACAAATCTTGACAACGGTTAGTGTTATTGCGTATCGTGCGCCAACCTGTTTTCTAGTGTTGTGTTCAAGGGTTACCTGCCGCCTGAGCTCAGGCGGAACCGGCGAACACCCCGCCTTCGCTGCGCTTTTGGGGCGTGCAAAGGCAGAAGAACCGAAAAACTGAATTCACCCTCGGAGGTGGAGAGATCCTATGATTCCAAGGACTAGGTCTATTCTGCGTCTTCTTTTGATAGTGTCTGCGATCATCGTGGTTACTGGTCATGCCTTCGGCCAAGCAACCGCAACCGGCACGCTTCAGGGCGTGATCGTTGATCAGTCGGCGGCCGTCGTCTCCGGCGCCGAAGTGGTAGCGACTTTCAAAGCCACCGGTACCACCCGCACGGCCACGACTAACGAGAGCGGCAGCTACCGCTTCGATTTCGCTCAGGCTGGCACTTACCAGATCAAAATCTCCAAGCCCGGTTTCCAGTCGGTGGTCCAAACCACAGAGTTGCTGGTAGGACAAACCTCAACGGTGAGTGTGACTCTGACTCCCGGCGCTGCCACCGAGGTTGTAGAAGTAACGGGCTCGGCGCCCCTCGTCGACCTTACCAAGACCAGCGTCAGCCAGGACTTCACTCCCACGGAAGTATCGGAACTGCCCCTCGTGGGTCGCGATGCAGCGAACCTCGCGTATCTAGCCCCGGGCGTAAAAGCCACGGACTCTTATGACCCTACCAAGAACCGATACGCCGTTCTCTCGATCAACGGTTCGGATGGCCGCAACATCAATACCACCATCAACGGTATCGACAATAAGGACAATACTGTCGGCGGCGCAGTCATGCAGATGCCGCTGGAAGCCATCCAGGAATTCCAGATCAGTACGCAGCGCTTCTCGGCGGAAAACGGCCGCTCTCAGGGTGCTGCGATCAACATGATCACTAAATCGGGTACCAACAACTACCACGGTTCGGTATTCGGATACTTCCGTGACGCTGCTCTCGACACCGACGAGAAAGTTGCCAACGGAGACGGCACTTCAAGTCCGAATCACCCTGATTACAGCCGGCAGTTTTTTGGCGGATCAGTTGGCGGCCCGATCATAAAAGACAAACTGTTCGGCTTCTGGGCGATGGAGCGTCAGCGGGAGAGCCAAGGATTATCCGAATCGGGTACGTCCTATTCGGAACTCGTGCTTGCGCAGCAAGCGGGACTGGCTGCGCAACCTGCCAAAACGATTCCGCGCCCGTTTCACGAATGGCGGTATAACGGCCGTATCGACTGGACGATCAACAATCAAAACAGCGCTTACCTCAGCTACAGTTCACAGGCCAACGACAGCCTCAATGATCAGGCCGATGGCACACAGGACCTCACCGCAGGCAACTTCACCACTAACCATCTGCAGATTGCCAATTTGACCTTGACGTCGCAGATTTCGCCGAGCTTGATCAACACCTTCACGGCTGGATTCCAGTATTGGAATAACCTGATTTCGAGCCACATCCAGGCTCCGCTCATCACCTTCCCTGACGCTTCGTTCGGAACCAATGGCAACGTGCCTCAGCAGTCGTTTCAGCGCAAGTGGCAGTTCAAGGACGATGTCTCCAAGACATTCGGAAAGCACACGATTCGGGGTGGCGTCGACTATATCCACAATCCCGTAGAAGGGGGATTCTTCGAGTTCAACTCAACTCTGGAACTTGATTTCACCCAGAATCCCAGCGACATTCTTGGCGATACGACTACCTATCCCCAAGGCTTCGCAACCCCGGGCCTGATTGGAGGCATGTCGTTCTCGAACGGCGATCCCTACTTCCTTGTTACCACCAACCAGTTGGGCTTCTATGGCCAGGACGATTGGAAAGTCAATAAGCGGCTGACACTCAATCTCGGCCTGCGGTGGGACCGGGACTTCAATGCGCTGGGCCAGTCTGATATTCCGAAGAGCCGCTCCTATCAGGCTCTGCTTGCCATCGCACCCGTCAACTCAACTGCGGCCTATTACACCAGGCATCTACCCCACGATGACACCAAGGACTTCAGCCCCCGGATCGGGTTTGCTTACGACCTTACCGGAGCTGGCAAGCACGTCTTGCGCGGCGGCTTCGGCCTCTATTTTGGTAATTCGTTCCAGAACATTCCATTGTTTATGGAACAACTCGCGAACCCAACCATCTTCCAGACCGTATTGAGCCTCTCGGCGCCGACGGACACCGTACCTTGCGGCGGACCACTGGGAAGTTTCGCCTATACCGCGGCCAACGTAGCCGCCGTACAAGCATGCTTGCCCGGTCCATCGTCAACCGCCGCGGATGGAAGCGTCGGCCGACTGATTGATCCCGGCTACCGGAATCCGGTCGCCGAGGAATTCAACGTCGGCTACACCTGGGCTGTTAATAACAACTCGGTGTTTGAAGCAGAGTACACGCATGTCCTCAGCCTTCACGAGAACAAGACCATCAACATCGACCAGAAGGTGGTAGACGGCACCGATACTACCGGCACTGCGTGCGCTGCTCCCGGCACTCCTGCGGGCTGCAACATGAATTACGGAAATGTCAATTTGATCCGTCCGTTGTCCGATGACTTTATAGCAGCCGGACAGCCGGAATTGGCCAGCTTGCGAAATGATGAATCCAACAGCCGTAACCGCTATGACGGCATTAATCTGAGCTTCCGTCAGCGGATGAGTCATCACTTCTCACTCAACGCCAATTACACGTTGTCGTGGGCCGATGGTTACGACGGCGGTGGCGGTCCGACAACCATCTTCCGCAACTACGCTCGCGACGGTTATCACCCCTTTGCCTCCTACGAATACGGTCCGATGACCAACGACGAACGTCATCACATAACGCTGGCTGGACTGATCGAATTGCCTAAGGGATTTCAGTTCTCCCCGATCGTTCAGTTCGGCTCGGCTCGTCCCTATAACCTCACCAACTCCTACAACACCATTAACGCTGGAGGCGGTACCGCCGCCGCCGTGGTGGTGCCCGGTAACGATTTGAAGAACTATCAGTATGGGCCGAATTACATCGATCAATACGTTTCCACCGCGATTGCAAATGGCGCCAACAGCGATGATGCAACCGCGGCCGCGGAGGGGAACATTGCCACGTGTTATTACACGGCGCAGTGCACCATCGCGAAGTATGATCCGCTTCGTGGACAAGCGTTCTTCGAGCTGGACGCCAAGTTCGCCAAGAATTTCAGACTCGGCGAGCGCGTGAACATCCAATTAGTAGCGCAGGTGTTCAATCTCACCAACAGAGCGAACTACGGGAACAACTTTGGAAACGACGTGAGCAGCTCGACGTTCGGTCACCCGGTTGGATTCATCAATCCCAGTTCTACATTCACCCCGCGCTCGATCTGGAGTGAATTCGGGGTCCACTTCAC
>DATJWZ010000180.1:0-45584 GCA_035500795.1 Candidatus Eiseniibacteriota bacterium | reverse complement strand
CGCTCGTTGGATCGAGGAGTACAATCACGACCGGCCTCATCGCGGAATCGGAAATCGCACCCCGCACGAGGCTTTCTTGGCTTTTGCAGTTGACCTAAAAACCGAGGCCCTGACTGTTTAAATTAGCGGGGAGCACTACAGACGTTCTCCTTGCTTCACTAGCGAGATACTGCAGTAGATTTTCGCTAAGTCGTCGGAACTCCTGTCCATTCGAGTACAACTGCTACTGCTAATCCTTCCGACGACGGAGTTGTTCCATACAGCAACCTCGCCGTTACACCAACCTTACTAAGGCACAAGCAATTCCAAATAGGTCGTTGACGGGGACCGGATGGAACTTGGCTGTTATCAATCGTTTGATTGGTATTCGGAAATGCGAGAACGGAACTGTGACGACGAGAAGCGTCGAATCTATGACATGACTCCGACGGTTAGACACGCATTCACGGGCAGGCGATAGAAAATCTGCTGTCTCGATTTCTGTTGTTCCTCTTGCGAAGGCCTTGGAAGTCACTCGATTAGCACAGGCGGCGCCTATCACAGTACGTCAGCGACTGCTTTGGCGCTGCCAGAAGACTCGGCATCCCTAATGGTGAATTCAGCTCTATAGGCCTCAGGATCATCCGGCATATCGGTCTTCTAGCAGACGCGCACGAGTATGAGAGAAACGTCATCTGTGGGCGGACCGGATCGCCATGCGGCAACACCGTCCAGAATGCCCTGTTTCATTTGCTCGGCAGGCAAAGCTGAAGCCTTTCTTACGATTTCGCGGACTCCTTCGATGCCGAGCATCTCTCCGCTCGCGTTGAAGACTTCGGTGATTCCGTCGGTGTACAAAACAATGCGATCGTCTGGCTCAAGCGGCACCTCTACACTTGCATTAAGGTCAACAGCCTCGGGAAGTACGCCGACAATCATGCCACGAGACTCCAGCATTACAGGATTCTGTCCACGACGCGCGAGCATTGCTGGGGGATGGCCGGCTCCAGCAAAGACCATTTGGCGGCGCTGAGGGTCGATGCGTGCGGCGGCCAGGGTGACAAACATTCCAGAGCCGGCAATGTCTTCGAGCATGAAGCGGTTCAGTTCCCCGAACATGTCGACGAAGGGCATGCCACTGCGCAATTGTACGGTCATATTGGAGTAGATTCGGTTGGCAACAAGAGCTGAACCGATGCCGTGCCCTGAAACGTCGCCGATGAGCAAACTCACGTGCTCGTGATTCTGCGAGTTCACCAAAACGAAGTCGCCACCGATCCGATGAACCGGACGATAGAAGGAATCGACCGTGATGTTGTCCCAGGAGAGCGATTTCGGCGCGAGGCTCTTCTGGATGCGCACAGCAAGACGGAGATCTTCCTCAATTTCCATCTGCCGTTGCTGAAGCGCAGCGTTAGCCGAGCGGAGTTTGTCCTCGACTCGCACTTGTTTGGAAATATCTGTGAAGGTGACGACTTCGAGCTGTGTTCCCGAATTCGGGAGGATCCGTGAACTGATAATCACGGGCAGACGACTGCCATCCTTCCTAGCCAAAACGAAGGCGTATTGATTCTGCCCGGCTTTCAACGCCACATCGCCCTGCCGCATCAAAAACTCCCACTCCTGAGCGGAATACAAGCGAGAAAGGTCAGAATCCTGCAGATCCTGTGGCATGAGACCAGTCATTTCAAAAAACCGCGAGTTCGCAAACAGGATTTTCCCGCGTTCGTAAGCCACCACAACCCCTTCGTTAAGGACTTCCAACACATTCTCCATCTGGATCAGCCATTCAGGCTTTTGTGTCGCAGCTGAACTCCTCCGTGTCGCGAACAGGGGTTCCTGGACGTCCGGGCGTTGAACGCGTAGCTCCGTCATGACAACACAACTTCCCGCGCCCGGGTCGCTACAGAACGTGTGGAAAACGATCGAAAGTCATTCTTGTCACAGAAGAATCGGGGACGCTTTACCGTACGGCTCTGGTTCATGTGCTCTGCTCCTTCGTTTTTTTCGAATCCCTGCGCTCACCTAAAATTCTTGATCTTTCTTAATTGCTCGTTCTCCTTTTTGACGTGACCCTCCGCAAGACAAATTCCTGGAGGACGTTGATAGCGGCGCTGGTTGCGAGGGCGATCCCGGCATTTTCGAATGTCAGCCTGGCACCGTGACGGTCTCTTTCCGGTATGTAAAGGTTAGAGATGCCGCCGGCAGCAAGATCGCCGAAAATACTCGAATAATTCGGCTGCCAGCGTTGATTGTCGCCCTTGCAAATAACAGTGCGGGAAATAGCATACAGTAACCGTGAACGCTTCGTGCCCGTTCCGTTGTAGAAATAGCGAGGGTCCTGCTTGAGAATCGATGGCAGGACGGCCCCCCCGATGAACAACCCAGACGCAAGGTTGCCGTACGAGGCGGCATACCGTTTGGTGTAGCCTTGAGCACCTTGGCCGTATCCGCTAAAACGGTTGGCAGCTTGGTCCACTCCGGCAATGGCAGCCACGGCGACAACCGTCACAGGATCGGTACTGCTTTTCAACGCCAGTTGAAATTTTTGTCTGGCGGACAAAGGCACGGCGTCATTCACGTATGTGACATAAAAGTTGGGAACAATGCCGAATACGCGCTGCCGCTCCTGCTCTTTGAACTGTTCTTGTGCGATTTCTTCCGTAAACGGAGTGACGCGAATTTCGGTGACTAGCGGGGCCAAAGACATATGGATCGGAGGGAAGACCTGATTCTCTCCGGAACGCAATGTCCCCGCTACCGTTTGTGCGGTGAAACCTTCCGCGACGATGCTGAATTGGAGTGGTCCGGGAGAAACATGAGCAAAAGCGAATTGACCATCATCATCGGTTTGGACTTCCCCCATGAGGATCTCCCGATCTCCTAGAAGTTTCACGTCGGCCCCAGCGACGCCGTTGCCGGTTTGATCGACGACCCTGCCGGTGACTGTGCTGTCCGGTTGTTCTCGGAACTGCGCGCTTGCGTTTGGGGATGGACTAGGCGACTCGGGACGATTAATTTGTCCGTGCAGATGATCAAGAGCCTGCGCCGACTGCGCAAGTCCTGGAGAACAGAAAAGGAAAAGGAACGCAAGGCAGGACAAAATGGTCGTGGCAACAAGTGAACAGGAGATTGACTGACACTGGCATCCGGGGACCAGAAAGCAATCGTACTGAAGTTGGCCTGAACTCAGCATGGAACCTCCGAGACTTGTATATGCACTTGAAATGCCAACACGCCAACCCGACCGAGAAACGCAACCTAAATGCAGGGCCAAAGAAAGTGTGCGGGGAACTAAACATTCGGTGACGGTTAATCGTGGTTATCCCGGGCGTTGGGTGCCTCAAATGAGGCAGCGCGGCTGGATGTCCGCCACAGAACAGTTCTCTTTCGATGGATGACTTCGCGGGCGATTCCGAACCCAGGCCAGCCTATCGCTGACCATGTCGTCGAGTGAAGGTTGGATCACGATTGCCGCACAAACCGGAGACGAATCACCGCGGGCCGAATCGGCCCTCACCCGCTAGTTCGGCCAGCGCCGCTTGAGACTCTTTCAGCGATCGCTTCGGCTCCGACAGAAGATTCGCCGTCGGCAGCGCTGAATTCGGCTGCGTCCCTAGCGTGAGAGGCAAATCTGAAGTAGACGACACGAAGAGCTGCTACCGCTGGCACAGAAAGATAGACCCCGATGATCCCGCCGATTGCGCCGCCCACCATCGCTGTGAATATTGCCAGGAGGGGATGAATCTCCAATTCGTGGCCCATCACCCGCGGGTAGATCGCATAATCCATGAGGATTCGCCAAATGCAAAGCAAGCCCAGCATCCAAATCCAATTCGCGTGTGCAAGTGCCCCGGCACCAACGATGGTTGCCGCTGCGATCATCCAGCCGGCAACGGGAATGAATTCCAGGAGTCCCGCGAGCACACCTAACAGGAGCGCGTTGGGGAATCGTAACAGGAGCATGGCACAGAAGCAGAAGACAAATGACAGTGCACCGAGAGTCACCTTTGCTCTAATGTAGCGCTGCAGCATGAGATGTAAGTCGACGGCCAGAGACCGCACGAAAGGACGACTGCGTTCCGTCGAGAGAAGGAAAATGGTTTGGTGTGCCAGGTTTTCACCGTCGCTTAGAAAAAAAATGGACAGGATGGGGATGACGAAAAGTCCCGCAATCACTCCTGACGCTGATCCCTCTACGCTAGTAAGAGAAGTTTCGATGTAGGACCGGTGCCGCAGAAGAAAGGCTCTGAACCACGCACCTTGTGCATCAGTCCAACCTTGGTTGGTTCTGAACTCATTCGCTATTTCTCCCGTCAACACCTTGTCAGCAATCGCAGGTATTTCTTGCGAGAGCCCAGCAAAAGTATTGTGGAATGCCGGCGCAAGAACATGACCGAGGACGGCAACCAAGATGATACAGGCGAGATATGCCTCGGTTATGTGCGGTCCCCTGAGGTTTTTGAAAAAGAGAGAATGGCGCTGCAGAAACCGGACGATCGGATCTATCAAGTAGGCGAACAGAATCGAAGCCACAAAGATAACGATTGCAGCTCGCGCAACATAGATGACGGTGACCACCAGCGCGAACACAAGAGCCGTGGCTAATATCTTTGCGGTACGACAATCAAATAAACTCATAACACTCTTCTCGCTTGGCCACTTTCACGGGGATTGACCCCTCTGGCTTTCCAAGTTTCGCTTAATCGTCTGCAGGGCTCGTTGGAGCGAGGAACTGGTCTTGTCCACAGCAACTTTCCTGACGATGCTTCCCATGAGTCCAGTCAAGCCCGCCTGCTGTTGACCCTTCAGGTGACAAGATAGAAGCCGTGACGCTCGGGTTCAACTTCCGGCAGATAGACAGGAAGATCTTTTGAACGGCGTAACAAAGACCGGAACGCTTCGGATACTGCTGTTGGATGTTGTTTATCCCGGTACGATCCCTGCGCCGCGTTTCCGCCTTGCTTGTATCTCACGGGAACTTCGGGCGGGGCGAAACCTGAAATAGGGTGTGAGGAATTGATTCTAACAAGCCCTCCTTTCCGGTCATGGTGATCAGTGATTGGTGATCTCATCTTGGCTTTGGACGAGGGGGAGTTGCGAAGTCACTCGCAGGTCGATCATCATGCTGATTCGGCGGTCCAGTTGGAAAAAGGTCGCAGCCGTCTTTCCGGGTAGTACCTTGCGGAAGATTGGGACATATTTCTGACGAAGGTTGGACGCCGCAATGTCTGCGTCGAGCCAACGACGTATAAGACTGTCCGCTTGTTCGTCAGTGAGCGTTCCATACCCGTCGCTATACTCCTTAATGAGGGCGGTTCTGGTGTCATTTATCTTTTCCGCTTCAGTAGAATATTGCTCGTATACTGGCCAGAATTTTGTAGCTTCGGGGTCCGTAAGGTTCAAATTTGCGGCAATGATTTGTCTCTTGATCGAACGTATGTCCTTGCGCATCAGCGCAATTTGCTGGTCCACAGACGCGCTATCCTTGCTCGATGCTAGAGATGGACGATCCTGGGCAACCAGTCTTGTGGCGCCGGACAGGATAAACCCCAGAAATGCAATTGCGGGAAACATGATTCTCTTCACGACAATCTCCTTGTTTCAGGTTGCAACCAGAGCTGACTTGAGCCGATCCTCGAGCACCGGGCGATCATGAATGCACGCTGACTTCCAGTGTTTGTGCGATGTTTGCGGGACCGGCCGGCGATACGCAAGGGGGGGTGCATTTGCATCATATGGAACGACTTACAACTCGTCGCGTGGGGATAAGATATCAAGCTGCGCTGTACAAACCCAATTTCGTTGTCGATGATGACGGTGTCGTTGGTGTCTAACCCTCGACACATCTCAAAAGGTCCGGGATGTCAAACTCGACCCCTCCGGTGAGTCCAACCAACCTCAGACTTATCAGAGCACTGGCGGTACGGATGTGCTTCGCCCGCTAGTCTAAATGCAAAGTGATCGACAGAGGGTAGTGGTCGGATGCCGAGACCGAGCGGTGGACCTTCGGTTGGTCGGCGCGAATGGGTCCCCGCGAAAAAATCCAATCGATGGTCCGTCCGTCTTCAAGGAAAGTATTTGGCGTCGTCGCTACGTGTTGATCTGCAAAGGCATCCTGAAACTGCGCTTGACGGATCGCTGCAGCAACGTTCCCGGCTGAGGCGTCCAAATTGAGATCCCCAGCCAGCAGAACAGGTATACGCGGGCTATATCGCTTCGTATCCTCCAAGGTTTCCTCAAGCTGCGACTCGCGAAGCCGTTCATCGCCCCTGCTCTCGAGATGCAGATTATAAGTGGTGATTGTTCTCCCCGCGATGCTGGCATCGATGACCAACGCCAAGCGGCCGCCGAGTCTCTCTTGGAAAGGATCGATTTCGGGAATGAACCAATGTGGGCGCCAGAAATTGGACTGCTTCTCGAATCGAACAATGCGGGAATTGGATAAAGGCCAGCGAGAAAGTGTGGCCTGACCGTGGAACGCAGGCGATGCGCGGGTGCCTTGGGTTAACTCCTGAAACTCGCGCCCAAACACATAGTTCAACTGCAGCTTTTGCGATATTTCCCGCGCGACGTTTAAGTGTCGTGTCCGCCGGGCATTGAGATCGACTTCTTGCAACAGTATGATATCGGCCTTCTCGCGCGACAGGAACTCCACGACGCCCTGAAGTTTTAGGCCGCGATTAATATTCCAGCTAACCAACGTGACGGAACTGGGGGGACAGAGAACCCAACGCGGGCTTGCGAAGTTACCTGTTTCGATCTCTTGTATTGAGCTCACAGTCTGCCACACCTGCGGATCGCGGAGAGAATCATAACCCAACGCTGAAACAGCAAAGTGGTCACCTCTCTGAACTCGAGCACGCGAACCTCGATCTCAAGCAAACACCGGCCGTCAGTCAGTTTGAAAAGGGCCTAGGGCTCGAAGGCTGGTGTTTTCTCCTACGCTCTGGCAAGCCGCTGCATCCTCACGCGATCGATTCTTGTGGCGCGCTTTTGGCGGTCGCAATGTCCGAAGAGCGTTCTGCAGCAAAAGTGAGCGAGGAATAGAGAGCGATTGGCCAAACAAGATTCGCTCCAATTACACTGAAAATAAATGCGATCTTCATGATGTTAAAGAGCGCGAAGGCCAGCAACGCATAAGGAAAGAAACAGCGCCGCAGAATGAACTCGGTATGCCGTGCAACGTAGAGAAGAGGATTTGATCGTCGGCCGTCCACATGGCTCTGCCAGATGCTCAAGAGTTGCTCGGGACGCCCAGCGGCGAGGCGATGTCGCTGCCACCCAACCGCCAAGAAGCTGGCCACGGCGCCAAGGAGCAGCAGCCCACCCCATAGCAAGCTTGCCTTCGCACCTGAACTTCTCCACTGCCCTATGGTCATTCCAACCAAAAGGAGAAAGTAAAACACATAGTCGCAGACCGTCTCGAGCCAGCATCCGAAGTCTGACTCCAGCAATTTCAGGCGAGCGACTTCCCCATCGCAACCGTCCAGGATGCTTGCAAATAAACAGAGAAATGCGCCAAGCAGCGTGTTCCAGTATCCGTCCAGAGCGAAGAATATGGCGGAACAAAAACCAACTCCGAGCGTGAAGATGCTCACCATGTTTGCGCTGATGGGAAGCTTAATGAGTTGTCGGCTAATGGGAATGGAAATACGGCGATTCAACTGGGCGTAGAAACCATCCGTAGGTTTGACCAGCCAGCGGTTCAGCTTCTTTTCTGCTGTCTGGCGATCTTGCTCCGTCCTTACTCGTTGCCATAGATCCTCGCTCACGTCGACAAAGACAACGGACCGTTTCGCAATGAGCAATGCGTGCAGTTCCTCGAAGGGGCTGGCTTTTGCGGAACCACGATCTCCAAAATCGTCAGGCATTTCTATGGGTAGCGCGAAGATTCCGGCAAACTCCTGACCGCTCGACAACGCCAGCGCCGCGCATTCGTCATCCCATTCGCTGGCTTGCCGAATGAGGGATGGGCTGTAGTTCGTATTCCCGTCGACCAAGACCAGGTGGTGGCTGTCTGCCTGACTAGCAGCGAAGTGCAATCGTTGTGAAAGAGGAGTGTCAGCGATTTCGTCGATCCATTGTACTGAGATGGGAAGGCGCCCAGTGGCGATGAGTTCCTGTTGAACGCTTTCTCTTGTCGTGGGGTCAGCCACGAGGATGATGCGCGCGGGATGCAGCTTTAGCGCGGCCAAGATCGTCCGGCACAGAATCGGCAAAGTGCCCACCCGAGCCAAAGGGGAGTCCGCGCCGGTCAGGAAAATGACGAACGTGGGCCCCCTGAATGAGGAGGGAGCATCGGCAACATCCGTTGGCACAGCTGTATCTTTCGTCAAGGTTCCCCCGTTCGCGATGCCGCCCAACTCGACGTTTTTTCGTGCCCGCGTCAGGAAAACCAGACAGACACCGCCAACGACGGTCCAGAAGAACGCCCGTAACCGTCTTGCTAACGCCAACGCAATTGCGGTGGAGCTGCTCAGGCCGAAAATCTTGCCGATGAGCATGTTTCCACCCTCATACGTTCCAATATTCCCCGGGTTGAAGTTGCCCATAGCGTTCACGAGTTTGGTCAATGCTTCCGTGATCAGCGCCCCGGAGAAGCCAATGTGCGCACCGAGCAGCCAAAGAACGATGCTCACCTCGATTATCGCCAAGCATTGACCTGCCAAATTCAGTGAAACCCCACCCCAAAACAGCTTGGGAGTCTTGTGGTGAAAATCGAAGAGAGCACTCTCTATACCCTGAATCAGCTCAAACCGCTTTTCCATCCAGTCTTTCAGGAATGGAATGCGCCCGATGGGACGCACACTTTTTGATAGTATTGGCCAGCGATTTCTTACCGCCACCAGCGTAAAGATCAGCAACGCTGACGATCCGAGAACGAACAACGCCGCATAGATGCGCAAGGCGTGGGAAACCGAGAGCATCGGCATGGCTGCCAGAATGCCCACGATTGCCACGACAATTCCGGTGACTAGGTAGAGTCCACGATCAAGGGTTACCGACGCGAGGCTATTGGCCGGTCGTATTTCGCGATTCAAATGCGAGACACGTATGGAATCTCCGAAGGTTTGCCCAAGTATTCCAAGTTGCCCGGCGGCTTCTGCCCCTAGGCGCAGTCCCACCAAGCGCGGGAACGAAATTCTGTGCCGATCATTGCCGAGCGTCATCCGCCAGGCCCAGGCCTTCGCGAGATGCGAAATTCCTGCCAGTCCAATAACCAATACGAAACCCCAACCTAGCTTCGCGAGGTCCTGCCAGAGATTGACCGGCCCCGCGTGCCAGACCAGGCAGATAAACAATCCGGCACTGCCCCCAATCGCGAGGATCCGAAGCGCCGGACGCGCGCTTGCTGGGACTTTAAACATGAACGAGCCTTTGCAGGATGGGGCTTTCAGAAAAATCTCGTTCGAAGATAGATTCGGTGTACGCGAAGGCTTCCGGTGTGTCTACGTCTTGCCAGTGTCCATCGCCGATGTCAAAGGATTTGAATTTCCGCTCGCCGGCTAATTTGCGCATCCCATCTGACAACGAGCAATTGCCGTTTTTCTGTGCGGATTCCAGCCTCTCGAAGAGTGCCGGGGTGCATAGAAACATCCCGGTATCTAGCGCGTCGTAGCGGACGAGATCCTTGCCAATGTCAACAATGTCCGTTCCTTCCAGACTGACTTTGGTCGCATCATCCAGGTCAAAGATGCGATCGACGTTGTAATCCACACCGAGAATGACCTCGTCGGCTGCAAGGGGCTGCCGCAGTAATGCGCGGGCGGTTTTTGGCTCAAAGATGTGATCGGCCATCAGCATTAGGAAAGGGTTTCGAAGTACATGCCTGGCTGCCAGCGCCGAGACACCGTTCGCTTTGTGGTAATCGGGGTTTTCTACCAGTGTGACCTCGATATCACAGAAGCACTGATCAGCAAGCCAGCGGCGAATCGCATCCGCGCGATGGCCGACTACAATCACAAACTTTTCGATTCCTGCCGCATGCGACGACAGCAAAATGTGCTCGAGCAGGGGCGCGCCTAGTAGAGGCACGAGCGGTTTGGGAGCTTTACCGGACAAGGAGGCAATACGGCTTCCGTTGCCCGCTGCAAGAATGAGGCATTCCTTAACGGTGGTCATGGCTTGTACGTTTCCGCTGCGGAGATCAAGAGATCGGGGAAAGGCTGGCCCTTGGGTGAGTAGTCAAAATATTCGATGTTCACGTCTGTCGTGCCGAAGAAACGAGCTTCCGTGACACTTCGTGTAGAGAGCGGGAACCAGCATGGCCCTTTTTTCTGATAGACCTGCACGAAATGTGTGCCCTTTATCCAAAACGATGGATTTTTCGCCGGGCTTCCCTCCGCGCGAACCAGCGCGTAGTCTTCCGCGTCTACCCAAATGCGTCCCTGGATCAGATATTTGTCCTTCCGCTTGGGCTTGACTTCCAACACGTATGCCATGCGGCCAGCCACGAGTTCTTTGCCGGCGATCGCAAACTCGTAGTTAGTGAAATTGAGTTTGGTCAGTGCCCGCAACTCGGGTCGCGATGTTTCCGATTCCGACTCGAGCATCTTGCGCAGAACGTGAGTGTTCGCGGCCTTCCATCCGTCTTCGGACACAACCTCAAAATGCTTTGTTCCATCCTCGTCGCCCTCCACGTGTACAAGCAGTTCGGCGCGCTTCTCCAAGCGTTGGTTTTCCAGGACATACCGCCGCATCCCCTCATAACCCTCGAAGGAGGATTGGCGTTGTAGGTCCAGGGCGGCCATACGGGTCACGACCTCCTCGGCCGTTGGAAGCGAACTGGCATTGTCCGCCGCAACAATCGAACAAGTTGGAAGTAAGAGCGAAGCGATCAGTAAGAAATAGATTTTCATTTCTAAAACTCCAAAACGAATTTTCCCCGGTATTCTCGCCATGAGGGATTGAAGAATCCTCCGTACCTCACGCTGGCAAGATTGTTCTGTACGTCCCGCGGATTGAAGTGGTTGAACAGGTTGAAGGCCCCAACGCCAACTCGGGCGGGGATATGCTTCCCGTGGAAGGACAGTACGATGTGCCGTGAAACCTGGATATCAACTGAAGAAAAGGTCGGGAAACGATCGACGTTTCGGGGTCCGACATAGGCGCGATACTCGTTTTGAATCGAATACGGAAAGCCTGTGTGCAGGTCGTAAACCGGTACCACCGTCAGTTTCCACGGGGCGCTGATCGTGCCCCAAAACAAGAATCGGTTTGGGGCATCAAAAGGCAAGCGCCCGCGGGCGTCTGCGTCGATGATAGGTTGCGCTAAATTCCCAAAGAATTGATTCACATCGTTGAGGTCGCCGTAAGCGCGTGAACGGACGTAAGAGACATTCAGCAAGTTTTGACCCGCTTTAAAACGCGCCGCCACTTGGAACTCTCGATACGAATCGGAGCCGCGATTTGAGAGCTCAAGTATTCCCGTTGTCCCGTCGGAGACCGGAGAAACTACAAGGTCGTCGCTGGTATCACGTTGCTCGTAGGCGACTCGCAGGGCGAGACTCGGCAGAACCTGCCGGTCGAGCTCCAAATTCCAGGACGTACTCCGTGGGTTTCGCAAACCTCCCTCGATCTGGTTCCGGTAAGACACAGAGTTGATTGGCTGGCCATTCGGACCAAACATGCTTACTGTCCGCTCGGGAATATCGGGGAAGCTGGCGGCCATCAGTGGAACGCGGTCGTAGAATCGCCCGATCCCTCCCTTCAATAGGGTCTTTCCATCAGCAGTAAGCTCCAGGAGAAATCCCGCCCGTGGGGCGGCATGCGTGGAATCTGTGATGCTATCGTTGTCAAACCGGAGGCCGACATCGACGGTTAGTCGCGGAACAATGGCCCACTGGTCGCCTACAAACCAAGCCGTCTCGTTCTGTGAAACCTGAAAAGTAGTTGGAGACGTGTACGTGATTTCCTCGACGGGCAGATTGGAGACTCCATCAAATTCCACCGGCAGATAGGTCTGCCCACCGTCGTATTGGGAGTGTTCGTAGCTCAGTCCAATAGTGAACTGGTGGGTACCGGCGAATTTCCACGGCGCAAGGCGATAGTTTTCCTGCCAGCCAACCCTCGACGTTCTACGCTCCTGACGATTGAAGAATCCGCCCTCTGTGGTTTCCAGCTGTACACGATATGGATCGTCGCCCTGTGCCGTTACGTCGGCGTTGAAACGCTTGTAGCTGAACCGCGAAGTCAGCACGGCAGACTTCCCGACCAGGTAGCTGTCCTGGACGTTGATCTGATAGCCGCGCTGGTGGAAATCGGGCGTCGATTCTTGAGTGTTGAAGGTATTCAGGCCGAGGTAATTGATTCTTTGCGGATAAATGGATACCGATGCATTGGCTGTGTGCCGCGAACTGATCGTGAAATCGAATTGCGTATAGGAATCGAAACTCTCGAGTCTGGAATCACGCTGAAATGCCGGGAGGCTATTCACCGGCGTTTCCACAAAACGGTATTCAAACGATTGCGTTATGGCGATTCTGTCGCGCAGGAGCGGACCTGTGAACGTTACCCGCGGCGTCGAAGAGCCGATGCCCCGAATGTTGCCGTCGCGCACGCGAGGTCTAGGAGTGAAATTCTGGATGGAGAAGTGAAACCCTTCATAGTCGCTCGTCTTCGTCTCGACGCTCGATACTGCTCCCGTAAATCTGCCGTACTGGGGATCATAGGGATTTGAGATGACTTGCACTGAAGCGACTACATCCACAGGAAGCAGCATTGCCGGACTGCCGGTTACGGGGTCGGTGACATTCGCGCTGTTCACCAGTGCGCCGCTCTGTGTATCGCGCGTGCCCTTCAGGTTGATGTGCCCATCGGGCCCGCGGACGACTCCGGGAATGAGCGGAAGTGCGCTCTCAAAGCGTTCGTCGATATTGGGAGCGTCGCGTAAGGTCTTATCGGTGATTCTTTCGGTTGGAGCGGGGCTGTTTGTTTTGCCTGGGTCAGCTGTGACCTCTACAGAGGTAGTAACCTCCGCTGGTTTTAGTTCTAAATCGAGTCGAACCTCATTGTCCTCGACGTTCACTGTTTCGGCCGCCCTTAGGCCTGCCGATGTCCCTTCAATGACGTAGGTTCCGTAGGGAACGGCTCGAAGCACATATTCGCCGTATTCGTCGGTTTGTGCTTCGGCCGATGTCGAGCCTTCAAGCCTGACCTTTGCACCGGGAACCACGGTTCGTTTTCCCGCCGCGTCTCGAATGAAGACGGTTCCTCGCACTGTCGCGTTCTCCGGATTTGACTGCCGACTTGTTGCCGCTGAACCAAAGCAGCAGACCAGCAATAGCGCGAGAGTGATTTTTGGGGTTGCCTCTAACGATGCTCTTTGATGAATCCATCGCAGTCGCCTGCCACGAAGAAGGGCGGCACCGTCTTTCCGTCTCCGAATTTGACATCCCCGAACCATGTTCTCCTGCTCTCTTGTAGTGCAAGCGCAATTCCAAAAAGATGTGCCTTTTGGTCCACCCAGGAGGCTGACTAGACAAGCGATTGAGTGATGTGGTGAAGAGTGCTGGTCGAGGGAAGGTATATCGAT
This sequence comes from Candidatus Eiseniibacteriota bacterium, assembly GCA_035500795.1. Lineage (GTDB taxonomy): Bacteria > Acidobacteriota > Terriglobia > Terriglobales > Acidobacteriaceae > Sulfotelmatobacter. The sequence goes on along the minus strand of DATJWZ010000180.1, from coordinate 32,068 downwards.
GTCAAGCTTTTAACCGTTTGGGCGAGTCGGTGACAACTCTGCCCCGCCCACATGTGCGCAGTCGAGTGTCGAAACTCTGTCGGGATCCAGTCGAGTGTCAAAAATCCGACAAAAACGACGAACGGGACTTCCGAACATGTGGGACAAAAATTAGCGAAGTTCCCGTGCCTTCAATCCATCCCTAAACGTCTTCCGCAAGCGGTCTTTGGCAGTTCAATTGCCATGTCTAGAGCGGCGAAGGCCAAAAATTCAAATGAATAGCATGGCATTCAACCACATCATCCGCAGACCAAAAACGTGGCACAAGATCGTGATGGGAATCGCCAAACGCCTCGGTTGGGCAAAGCGGATGCACAGGGTCCTTGGTCAACGCGATCACGAGGGAGGAGTCGGGCCTGAGCCAAGCCGTGGCTTACGCGAACGCGAATATCTCTACACCGCCGTCTCGGACAACGCTCTCTGCGTACGCGCCGACGTTCTCGGCTTCCTACCAGAGGAACTCGAAGTGACGATCGAGTCCCACTGTTTGACCATCGCCGGAAAGCGAACAATCACGGAGCATCGCAGGATCGCCAAGATTATTTACCTCGATCAATGTCCAAATCTAATGCTCCGTACCCTGCAATTGCCGATGGAGGTCGATCCAGACCAATCGACCGCTACCCTGAGGGGCGGGATCCTGGAAATTTCGTTGCCGAGGGCGCTTCCGCAGTCCAACACGCTATCCCGAACGGGTACTCAATGGGTTGCATAGAGAGCGGGGAGTGCGAACGATTGACCGCTCGTCTTGAGCCGTTGCATCGGCATCGTGGTCATGGCGATTCACCAGGATGAGATGGATCGTCCGGAAATACAAAGAGCCAAATTAGGATGTTCGTCCACACCTGCCCCGGTTCAGTTCATGGAGCGTTTCGTGTTTGCCACCCTCGTAGAAACTTTAGGAGATATCGCACCAGCCTTGTGATTGCGGTCCATCGGGGAGTGGACACCTGTCAGTTGTCCCAATCGGCTTAACCTCGAACATCTCCCGTGGTGAAGTGGTCCGATTGCGAAGCCGCAAGAGGCATCTGTGTGAGGGGAATCCACTTTTCCGTGTCCCTTCGAAAGGCCAGCCCCTTTTCGCCCGGATGGCGATCGATGAGAAGCAAATCACCTGCGCGCAATTGCGCCGTACCAAGCAGCCTCGCAAGCGGGCTGACCAGATGGCGCTCGATGGCGCGCTTCAGGTGGCGGGCTCCATACCTCTGGTCGGTACCCTCTTCGATCAGGAACTCCCGTCCTTCCTCCGTTATTCGGTATAAGAAGGGCCGACCTGTCGAATCCGATACGCGTTCCTGCACATGGCGCAGTTCGATCTCCAGCACTTCATCGAGCTCCTCGCGCTTCAACGGGTGGAACACCACCACTTTGTCCAAGCGGTTCATAAACTCTGGTGAGAATTTTCTCCGGGCCGCTTCGACCGCCGTCTTTTCCACTTTCTCGTTCAATCCGGCAGTTGGTTTGTTCTTTGGCTGAATAAATCCCATGCCTCCCTGCATCAACTCTGTGATTTCGCCCCCGCCGAGGTTTGAGGTGAGGAAGATCACCGTCTGCGACAAATCGACTCGGCGGTTATCACCCAACGTGAGCGTCGCCTTGTCCAAAATCCCTAAAAGCAGCTGCCACAGTGCATCGCTCGCCTTCTCGATCTCGTCAAAGAGGAGAAATGATAGTCTCAAATCCTCCGTGTGCGACGCGGATAGCCCTTCCTGGGTGATCAGCGGATGCGTCTCTTTGTGACCCAGATATCCCGGGGGCGAGCCGATCAGTTTTGCGATTTCGTGTGAATGCTGAAATTCCGCGCAATCCACTTTGATCATCGCCCGGCTGTTTCCGAACAGGATCTCTGCGGCTGCCTCGACGATGCGCGTCTTGCCCGAGCCCGTCGGGCCCAGAAAGAGTAGATTTCCGACGGGACGACCTGGAGAATGCAGCCCAGCACAAAACACCTGAAAGAGCTCGGCAAGCGCTTCCACGGCCTCCTGCTGTCCCACGATCTTTTGCCGCAGTGCATCCTCAAAGTGGCGCGAGGTGGAACTACGCTTTTTCGTGTCAAATTCTTGTTCTTGTGCGTGGGCCGCTTGTGTTGCTGTTGCCATAACTTCCCCTTCACTGTCGTGACTCCAACTCTTCTGGGACACGACATCCATCTTCAATCTCCCGAAGCTAGGTGTAAGTTGCATTTCCGCTCTGTCTCAAATCTGTACAGCTACCATACTCTTCAGGTGAACTTGCTGACGGAGTGCAAGAAACTCCGCCAGCACTGTCGTTCCGGTATCCAGGCAATTTCATACGTAAACGCGCAAGCTACTTCGGCCAATGCTTGCCGATCCCAGTGCGAGACAACCCTGGTTTCGTAACGCACACTCATGCCGCCCTCGGAACACTGTAGCATTGGTGTCGATTGCTGAATTGCCATTCTGGTTTCCGTGCTCATTGTCGTGCCCTCACTTCCGCTAAAGGCAACACACGTACCAAAACAATGGATTTGTAAGTGACTGAATCAGGAAACCTTGTAGAGAGTAGGAACTAAGCGTGTCGGTAGAGTTGGCAGAAATCTGACAGTGCGTCCGTGTCCCGACGCTTCCGGGGAGGAGAGTCATCGAATAGTATTCAAACGTAGCTGGCACTTCTCCACGCAATCTGCCAGCATCAATCGACAGCGCAATCGCGCAGGACACTTCGGGACGATTCTGCTAGAGCTCTATCACGTGCACGTGGACGCATAGATTCCAATTTTCAGTCCTCTATTGTGCGCAGTGGATAGTCACCGGCTCGCCTGCGTTAACAGGGCCAAGATGTGTCTCAAAGGAAACGCTTTGCGTCTTTCAAGTGGATGCCTACGGCTGGAAACGACATCTCGGCGTTGCCCCACTTGACTGATGCCGCGCGCAACGCCAGATCAGTGCCCAGTAATACGAATCAACATTTCCAGACCGCTGTTCAACGTGATCTTCTGATGTCCGTGGAAAGCTGTGGTTCCCAGGCCACCGGCACCGCCGATCACGGAACCGATACCGGCGCCTTTGCCGCCGCCGAAAATCCCCCCCAATAATGCCCCGGCCCCTGCGCCAATCACCGTGTGCTCGATCGTTTTGCGTCCTCGCCCACTCGATTCGATTGCGCCTTCCACATCGACTTTCTCGCCGGAAGACGCATGATAAAGCTCCACAATTTCGGCGTGAATCAGGGCACGGCGTCCGTCGGGCATCACCAACCGGTCGAACCGCAGCATCATGCTGGTATGGCCCTTGATTTTTCCGGACATGTCAATTTGCGTGATGTGGCCATACACTCGGGCGTTTTGGTACTCGCCCTCGTCTACGACCGTTGCACTGAATGGCTCGCCAACCCGAGAATCGGTGCTCGTCAGCGTGTCGTCGAGGCGAATCCGGACGGCCACGCCGTTAGGAACGCTGAAGGCCTGGGTTGACCCAAACAGGGGGGAAACCGTGGCCATAATCAGCGCCAACAGCAAAACCCAACTCGTGGCTGGGGGTAGAGACCCTGAGTTTGAAAGACGATTGAGCATAGTTGTGACTCCTGTGGTGCAGTTATTGATAGTCGTGCCGCCTTTTGAACAGCAATTGATCCGCCATAGAGGTGCAAATCAAGCTCAGGCGAATCGCCTGAATAAATGAGTTTATAGAGCGCCACGAAATTCGCGTCCTCTGTTGAAGTGTCGCCATTTGGCAAAGGTGTCCATGCCTCGACTGGCTGCCCGACGCGAGCGCCGACGCTCCCACACGATGTATGAACCTGTCGGCGACTCGACACTTGACGCTTCCCGTCGCGACAACGACATCTCCCCCCATGTAAATGCTTGATAAGCAGGGGCTTGGGCCTTAGCAACCCCCGGCTAAGTTGGCACCTCGCTTGCTGTTCTAGCTCCCAAGCAATGACGCATTAGAGGAGCATACGATGGCAGCCGCAGGATTGATTTCATCGAATTGGAAAGACACTGGTGACGCTCTATCCGACGATCTCCACACGGTGAATGACGAGCGGCTAGTGGCAGCCGCCAAGATGGGGCACAGGTTTGCCTTTGATGAGCTGTGCAAGCGTCATGCTCAAAAGATTTTCCACATGACGTATCGGATTACGCGAAACCGCGAGGATGCCGAGGACGCGGTTCAGGAATGCTTCCTTAACGCATTCGTTCACCTGAGGAGTTTTGACGGAAGATCACGGTTCTCAACCTGGTTGACACGCATCGCCTTGAACGCTGCGCTGATGAAGCTGCGCAAGAATCGCGCCTCCCGGGAAGTTGCAACTGAAGAGACTTTCGAAACAAGCGACTTAGGGTTGGAGCATCGGCTTGCCGACCCATCGCTGAATCCGGAACAGCACTATGCCAAGAGTGAGCGGGAAGCAATCCTGAGAGACGAGATCGCTAAGTTGCGGCCCGCCATCCGAAAGGCCGTCGAGATCCAATTGCAGGTCGGTTCTTTGGAGGAAGCAGCGAAAATTCTTGGGCTCACTCTCTCGGCCGTGAAAGCACGGATGTTTCACGCGAGAGCTGCTTTGCGCCAGAGTTTGCAGTCGCCGCTCATGGCTCCGGCGATTTGGGGAAATTCCGGGTCAAATTCATACGCGGCGACGCGGGTGTTTCGGCGAGGGGAAGGTCGAAAGCAAGGGGAAAGGCCTTATACCTCGCAAAAAGCTGGCATTCAGGCAAGAGGAGTTTCTCTAGAGGAGGCGCAATTATGAAACAACTCTCTATCTTCCACTGGTATCAGGTTCTGCGGGTGCACCCTCAGTTCACGATATTCCAGGCGATTCGTGGCGCCCTGTGGCTGGCGCTTTAGTCGGGAGTTCCGAGTCCGAGGGAGTTTGCCGGGTGTGGAGATTCCAATTTGGATGTTACTAGAAATGCCGCGTCGAAGGCGTGACTTGCCAAATGGGAATGCGATCAGCCCAAGCCAAGAACTGCAAACTGAACTAGGTAAGAGCTAGAATGTATCCCCCGTGGACAGAGCGCAGAGCCAAAGACGAGCCGTTGCAACACTAGCCATCCTCCTATGGTGCTGCCCTGGTGTTTGCGCGTTAGAACCATCTCTCGACGTTAGCCAATATGCGCATACGTCCTGGAAAATCCGTGAGGGCTTTGCCACAGGCACCATCCACCAGATTGCTCAGACACCCGACGGGTACCTCTGGCTTGCAACAGAATCCGGCCTGCTTCGCTTCGATGGTGTTCGCGCAGTGCCTTGGCAGCCGCCTCAGGGTGAGCATCTTCCAAGCAATGATATTCGCGGCCTGATCGCTGCTCGCGATGGAACTCTTTGGATCGGCACCGCAAAAGGTCTGGCCAGTTGGAAGGATGGCAAACTCACCCACTATCCAGAACTCGACGAGCATGATGTCGCCGCGCTTCTGGAGGACCGCGAGGGAACTGTATGGGCCGGTGGTGTCGTGTGGGAGGCCGGCCCAAACCACCCTGGGAAACTCTGCGCGATCCACAGTGGCGGTAGCGAGTGCTATGGAGCCGATGGGGCTTTAAGCTTTGGCGTTACCTCTATCTATGAGGATAGCCGGGGCAATCTCTGGTTGGGAGCAGGAAACGGGCTATGGCGTTGGAGGCCTGGTCCACCGGAGCACTTTGCGCTGCCAGCACTGAATCGCTTTGCGCTGCCTGGCATGGTCTTCCCTTGGAACGCATTTCTCGATGGCGATGACGGAGCCCTCCTGATCGGCGGGCGCAGCGGAGTCAAGCAGTTTGTTAACGGGAAACTCAAAGAGTATCCGTTCCCTTCCGGCGGCCGGCAGTTTCATGAAGGGGGAACTCTGTTGCGGGATCGCAATGGTGGTTTGTGGATCGGAACCCTGGACCGCGGCATCCTGCACGTGCACCAGGGCAGGACTGATGTGTATGCGCAGTCAGACGGCCTGTCTGGCAATTCCGTCCAAAGTTTCTTTGAGGATCGGGAGGGTAGCATCTGGGTCGCTACAACCAATGGTCTCGACCGTTTCCGCGACTACGCGGTTTCCACAATTTCTGTCAAACAAGGACTGTCGAGCCCTTTCGTTGTCTGCGTTCTTGCGGCAAGAGACGGTAGCGTTTGGCTCGGAACTTCCGATGGTTTGAACCGATGGAAGGACGGCCAAATTATCACTTATCGCAGGCCGGGCACTAGTACAGCTCCACAAGCCAATGGAGTCTCAGGCGCGAACAAGCCAGGCGTTGCTCACGAGATACTCTCGACTGAGTTGCCGGACAATTATGTAACCTCCTTGTTCCAGGATGTTCACGGGCGCATTTGGGTCTCCACGGCTAGGGGCCTTGCTTATTTTGAAAATGATAAGTTGGTTCGCTTGAGTGGCGTGCACGTCACCTCCATAAGCCAGCTTGCCGGAGACAGCGAGGGGAATCTCTGGGTCACCAACAGTGATCAAGGCCTCTATCGCTTGCGTGAAGACAAAGTGGTCGAACACTTTCCTTGGGCGAACCTGAGAGTTCGTGGCACGAATTCCAATCCAATGGTAGCGGATCCCGTACACGGCGGTTTGTGGTTGGCATCCTGGAGCGGTGGTGTGGTTTATTTCAAAGACGGTCACGTCCGCGCGTTCTACGGGCCCGCTGACGGCTTGGGGGACGGCCGCGTCAACGCTCTTCAACTCGATCGGGATGGTACGCTGTGGGCCGCAACTGACGGCGGACTGAGCCGGATCGAGAACGGCCGTGTAGCCACCCTGACCACTAAAAACGGCCTGCCTTGCGATACATCTCATGACCTAGTGGAAGATGACGCACATTCGCTCTGGCTAATTATGGCCTGTGGGCTGGTGCGTGTTGCGCACTCCGAATTGAAGGCTTGGGTCGCCGACCCGCGGTCAAGGGTCGCATCAACAGTCTTCGACAGTTCCGATGGAGTGAGGAGTCATGCGGGGACTTACGGCTTCGGCCCGCGCGTTGCGAAGACGGCTGATGGAAAATTGTGGTTTCTGCCTTTGGATGGGGTCAGCGTCGTTGATCCACGTCGATTGGCATTCAACAAACTTCCGCCGCCAATACACATTGAGCAAGTCATCGCCGACGGGAAGACCTACTGGCAGAACTGGTCCGGTGACGCACCCACCTCGCACCCAACGCTGCCGCCGCACATCCGAGATCTCGCCATTGATTACACGGCACTAAGTTTGGTCGACCCAGAGAGGGTACACTTCCGTTTCAAACTCGAAGGACAGGACGAGGACTGGCGCGAGGTAGTCAACGAGCGCCAAGTACAGTATTCGAACCTGCGCCCGGGCCCCTACCGCTTCCGCATTAAAGCCTGCAATAACAGCGGTGTGTGGAACGAGGTTGGCTCAGTTTTGGACTTCGGCGTTGCGCCCGCTTATTACGAAACGAATTGGTTTCGTTCATTAGGAGTGGCCAGTGTTCTGGCTATGCTCTGGATACTATATCAGATGCGTATTCAACAGGTACGCAGACAGGAAACACGGCTTCGGGATGTCATTGATGCGGTTCCCGCAAATGTTTGGAGTACCGCACCTGACGGCGCTGTCGATTTTGTCAATCAGCGTTGGCAAGAGCTCACAGGTCTGCCTGCAGACCATGCTTCGGGTTGGAATTGGGAAGCCGTAGTTCATCCTGATGAGCGAGCGGGATTCGTTGCTAACTGGCGTGCAGCCGTAAAGAAAGGCGAAGCGATGGAGCATGAAGTACGCGTGCGGCGACCGGACGGGGAATATCGCTGGTTGCTCGTTCGCAACGTGCCGCTGCGCGACGAAAAGGGAAACATCATCAGATGGTATGGAACTAGTGTTGATATTGAAGACCGCAAGCGAGCCGAACAGGCTCTCCTGCGAAGCAAGGCTTATTTGGCGGAAGCGCAGAAACTGAGTCGCACCGGCAGTTTCGCTTACAACCCTGGGATTCAGACAACGGTTTTCTGGTCCGAAGAATTGTTCCGAATTTTTAGATTAGACCCTCAGTGCGGAATCCCCAGCTACGACGAGACTCGACAACTCGTGCATCCCGACGATCGCAATAGGGTTTCTCAAGAGTGCCTGCAGGGATTCCGCGAGAAAGCAGAATTCTCGCAAACGTACCGACTGCTCTTGCGCGATGGGACTGTAAGGCACCTCCACGTCGTTTGGCATCCGTTCCTGGATGAAGCCGGAGAAGTCGTCGAGTACGTTGGCACGGCGGCTGATGTCACAGAACGCAAGAAGGCTGAACAGAAATTCCGCGAGCTGCTGGAGTCGGCCCCTGATGCGATCGCGGTCGCGAATCGTGAGGGCGAAATTGTTTTGGTCAATGCGCAACTGGAGAAGCTCTTCGGCTATCCGCGGCGCGAGGTATTGGGGAAGAAAATCGAAATGTTGATGCCGGAACGGTCCCGGGGCAAACATCCAGAACACCGCGCGGCATTTGCGGCCGCCCCTCGCGTACGGCCAATGGGGTCTGGGCTGGAGCTGTACGGCCTGCATAAGGATGGCCGCGAGTTTCCGGTGGAGATCAGCCTCAGCCCGCTGGAGACCGAGGAGGGCGTGCTGGTTTCCAGCACCATTCGCGATATCACCGAACGCAAACGGGCGGAAGAAAAGCTTCGGCAGAGCGAAGCGGAGCTTCGGCAGCTCATCGATGCGATTCCCCAGCAGGTCTACGTTTTCGGTGCAGATTGGAATCCGCTTTTTGCCAACCAGCGAGAGCGGGAATACACCGGCCTTTCTCTTGAACAGCTTCAGTCACGAGAAGCCTTTGTCAGTAAAATTCATCCCGAAGATCTGAAGAAGTTAGAGGCCATCCGGGAGCGCGCGACTTTGGAGGTTGTCCCTTTTGAGTTGGAGGCGCGTATAAAAGGAAAAGACGGGCGGTATCGCTGGTTTCTGCTACGAGACAATCCGCTTCGGGATGAATCGGGACGGGTCCTTCGGTGGTACGGTACCCGTACCAACATTGAGGACCGGAAACGCGCCGAGGAAGAACGTGAGAGACTGCGCCAGTTAGAGGCAGAACTTGCCCACATCAATCGCGTGAACACGATGGGAGAATTGACCGTGTCGCTGGCTCACGAGATCAAGCAGCCGATTGCCGCGGCTGTAACCAACGCGGAGGCGTGCTTACGATTGCTCGAGCGCAACGAGCCCGATCTTGGGGAAGTCCGCGATGCTGCCTCGGGAATGGCGGGTTGCGCGAGGCGTGCGGCTGAAATAATAGACCGTGTCCGCGCACTGTTCGCGAAGAATGCTCCGCAGCACGAAGTCGTCGATGTAAATGAAGTCATTCGCGACATCGTTGTTCTTTTGCAAAATGAGGCAAGACAGCATTCCGTTGTTATTCACCTGGAGCTCGCAGAAAATCTTCCAACAGTTATGGGTGATCACGTGCAATTGCAGCAAGTCGTGATGAATCTTATGCTCAATGGGATTGAGGCCATGCGGGGTACCTCCGGTGAACTCAGTATTACATCGCAGGTCGGCGAGAGCCACGTGTTGATCTCCCTCAGAGACACCGGGATTGGGTTGCCTCCGGAGAAGGCGGATAAGATCTTCGACGCGTTCTTCACCACCAAACCACAAGGTACCGGCATGGGCTTGGCGATCAGCCGTTCTATCATCCAATCACACGGTGGCTGTGTCTGGGCCGAGGCCAATTCCGGGCGCGGCTCTACATTTCGATTTACGTTGCCGCGCCAAACGCAAGAGGGCGCATGAGTTCCTCAACTGAGCGAACCGTGTTCATTATTGATGACGATCCCGATATACGCTCATCGATGCGGCGCCTGCTGAAAACGGTCGGTCTGCAGGCGGAGTTGTTTGCGACCGCGCAGGATTTTCTGCGGCGAGAGATGCCAAAGGGCCCCAGCTGCCTGGTTTTGGATATGCGACTTCCTGGAATGAGTGGGCTCGAGGTCCAGCGCAACTTAATCGAGGCAGGCATGAACATTCCAATCATCTTCATAACGGCTCACGGCGACATACCTATGACAGTGAAGGCCATGAAATCGGGCGCCGTGGAGTTTCTTACTAAACCATTCCGAGATCAAGATCTTCTCGATGCCATTGAGCAAGCTCTTCAACGCGACCAGATGGCACGGCAGCAGCACAATGCGATTGCAGTATTGCAGGAAAGGTACAGAAGTCTAACCGCGCGCGAGCGCGAGGTGATGGGACTTCTGGTTTCCGGCATGCAGACAAAGCAGATCGCCTCGAAACTCGGGACGAGTGAAATCACCGCGGCGGTCCATCGCGGTCACGTAATGCATAAAATGGAGGCCGGTTCCCCGGCTGAATTGGGCAGAATGGCGGAGAAATTGAGACTTCCTACAGACGGCCGCTCTTAAACACGGCGAATCAGGGATCCTCCAGTGGTTCCCTGTCTTTGACTGCCCCTTATATTTATATATAAGCCGTCCATAAGAAATGGCAATTGTCTCGACCTAGCGGACGAGATAGTTTATTCGCAATCATGATCACCGATACGAAAACAAAGCTAATCGCGGTTGTCGATGACGACGAATTGGTCCGGGTCGCGTTGCAACGGCTGCTGAAAACCTCCGGGTTTGCGGTAGCCTCGTTTGCATCGGCCGAGGATTTTCTGAAGTCCAGCCAACTTCCGGAGATTGCGTGCCTGATCGCGGACATCCGCATGCCAGGCATGTCTGGGCTGGATCTTCAAGCACAACTCCAGGCGGCGAGTAGTGCGATTCCGATCATCTTCATCACAGCGCACGGGGACGAAAAAATGCGCCTCCAAGCAATGCGAGCTGGGGCAGTGGGGTTTTTGGCCAAGCCCTTTGACGCTGGCGTTCTGCTTGACCGTGTTCGATTGGCATTGGAGGCCGTTCGTGGCAGCAAAGACCTGGTGTAACAGGTCTCTGGGAGGAAGGTTGTGGGATCCTTCGAAAATGGTAATCTTCGGGCCCACGACGATAGAGGGCCCGGATTTGAGCAAATCGTGGGTCGCAGTCCGGCCCTCGAAGCTGTGCTCCAACAGGTAGAACGTGTGGCGCCGACTGCGTCCACAGTGTTGATTCAAGGAGAAACGGGCACTGGGAAAGAGTTGATCGCCCAAGCGATCCACAATGTCAGCCCGCGATACGGACGGCCTTACCTCAAGCTGAACTGCGCCGCCATTCCCTACGATCTGCTGGAGAGCGAGCTCTTTGGCCATGAGCGAGGAGCTTTTACCGGGGCGATAGCGCAAAAAATCGGTCGATTCGAATTAGCCGACAAAGGAACCCTGTTTCTGGATGAAGTCGGAGATATTCCCTTAGCCTTGCAACCTAAATTGCTTCGGGTCCTGCAAGAACAGGAATTTGAGCGCCTGGGCAGCGGCCGGACCCACCATGTAGATGTCCGTCTTGTAGCAGCGACCCACCGTGACCTCGAGGAGATGGTAAAGCGGAACGAATTTCGCAGCGATCTCTATTATCGTCTCAATGTGTTTCCAGTTCTCCTGCCGCCTTTGCGGGACCGCCGTGAGGATATCGGGTTGTTGACCCAGCATTTTGTTGAGGTTTTTTCTCGTCGGATGGGAAAGCAGATAGAGCTCATTCCCGAGGAAACCTTGAACGCTTTCACGTCCTATTCGTGGCCCGGAAACATTCGTGAGCTTCAGAACGTCATCGAACGCGCCGTAATCCTGTCGGATAATGGAGTGCTTCCGAACCCGCTTCAAACAGCGCGGACCGAGCCCATGATTTCGTTTCCCGCGCGAACCATACTGAGGGACTCCGAACGCACCCTGATTTTGGAAGCCTTGGAGATGAGTGGCTGGGTGATTGGAGGACCGGGTGGCGCAGCCGCCAGGCTTGGCCTGAAACGCACTACCTTGATCGGCAAAATGAAGAAGAACGGAATCTCCCGACCCTCACAGCAGCTTCAACGATATCGCATCGCGGGCGCGAGTTCCACGCCCAGCTAATGTTGCAAACCAGCAGTGAGAGAAAACCGCCTCAAAATCTTGCGAGGACCTGGAGCGCCAACACTAACGGCAGATAGATCACAGAGACCAGCAGCAGTCGGCGGGCAGCTACGTTCGATCGGACAACGGCAAGTGTCGCGGCGAAATAAAGAAAACTCAGACCGAGCAACAGCGTTCCAAGCGTAACCGCCATACTGGCATGCGGTAGGACCAGCGGCGGAACTGAGACTGAAACCAACGCTAGGGTTGGGATCACGACTTGCCATCCCATGAATGTGGCTTTGTCACTTCCTTTTGGGAGAACTGCGTAGCCCGATCGCGCGTAGTCTTCGCGGTACATCCAGGCGATCGCCATGAAATGCGGGAATTGCCAGAGGAAAAGAATGGCGAAAAGAAGCCATGCCGGTGAGTCGAGCTTCCCGGCTGCAGCGACGTATCCGATCAACACTGGCATAGCGCCGGGAATTGCTCCCACCAGCGTGCACATCGGCGTTCGACGTTTGAGCGGAGTGTAGACGAACAAATAGCCAACAAGCGTCAACACGGCGAGGAAGCTCGCTGCCAGTCGCACGGCGAGAGCCAGGTAAATGATTCCCGCAAGCGACAAAACCGCACCAAAAACGAGACCATGAATGGGTTCGATTCGACCCGCTGCGATCGGTCGTCGACCCGTGCGCCGCATTTGCGCGTCGAAATTTCGCTCGATCAGCTGATTCAGGCTACCGGCGCCGCTCGCAACCAGGACTGTGCCGAAAACCGTGTGTATAAGCCGCACCCACGGAAAGCGCGCGAGTGGTTCGGTACAGCCGACAAGAAAAGCAGCCGCGGTTGCCAAACCAATCAAGAAGTTTATTTCCGGCTTCGTTAGCATCCAGTAGTTGGACAGGACGCTGGACCGTGCTGCATGGCCGCGCTGGACTACTGCCATCTCGAAAGCTGCAAGAATGGGCTCGCTGGCCATCTTCAGGCAACCTCCGCGCTTCGTTGGCTCGTGTGCGGAGCAGCCGTGGCGGGCAAGTCCAGTTGCATCAACTCATTTCTCTCTATACTCCGCACCGACAGCAGCCGCATGACAATAATTGCGGCGGCCAACAGGTAGAAGATCGTGACGCAAGTCCACATCAGTGCGCCGGCGCATTGCTGGTCTTCCAGTGCAGAAATCCCAAACTGCCTTGGTGTGAAGAGGTATCCCCTATAAACAACACGATCACAGAACACAAGAAATGCGGAGAGGATGTCACACGGTAGGGTCGCAAGAAAAAGGTAAATGAGGATCGACCAGCGCGGCCATGTGGGGACACTCGGCCAGGGCTGAACAACGGGCCACCAGAAGAGAAGCCCGGACCCGAAGAAACACGCGTGCTCCACTATATGCCACGATTCCGATTGCATGGCCAGCCAAAACACCGACGGAATATGCCATCCCACCAAGGCTCCGGCCGCCGCAAGCCAGCAAACTGCAGGATGCGACAGTGCACGCCAAACTCGCCGCATTGCCGGCCAACGAAACACTGACCCGATACCAGATTGCACGAATTGACGTGGTAAACCATGCAATAACGGCATCAATGGTGCGCCCAGCAAGATCAAAGGAGGAGCGAGGGTCATGAGAAGCAGATGCTGAATCATATGCACGGTCAGTAGTTCTTCGTCGAATGTTGCGAAGGGCGAACCCACCGCCGCCCAGACGAAGAGCAGACCGAGTAAAAAACTTACCGCTCGCCAGAAAGGGATAACGCTGGCAGAAACCGAACGAAGATGAAGCCACCCGCGCAGGTAAAGGAACCCGGAGAGAATCATTGCAAGGGTAAGCACAACGGGAAACGACCAGGATTCCAACGCGCCTTGAAAAGAGGGTGACATGGGATGCCGTTAGTGACCAGAAGCGCTTTTCTCTTGGGCTTCGCTAAGGGCCGCAACGCGAGCGGGACTTTGCCCTGCTGGATGCAGCGTTTCGAGAAATGCAACGAGCGCTGTCGCCTCCGCGGGGCTCAGGTTCTTTCCGTACGCCGGCATGTTGCCACCACCCTGGATCACTTGGCGGATGAGTTGGTCCTGCGTCAGTCGAACCGCGACGGAATCGAGCGCCGGGCCTCTCTGCCCACCCAGATCCCCGAGAGAATGACAATTGCGGCACTGCTTGACTTGAAAAACGAGCGCTCCTCGCCGTTCAAGAGCCGTTCTGCCGTGCAGGAATTTTGCAGGTACCGGATCACCGCTCCAGGCGTTCATGTGCGGGCTCCAGGGTGCGAATTCCGCAAGATGTGTGAATGTCCCCAACGTAACGGCAATCAGCAGCACAGTTAAAACAGCAATTGGCCTCCGGCGCCAACTCTTTTCCCCTTCGCCTGAGAGAAACGGAAGAAGCAGCAGACCAATAGTCACGATGACCGGGCCAACGAGGAGCGCCGGCGTCTCCATCGAAGGAGGCAAGAGCGAGAGCAGCGCGTACAGCCAAAGGAAAAAATAATCGGGTTTTGGAGCCGTCTGGATGATGGTCGGATCCGGTTGCCCCGTAGGTCCGAACGGACCGAAGTACACGGCGCAGGCGGCAACGGCCAGAAGAATGAACGCAGCGAAGAACAGGTCCTTCCAAATGGCATAAGGGACGAACGGTGCGCCAGCCCTCTTCGTCAGTTCGTGATATTCACTTGTGTACGTCGCCCGTTTCACAATACGGCCTGGCATCGGCCATTCGTTGATCCCCAGCTTCAGCACCATCAAAAGATGAAGGCAAACAAAACCAATCAGCATTCCTGGAATCACAAAAACATGCAGAGCAAAGAAGCGGGAGAGTGTAGCGCCTGCAATGATGGGCCCGCCCAGCATCAGCTTTACGATTGCGGGACCGATGATCGGCACCCGGCTCGAGATGGATGCGCCAATTCCGAGTCCCCAGTATGCGTCCTGATCGAAACGCAGAACCTGGCCGCTGAAGGCCATGCCCAGAGTCATCAGCAAAAGAAAAACGCCTACGATCCAAGTGAGCTCTCTCGGGAACTTGTAGGCCCCAAAGAGAAAGACCTGCACCATGTGAATGAGAACGATCGCCACCATGAAGTTTGAGCCCCATCCGTGCATTGCACGGATGAACCAGCCCAGAGTTACATCGTGGTTCAGCGCTTGCAGACTGCTCCAGGCCTCGCCCGCCGAGGGAACATAGATGAGCGCCAGGACAATTCCCGTGACGAGTTGCAGCAGGAAGACCGTCAGTGCTGCGCTGCCGAATACGTAAAACCAGCTTGCCGTGTTACGCGGCACGGGATGCTCCGCGGCCTCGCGGATGGGAGCCGCCAGCTGCAAACGCTCGTCGAACCACTGTCCGATTTGTCCGATCAAGCCCATGTTTTCTTCTTCCTGAATAGAGCATTCGTTTCGCTCGACGCGGATAGCCTGCCGCCTTCGATGGAAACCAAGTCCTTGCTTGCCCCGCAGGGCGGTTTGTCTTTCAGCAAAGCCATCGCCGCGCCTGGAGTAGGCAATTCGCCAGCCTGAATCGTGACGAGACCGTCCCGCACTTTGTAGGGATATTCGAATAGACCGCGCTCCGGCGGCCCCGAAGCGCGCGAACCGTCGCGGTAGTACGCCCCGCCGTGGCAGGGGCACATGAACAAACCGGATTGCGGAAACCAGCGGACCGGGCAGCCCAGGTGCGCGCAGTTGACCGCGAAAACTTGAAATTCATCGCCTTGGACGTGGCGTACCCAGCACGCCGTGTCCACGGTCTTCCCGTCCGTGGGCATCACGTTGGGGTTTCGGAAGGTGGCCAGTCGGGTCTCGCCTTCGGGAAACTCGCTAACCGGACCTAGCGGAACCCAGGACAGGTAACCATTTGCACGACCGCGGGTAACGGACGACAGAAGAAATCCCACAATCGGCGCTGCCAGGGCGGTCGCCACCACGCCGTTGAAGAGTATTCCTATCTTCATAAACAGCCCACGCCGGGATAGCGCGTTTTCATTTGGCATCGTCTGACTCCTGGTGCTGAGCATCATTCGAAGCGGAATAAGGCCGCCCGGGGTCTTGCACGCGGCGCGACGCGAGCCAGGCAACAACATCCGTGATCTCCTGCTCGGTCATCGGCTTTCCTGGAATGTTTCCACGCCAATCGGGTGCACCCAATTCGGGACGGCCGGCGATGACAACTGTCCGCAACCCTTGATCGCTCACCAGCGCAAGAAAGGAATCATCTGTGATGGAACTGCCCTTGGGCGCTCCGCGGCCCCCCGGGCCGTGGCAGGATTCGCAGTAAGTCTTGTATGCGACCTCGCCTTGCGAAACGTCCCCTGTTGATTTCGGCGTGTACGAAGGCGGATTGGTTCCCTCAAGAAGCCCTGGTTTGCTCCAACGCGAACGCATTTGCGTCGCGATTATTTCGATCTGCTTGTCCGTCAGCATCCCGCCCGACTGTTCGGCAAAGGGTGCCATGGCGGTTCCGCGTACGCCGTTGGCGATGACTTTGCGAATCGCCGTGTCGTCAGCAATAGCCAGGTAAACCGGATTGGCAAGTGCGATGGCAGCGCCTCCCCGACCTTCCGCACCATGGCAACCCGCGCAGTTTTGCGCGTAGAGAGTCCCAAAGTCCTGAATGGCATTAGGAGCGAGTGTTTCCGAACCTTTGCGTGGCTGGCCGTGCGGGGACCCGCAGCCGCAGAGCAGCATCACGGAAAACGCCGCGGATACACCTAGATATCGAAAGCAGATCACGGCCGCTCCTCTTTGTTTCCCTGCGGAGGCATCAAGCCGGGCGCTTCGATTCCTGCGCGCATGGCGAAAGGAACATTTTCGTACGTTGGGACACGCGACTGGCGAATGACGACAAGTCCGGCGACAATGCCGAAAGCGAACTGCGAGGCCATGAACCAAGCCCAATCAATGTGACTGCCAAGGACGGGATTGAGAATGTCCATAATGGAGTACAGTAATCCGGACCACAGAACCGGGGCGATCACGCCGCCTAACAGAATGGGACGGCGAGCGAACATCGGAAGCATCGCGCCATAGAGCAATCCCACAAGGATGGAGGTGACGAGATGTAACACCACGGCAAGGAAAAAGAGGCCGGCGTGAAAAGAAGTCAATTGCGATAGCGAAGGCACCTCCGACGGCGCATACACAACAGCGGCCAGAAGATTGATGGGGTACCAGATGCTCCCCGTCTTCAACAGGCCATAGAGGCAGGCCAGCGCGGCCATCGCTACGCTTCCCGCCAAGCCTCCCTTCACACCGGCGGAAATGGGATAAGTTTCAACGGGCAGCCAAGCGCGCACTTGTTGTAGCGCCGCTGGCAGCCGTTCGACAATAGTCCGCTCGGTGGTCACGGAGAAATCCTCCGGAACGACCGGCACAACCTCTTCGTGTTCTTGCGGAAACACTTCGCGGAACCAGCCGACGCAACCGACGATGGACAGTATCGCGCCAAGGAAACTCACGGAAACGCTCGTCAAGAGCCCTGCGAACGACAGTGTAAATCCAAAAGCCAGTACGAGAGGCCACGCTGTCGAGGCTGGCACCTCGATCTCGCTGGGCACGCGAGAATTTCGCTCCAATTTCTTCGCGGCTAGCATTGCCATCCATTCTCCTCAGCGACCCAAAATGTAAACCACAGTGAAAACAATGACCCACACGGCGTCGACGAAATGCCAGTACATGGTAAGCACCTCGACACGCGCAGATTGTTCCTGGCCAACACGCCCAGCTAAACCGAGGAGAAGCACGATAATGAACATGAGCAGTCCTGCGGTGACGTGGGTGGCGTGCAGGCCGACAAGCGAGTAGTAGGTCGTTCCAAAAAGATTGGTCGAGATTGTGAGGCCGTGCTCGTAAATCAGCCGGTGCCATTCCTGGCCGGTGCCGAACAAAAAGAGGCCACCTAGCACTAATGTCACGAACCACAAAACCAGGAACGCTCCACGCTTGCCGCGTTCCAGAAGTTTTGACGCGAGATGAATCGTTAGGCTGCTGGACAACAAACAGACGGTGAAGAAAATCGGAGTCTCGAGCACTTCGCGGGGAGTCGGCCCGGTAAGGCTTTTTCCTAAGTAGAAGAGATAGGCCACGACGAAAATAGTGAAGATGGCCGACTCCGCAATAATCAGGCAGGCCATCGCGACCTTGCCGCGGTAAGGAAGCTCCCAAGTCGCCGATGTTTCGGGAAATGGGGTTGGAATTGCGCTCATGGCTCGACTCCCTTACTCATACCGGCTATCCGGATCTTCGGGATGCTTCAAATCCCACAATGGACGGCGGCTGGCGACCACTGGAATCGAAACGAAGTTGTAGGCGGGTGGAGGCGAACTCACGGACCATTCGAGAGTCCAGGCGTCCCAAGGGTCATTCCCTGCCTCCGGCCCCTTGAAATAGGAGAAAACGAGGTTCGCAACGAATACCAATATGGCGACGCACTGAATAAACGCGCCGATCGTGATCAGCAGGTTTAACGAATCCCAGCCGCGGCCGGGCTCGAAGGTGTAAATACGCCGAGGCATGCCGAGTACGCCCGGAATGTGCATGAGATCAAAGGTTAAGTGAAACCCGATGACGAACAGCCAGAAATGAACTTTCCCGAGGGATTCGTTCAACATCCTTCCCGTAATCTTTGGGTACCAATAATAAAATGCTGCGAACAAGGCGAAGAGAATTCCGCCTACGATTACGTAGTGAAAATGCGCGACCACAAAGTAGGAATTGCCGAGCTGCCAGTCCAACGGAGCAGCGGATAGCATGATCCCAGTAAGGCCGGCGATCAGAAACTGAAACAGGAATCCTATGCAGAATAGCATCGGCACCGTTAAGAGGATTTTTCCGCCCCACATCGTGCCCAGCCAGTTGAAAATCTTGATGCCAGTGGGGACGCCGACAGCCATCGTCGTGATCGTGAAGAAAGCGTTCGAATAAGAGTTCATCCCGATGGTGTACATGTGGTGTGCCCAAACGCTCATGCTCACGAAAGCGATGCACACCGTTGCACCTACCATCACGGGATAACCGAAGATGGGTTTGCGGGAAAACACGGGAATGATTTCAGACAGAAAAGCAAAGCAAGGAATAATCAGGATGTACACTTCCGGATGCCCGAAGATCCAGAAGAAATGCATCCATATGGTGGCCGACCCGCCCGCCTGGGTATCGAAAAAATGCCCACCCAAGTATCGATCGACGAGCAACATGAGCTGTGCCGCAGAGAGCGGCGTGATGGCGATAAGCACCATGCCGGACATCACCATGTTCAGCCAAGCAAGCAACGGCATGCGGCTCATCGTCATGCCCGGGCAGCGCATACTGAGAATAGTGGCGATGATATTGATTGACGTTCCGATGCTCCCGAATCCGGAGACAAGCAGCGCGATGGTCCAGTAGTCGGTACTGTGGCCGGGAGAAAACGCGCGTGCGGTCAGGGGAGCGTAGGCCCACCAACCGACGTCCGGCACAGTCCCCGCGCCGTACAGCCCGCTGCCGCCAACAAAACTGAAGTAGAGAAGGAGACCGCTGAACGCGGTCAGCCAGAAACTAAATGCGTTCAGGCGCGGAAACGCCATATCTCTGGCACCGATCATCAACGGAACCAGATAGTTGGCAAATCCGAACAGAATGGGCATGGCCACGAAGAAAATCATGGTTGTTCCATGCATGGTGAACATGCGGTTGAAGACCTGGGGCGACACAAAGTCGTTATGGGGACGCATCAACTGAAGACGCATGACAACGGCTTCGATTCCGCCGATGACCAGAAAAATCAATGCGAAGACGATGTACAGGATTCCCAAACGCTTGTGATCGACCGTGGTTACCCATTCGTGCAGCGTTTCGACCCACGGCCGACCCGCAGCGTCCGCGGTCTGAATGGCCATAACATCCGATGACATAGCTCGTCCCCCGTTCTCTAACGCAGCGTTTCGAGATAGCGCACCAGTGCGCTCAGGTCGGCATCGCTCAACTTCATGGCCGGCATCAAGGAACCCGGCTTGACGGCGTCCGGGTTTTGGATCCACAAGCGCAGATTTTCGGGCGTATTTTCGGCTGCGCCGGAAGCGAGTGTGCGGCGGCTCATCAGGTGCGTCAAATCTGGACCGAAACGTCCTGACGCATTCGTGCCAGCGACCGCATGACAATTTATGCAGGCGGTCGTTTCAAAAACCCGCCTACCCGCAATCTCCTTCTCGTCCTGATTTGCAGGCTGTTTTTGTGCCTGGACCCACGCATTGAACTCTTCTGGGTCATCCACAGATACCCGGAGCAACATCTTCGCGTGCTGCGTCCCACAGTATTGCGCGCATTGCCCGAGAAAGACGCCTGTCTGGTGCGGGTCCATCCACGTTTCATTGACGCGATTCGGAATTAGGTCCGTCTTTCCCGCAAGTTGAGGAACCCAAAAACTGTGATCCGTATCGGCGGACAGCAGTTTTAAGAAAGTCGGTGTCGGATGAGCAGGATCGCTGACGGGAATGTGGACTTCGTTCGCGGTAACGATGCCGAGCGCCGGATACCGGAATTCCCACCAGAATTGGTGGCCTATGGCAGTGACCTCCACTGCAGTCGTGGGCTTCGGGGCATCTTGGATACCATGGATTACGCGGGCGGTGGCTAGGAAGAGAACCACCACGATCAGGATGGGAATGACCGTCCAGGCCAGCTCGATCTGTGTGCTTCCATATACCTGGGCCGGCTCGCGTTTATCCTGTGCCACCCTGTTCCTGAATTTCACGACAGCGTAAGCCAATAGACTGAAGACAACGACGAATATCACACCAGTGATTGCAAAAACGAAATACGACAAGTGACGGATTGACTCCGCCGGTGTGGAGTGCGGTTCGAAGATGTTGGGAATGAGGTTGTCGTGCGACGGCCTCGCTGTGCATAATCCCGCTGCGATCAGTATGCCAGCCAGGAGAACCAGGATTCCCATAGCCCGGCAGGCGACCGCTCCCCATTCTGTTTTGCGGTTCTCCCTAATTGCTGACTGCGATTCGCTCTCGCTATGGACTGTCACTTTCAAGAGCCTCTCTTCGCCAATGCTAGGTGTCGACAATTCCCGATTGTCAGAAGTTCTGTTGAGTTTCAAGTGCTATAAAAAATGCAATTGCGGCACGGCGTGCGGTCCAACTGCACGTCGTGTGCCATTGCCCACCTGATCGGCAAGTGCCAAATCCTTGGCCGCCATCACGGTCAGGCAACCACTAAGGCCGGGGGCTGCCCGGGAAGCGCGCGCCCTACTGTCGCAAATCGGACAGACCCGACACACGTCGACTCGACACTGTAACGTTCTTAAACTTTTCGCGCGTTGGCTCGCGCCCTGCGCGCAGATTTCCGCTGCCCCATCTGCTTATGCGCTCTGGGCCATTTGGTCTGGAGCACGCTGGGCAAAAGCGCGGGACAAAGAGAGCAATATCATGGCGATACGCGTTCTTTCGACAAACCAAATCAATATCGAGGAGGTGAGCAAATGATTCGAGCTGATCGGTTGTGCTGTCAGCCGTGCTGTCGAAGCACTCCGCCGAATGGCGCAAATGAGTTTGCTAAACGAGCAGACCATTTGGTGCCTCATTTGCTCCAGGTCCTGTGCTCCGCGAGTGCAAAACTCAGATTGGTTCGGAAAGGAAAAATCGCATGGCAAAAAGAGTAGCTGACCTGCTGGTTGATGTCTTGGTGGATGCAGGAGTTGAGAGAGTTTACGGCGTCAGCGGGGATTCGCTTAACGGTATCACCGACTCCATCCGAACGCGCAAGGATATCCAATGGGTGCATGTCCGCCATGAGGAGGTGGCTGCATTCGCCGCCGGCGCCGAAGCCCATCTCACCGGCAAATTGGCCGTATGCGCCGGGAGCTGCGGGCCCGGAAACATGCACTTAATCAATGGCCTCTATGACTGTCACCGTAGCCGCGTACCCGTTCTTGCCATCGCAGCTCAGATTCCCAGTAACGAAATCGGCAGCGGATATTTTCAGGAGACTCACCCGGATCAGCTCTTCGCGCCGTGTAGTCACTATTCTGAATTGGTCTCGCAGCCGTCGCAGATGCCCCGCGTACTCGAGATTGCCATGCAGACGGCAATTTCACGTCGGGGTGTTGCCGTTGTTTCCCTGCCAGGCGATGTAGCGATGCGAGATGCCGTCCACGAAGGGCGCAGGGTGCATTTTTCCGAGGCCAACCCCACGGCCTGCCCTTCCGAACACGAACTCGATCTACTCGCCAACCTCCTGAATCGCTCCGAAAGGATAACGATTCTCGGCGGCGCGGGCTGTGCAGGAGCTCATGAGGAACTGGTACAACTCGCGGGCAAGCTGCAAGCACCCATCGTGCACGCGATGCGAGGAAAAGAGTTCATCGAGTACGACAACCCGTTCGATGTTGGCATGACCGGTCTGCTGGGATTCTCTTCCGGCTATCACGCGATGATGAGCTGCGATGTGCTCCTGATGATCGGCACGGACTTCCCGTATCAGCAGTTCTTCCCAACGAACGCGACTGTGGTGCAGATTGACGTGCGCGGCGAACAGCTCGGACGCCGGACCAAGCTGGACTTCGGCTTCGTTGGTGACACGAAAACCACGCTGCTGGCCCTTTTGCCAAAGCTGCAGCAAAACCCATATGAAGCGCATTTGAAGAGATCGCTTGAGCATTATCGCGAGGCCCGCAAGGGCCTCGACGAAGTGGCCACAGGAAGTTCCGGCAAGAAACCGATCCATCCTCAATACGTAGCGCGCGTACTCAACCAACTCGCAGCCGAGGATGCGGTCTTCACCTGCGACGTCGGAACTCCAACGATCTGGGCCGCCCGATATCTAACCATGAACGGCAAACGGAGGATTATTGGATCCTTCAATCATGGGTCGATGGCCAACGCTCTGCCTCAAGCCATCGGCGCGCAGGTCAGTCATCCAGGCCGACAGGTGGTCTCGATGTCGGGCGATGGCGGCCTGGCCATGCTCATGGGGGACTTGCTCACACTTCGCCAACACCAATTGCCGGTGAAGATAGTCGTCTTTAAGAACGAGTCGTTGGCTTTTGTCGAGCTGGAAATGAAGGCGGCGGGCATCCTGGACTTCAGCACAGACCTGCACAACCCGGATTTCACGAAAATCGCGGAAGGAGCAGGGCTTCTCGGTTTGCGGGCGGAAACCTCGGAGGAAGTAGAACCCATGCTCGCGCGGGCTCTCAAATATGACGGCCCAGCGCTCATCGAGGTGCCCGTCTCTCGTCAGGAACTCGCGATGCCTCCGACAATCACCTTCGATCAGGCCAAGGGCTTCAGCCTCTTCATGATGAAAGCGGTTCTCAGCGGGCGGGGCGAGGAAGTCATCGATCTCGCGAAGGTGAACTTGTCTCGGTGAGCCCCTGAAAGCAAACCTAAAGGTGTCCAATGACAACGAAACCAATCGCAGCCTCTCTCGCTCCGGATGCAGTTGCCGGCTGGCGAATTCGCGCCTTCCAGATCGCTTGGGGACTGGGTCTATGTTTCTACTTTCTTGAATATGCCGCGCGATCCGCCCCTGCGGTTATGATTCAGCACCTCGCGTTGGCCTTTGGCACGACGGCCATCGGGGTCAGTGCGATTCTCGGAACCTACTATTACACCTATTCGACGGCCAGCCTTGTCGCCGGTGCGGCCCTTGACCGGGTGGGTGCGAAAAAAGCTGTGCCGATCGGCATTCTCATTTTGGCAATAGGTTGCCTGCTCTTTAGCATGCCAACCGCGTCAGCAGGATATGCCGGTAGGCTGCTCCAGGGCGCGGGTTCGGCCTTTGCCTTCACAGGGGCGGTTTATCTCGCGTCGCACGGTTTTTCGGCGCGCTGGCTGGCGACTGCCATCGGCGTAACGCAATGCCTAGGAATGCTGGGAGGAGCCGCCGGGCAATTCGTGGTTGGCCCTTGGCTCGAGCATGGTATCGGGTGGCAAACGATCTGGCATTGGCTCGGCACCGCTTCTATCGTCGTTGGTGTCTTGCTGTTTGTAGTCACTCCTCGCGAACCTCGCTCACAACCGTCGGGCTCTTCTTGGGCGTCCGTTCTGAATCCTTATCGGATCGTATTTCGCAACCCACAGTCTTACCTATGCGGGGTGGTAGCTGGGCTCCTCTTTGTGCCCACAACCATCGGCGACATGACCTGGGGCGTGGCCTTCTTTCAACGCGACCGGATGTTCAGCTACCACGATGCAGTTGTCACAGGTTCCTTGGTTCCACTGGGATGGGTAATCGGGTGTCCCCTGCTCGGCTGGCTAGCGGATCGGATCGGCCGCCGCAAGCCAGCACTCATCGGCGGCGCGGCCGTTATGTTGGTGTCCGCGGCCGCAATCACTTTCAGTACCGACAACCAAGTCGCTCAAATAGCCTGCCTTATTTTTGGAATCGCCTCCGGCGCGGCGATGATTCCTTACACGATCGTGAAGGAAGTCAATCCAGATGAGGTTAAAGGTAGTGCCACAGGCGCGATCAACTTCCTTACATTCGGAGTAACTGCACTGATAGGCCCCATCTTTGCCGACTTGCTCGGCAAAGGATTCGCCAGCGCGCAAAACCATCTCGAACATTTTCGCGCGAGCGGCATCTTCTGGATGGTCGGAATTGCAATCGCGATCCTGCTAAGCGTCTTCTTTTTACGCGAGACCGGACACGCGCACAAAAGCGTATAGACGAGGACTCCTTGAGATGAAGACGATTTGTCTGCTCTTTGCTTTTCTACTCTGGCCAGGAGCAATGCTGGCACAAGTCGGTGCTCAGGCACCCGATTCCTCGGCGAACAATCCGGACCTGGTTGCCGAGGTCAAGGCTCTCCGCGAGGCCTTACAGCAGACACAGAAGCAGGTGGCGGCGCAACAGCACGAAATTGAAACGTTGAAAACACAATCCAAGGCCGGCTCGCCGAGTTCGGCTGGGAACCGACTGTCACCAACGGAGGGCGAAACAAGTACGCCTGATTCGGCCTCATCCCCTCTTCTGCCCGCGTACACACATGCTGTGGCCAGTATCCAGCAGCAGCCAACTCAGCAAAATCGCGAAACGGGAAAGTCAGAAGAGTCGCCGCTCGGGTCTATCAAACTCGGCGACGCGGTATTGACTCTCGGCGGGTTCGTCGACTTCGAGAACATTTTTCGCACCACAAACACGCAGAGCAATATCGCCACCAGCTTCGGCGCCATACCCTATAACAACACCGCCCAGGGTCGTGTCACCGAATTGCGAACCACCGCTCAGTTTTCTCGTCTCAACGTCAAGGTCACTGACCGTTTTCACGGCAACGACATCACTGGCTATATCGAGGGCGATTTCGGCGGAAACGACACTCCTGGCGTGTATCAGAGCGTGAACCCTCACACCAATCGTCTGCGGCTCTATTTCGTGGATTTGAAGCGAGGCAAGTGGGAGTTTCTTGCCGGACAAACATGGAGTTGGATCACGCCCAACCGCACCGGTCTTGGACCGTTGCCTTCGGACCTAGCGATTACCTACAACGAGGATCAAAACCTCGGCGTTGGAGTGCCTTACACCCGAGCCGCCGAGTTCCGCGTCGCCTATCACCCCAACGAACACTGGGCTATGGGAGTGGGGATTGAAAATTCCAATCAATATATCGGAGGTTACGTCGCGCTCCCCGCGCACTTCACGGCCATTGGCACACAGTTTGATAACGGCGCCAACCCGGGAGCCGCCAATCTCATGCCAGACATTCTCTCCAAGGTCACCTACGACCAGGAATTCTCAGGCAGGCATTTCCATGCGGAAGTCACAGGGTTATTCACGGGTGCTCAAGGTTCGGTCATGCCCGTCGGGTCAACCTCCTTCCAAACACACAAAACTTTCGGCGGCGGAGGCCAGATCGCCGCGAATTACGAGTTAAGGCCAAAGCTCCTGCTCCTGGGAAATGCATTTTGGAGCGACGGCGGCGCTCACTACCTGGTCGCAACGGGCCCCCAACTGGTGGTTCGCCCAAACCCTGCGGGCACTGACGTTGGTCTTTCCATGGTGCACGCTGGCGCTAGCTCCGCTGGCATCGAATGGATTGCGAGCGAGAAGGAAGCGTTCGCCGCTTATTATGGGGCGGACTATTTCGGACGGAACTTCTTCCCCGATACCACGAACACGACGCAACCCGGGACAATGATCGGCTATGGAGGGCCCGGTTCCCCCAACACAAACAACCGGGCCATCCAGCAGGTAACCTTCGATTGGCTTCAGACTTTCTGGAAGAATCCCAAGTATGGCGCGCTGCAGTCTTATGTACAGTATTCCTACCTGACACGTGCTCCGTGGTTCGTTGCGCCAGGCGCTCCTAAAAATGCGCATCTCAGCATGGTCTACTTCGGCTTTCGCTACGTTTTGCCCTCGACTTCGGGTACCTTGCTTCGTGTGCCTTACCCGAATTAGCGAGGGGAATAAGGACTCTCGAAGGATAACTCTGCTCGCGCAACCTGAATGAAAGGAAACGAGAAATGGTTAAAGTACTACGCGCCAAGCCAACTATCCGTTCGGAGATTCCGCGCGGCATGGATCTTCTCAATCGGCAAGGTCTGAGCAAAGGCACCGCTTTCACGGACGAGGAGCGCACGGAATTTGGACTGCATGGGCTTCTTCCGCCGCAGGTCGAAACCCTTGACGAGCAAGTTGTCCGCGCTTATGAGGCCTACCAAAGAAAAAATGAAGATTTGGAGCGGCATATCTATTTGCGAGCTCTGCAGGACACCAACGAGGTCCTCTTCTACCGGCTTCTTCTCGACCACATCGAAGAAATGACGCCGATCGTTTATACGCCAACGGTTGCCTCGGCATGTGAGCAATTCAGCCACATCTATCGAAGGCCTCGTGGACTATTTATTTCTTATCCGCTCCGCGACTCTATCCCGCAGCTGCTGCAAAATCGGCCGAACAAAGACGTTGACGTAATCGTCGTGACGGACGGCGAGCGCATTCTGGGCATCGGCGACCAGGGCGCCGGTGGACTTGGCATCCCCATCGGTAAGCTTTCCTTGTACACGCTGATCGGCGGCATTCGTCCGGAGCGAACCCTGCCGATCGTGTTGGATGTGGGAACCAACAACACGGAGCGACTGAACGATCCGGAGTACCTCGGATGGCGTCATGAGCGAATCACGGGGCAAGCTTACTTCGACTTCGTCGACCAGTTTGTGCAAGCAGTGAAGAAAGAAATGCCCGGCACCTGCCTGCAGTGGGAAGACTTCGCGACGCCTCATGCCCGGCCCATCCTCAATCGCTATCGCGACCAGTTGTTGACCTTTAACGACGATATCCAGGGAACGTCGGCGGTTGCCCTGGGGGCCATCTTGGGTGCGGTCCAGGTAAGTGGAAAGACCTTGAAGGAGCAGCAGATTGTTATGTTGGGTGCGGGTTCAGCCGGCATTGGTGTTGCTGATGGATTGCGTGCGGCGATGAAAGGAGAAGGGCTATCCGAGGAAAAGGCGCGTAACCGCTTCTGGGTCATTGACAAAGATGGCATTCTGCACTCAAACCGAAAAGACCTCACATCCGAGCAGAGCGTTTATGCCCAGCCGGAGAGCCGCGTTTCCGGGTGGCCTCGAACCTCCAACGGACATAGTGGTCTTGCCGACGTAGTTGGAAGCATCAACGCAACGGTTCTCATCGGTCTCTCAACCGTTGGCGGCGCCTTCTCGGAACCAATCGTTCGTGAAATGGCCCGTAAGGTCGAACGGCCTATCATCTTTCCTCTTTCAAATCCCACTTCCAGATCGGAAGCGGCCGCGGAGGATTTGATCCGTTGGACGGAAGGACGCGCGCTGGTGGCGACGGGTTCGCCGTTTGCTCCCGTCAGCTACGGCGGGCGCAAGATTCCCATCGCGCAATGCAATAACATTTACATCTTCCCCGCAATGGGACTTGGCGTCGTTGCTTCCGGCGCTCGCCGGGTGACCGAGTCAATGATGCTCGCAGCGGCCCGAACCCTCGGTGGAAATTCGCCGGCCCTCAAAGATCCTTTCGCATCCTTACTTCCACCCCTGACAGAAATCAGGAGAGTGGCAGCCGAAATTGCGTTTGCCGTTGGCATCGAGGCACAGAAGGATGGCGTAGCCCCAAAGGTCAGTGAAGGCGAACTGCGTCAGCGAGTGCTCGACACACAGTGGAAGCCTGCTTACACCCCATTGGCATAGCCGACGCATCCCGGCGGACGAGCGACGGGCAGGGTGTCTGTCCGACCATGACGTAGTGTCATGAAGTGTCGTAAAACCGCCACTGAATTGCGGCGCTTCTGATTGGTTCGTCGCGACGGCGAATGAAAACCACCCTGAATTGAGGCACTTACACATTCAACCGTCTTGGCACTCGGAATGCGCCCATGTCTCGGTAGGGTTGCAGGGCGCGAGTAATGGCCCTGTGATCGGAATAGTGAGCATTCCTTACAAACGCAGGAGGATTCACGATGACAAACGAAGATACGAAGAAATGTGCGCATCCGCCTTGCACCTGTCGGGTGCCATCCGACAGTAAGTATTGCAGCGCCCAATGCGCAGCGGTCGAGGAGACACCCGACATCGATTGTCGGTGTAGTCATGGCACGTGCAAAGGGAAGGCGCACTAGACACCCGCGATGTCCTATGAGCCGGTCCGTTAGGCCGACCATGAGAATGCAGATTCTAAATTCCGCTATTAGTCCGGCTCCAGGCTCGGGTTTCGCGACGGGAAAGCATCACAGCCTCGGTGCGGGGCGGGACGGAGGCTTTAGCGGTTTCAGGTTGCAAAGCTCTCTACCCGCGGCACTGTTCCTGGGCGTGGTTGTCGTTTTGCTGTCGGCGAGGTGTGTTCTGGCTCAGGGTGCGCCTGTTTCGTCAGACCATCCATGGTATGCAACCGCCGAACAACGAATCGAAGCTGACGCGAAGGTTTATGATGCATCCAGCTTCCGCATAGATCCGGACAAGACATACTCCTTGGCGGAGCTCATCGATTTGGCGGAATCGCATAATCCTGAAACACGCGTTGCCTGGGAGCGAGCTCGTGCCCAAGCCGCGGCTTTGGGTGTCGCGCGCAGCGAACTCTATCCCACCTTAGCGGCGGCCGCACTTTCCGGCGTCACCCGATCCCAGGCCTATCTGGTCGATCGTTTCTATCGGCAAACCATCGGGGATTTTCAGGTGGCCTTAAATCTCAATTACACCGTTTTCGATTTCGGCGCACGATCGGGTCGCATCTCCGCCGCGAGCGCGGAAGTCCTCGCGGCAAACTTTTCGTTTAACGATACCCACCGCAATATCATTTACCAAGTCGAACAGGCCTACTACCAATTCCTGAACGCCTCCGGACAGGAGGACGCGGCTCGTGCGAGTCTCGCCAATGCGCAGGCCGTGCAGCAAGCCGCAGAAGAACGCTTGAAGAATGGCCTGGCGACTCTGCCGGATGTATTGGAAGCGCGTAGCTCGACCGCGCAGGCGGAATACGAACTGCAATCCGTGCTGGGGGCTAAACAGATTGCCGCAGGGAACCTCGCAACAGGGTTAGGAACTTTCGCAACCACCGCGATTCACGTCCAACCTCTCAAAGAGCTGCAAATCCCCCAATCGGTTGACGAAAGCGTTGACTTAGCGATTGATCGCGCGCTCTCGCAACGGCCCGATCTCATGCGGCAGGTGGCCGAGGTGCGCTCGGCGAATGCCAGAGTCAAGCAAGCGCGTGCGGCGTACTATCCATCACTGAGTTTTACCGCCAGCCCGACCGCGCAAGCGTTGTACGGCATGCAGCAGCAATTCCCCTGGGGGCACACTGCCGGCCTGACGGGTGGAGTGGCCTTTAGCTTGAATTGGACCGTGTTCAATGGGGGCGCACGCAAAAGCAGGCTAGCCCAGGCAGAAGCCAACGTTCGCTCAAGCGAAGCTCAAGTCATCGTTTCTCGCGACCAAATTGCCAACGAAGTCTGGGCCGCATACTCCAACTTGAATACAGCCCTTCGGCAGAGGCAGGCTGCCAAGGCGCTGCTGGAAGCCGCCAGCCGTTCTTACGATGCCGCGCTTGATTCGTATAACTATGGCCTTCGCAATTTGTTGGACGTAACTGCGGCGCAGAGAATCCTGGCACAGGCGCGCTCGACGGAAGTATTCGCACGCACCCAGATACTCAACGCACTATCCGACCTGGCATTTCGAGCCGGCGATTCAACCCAACCAAACGACAAGAGGCCGACACCATGAGTTTTCTTCGGGGCTCCCGGTCGGTAAAACATCGGCTCTTGGTTCTGCTCATTGCACCCCTCCTCGCGAGCTGTTCGAGGTCGCCTTCCATCGACATTCTGGGCTCATTTTTCCCGGCATGGCTCTTTTGTCTCGCATTGGCGATCGTGCTCACGGCTTTCGTCCGGTTGGCGCTGCAGCGCCTGCACATGCAGATTGCTTTCCCCATTCTGGTGTATCCGAGCTTGGCCGCATTCTTCACATTCGCGCTATGGCTCATTTTCTTCTACTGATGACTTCTGTCAGCGAGGTGCAAAGATATGGATACCGACTCCACCGCGACAACCCCGAAGCAGCTTAGCCGCTGGCTGAGCATCGGCGCGGTGCTCGCTGCGCTCGCGCTCGGTCTAGTGGTGCTTTACCACACCAACTACTCTCCACGAACGGACGATGCCGAAGTCTTCGCCAATTTCATTGGCATCGCGCCGCAAGTCGCGGGGCCAATCGTCCGGCTGAATGTGCGCGACAACCAGTTCGTGAAGAAGGGTGACTTGCTGTTCGAAATCGACGAGAGGCCCTACCAGTATGCGTTGGAAAAAGCGATTTCCGAGCAGGCGGCGCTCGAAGGGCAAATCGTCGACGAACGACGGAGGATTGCAGCCCAGGTGAGCGCGGTTTCCGTGTCGCAAGCTGGTATTCACACCGCGCAAGCGGACGTAAGCCACTCGTCAGCCGCCATCGAGCAAGCGCATGCGGATGTGGCTCATGCCGAGCAGGGCGTCAGTCGTGCGAAGGCGGAATGGACCTACGCCAGCAATAATTTGCATCGGCTGGAGCCGCTGCTCGCAAAACAGTTCGTCACCGTGGACCAAGTCGACCGAGCGCGAACGTCCGAAATCGCCCAGGCCGAAGCCCTGAAGCAAGCTGAATCGCAACTACTTCTTTCTCAAGCTGAGCTCAAGTCAGCCCTGGCGCTATACGAGCGTTCCGGGGCCGCCCTCGACGAGAGCAAGGCCCACCACGAACAGGCGCGCAACGCCGTGACCACGCTTGAGCCGCTAATCAATCAACGCGGCGCGCGAAAGTCGGCCGTAAACGACGGCCGCTACAACCTCGACAACTGCCGCGTCTATGCGCCGTTCGATGCTTTGGTGACCAATCTGACAATTTCGGAGGGGGCTTACGCACACGTGGGCGAGCAGATATTCACTTTGATTGACGCGCGGACATGGTGGGCGATCGGCAATTTTCGCGAGGGGTTACTCTCACACATCAAGCCGGGGATGCAGGCCGATGTCTACGTTTTGTCGAAGCCCAGTGTCCGCTTTTCGGGCGTGGTGGACAGCGTAGGTTTCGGAGTCACCCCGGACCCTGATCGCATTGGACGTTTGGGCCCGGGACTTCCACAGGTCGAGCGGTCGCTCAATTGGGTGCATCTGGCATCGCGCTACCCAGTGCGCGTGCGCGTCGAGAATCCCACGCCAGATCTGTTCCGAATCGGCGAGTCAGCTGTAGTCACGATTCGAGGAAATTGAAGATGGCCACAGTCGTTCAAAGCCTGCCCCAGTCATTTGCTCCGCTGACTTGGGTGCGACAATTCCTCAAAGAGGAACTCGCACCGTACCCAGGCCGGGCCGCCGTGGTAGGGCGAATGACCATCGCCGCTACGCTCATCATGATCGTCTGTATGACGTTTCGCATCCCGTTCGCATTTCAAGGTGCAATTTATGCCCTTCTGATTTCTCGGGAAAGCCCGCGAGCCACACTGCGATCAGCGGCAGTCATAGCGATCGTTACAGTTATCGCGGCAGCGTATCTTCTGTTCTCGGTGCGGTTTGTTATCAGCATTCCCGAGCTTCATCTTCTCTGGGTCATCACCTCCTTCTTTCTGGTTTTTTATGCCATCAGCGCTGTGACCAACTACACCGCGGCAGTGATCTTCGCCATTATGAATGCGGTCGTAATTCCGTTGTGGGATCGGCATGTGCCAGCCGAAACGAATGTGGAAGATACGCTGTGGCTG
>DATJWZ010000179.1:0-19062 GCA_035500795.1 Candidatus Eiseniibacteriota bacterium | reverse complement strand
ACGCGCAACAGTCCATGCATTACGCCCGAACGCTCGTAGCGGTAGACCGTGCCCAACTCACCCAACCGCACCGGTAGATCGCGATAAGACTTCAGCGAGTCGCGATAGATCAGGATGTGGCCCGGGCAGTTCATCGGCTTCAGGCGGTACTCGGCGTCGTCGAGCTCCATCGCGTCGAACATGTTTTGCGAGTAGTAGCCTTCATGTCCTGACGTGAAGAAGAGCTGACGGCGCGCGACGTGCGGCGTGACTACGAGCGAGTAGCCGCGCTTGATGTACTGCTCGCGCATCCAGTCTTCCATCTCTTTGCGGATGATCCCGCCTTTGGGATGCCAGAAGATCAGTCCCGGCCCGGCCAACTCCTGAATTGAGAACAAGTCCAGCTGCTTGCCTAGTACGCGATGGTCACGCTTCTTCGTCTCCTCGATGTGCTTGAGATAGTCTTCCAAATCTTTTTTCGAGAAGAAGGACGTGCCGTA
This sequence comes from Candidatus Eiseniibacteriota bacterium, assembly GCA_035500795.1. Taxonomy (GTDB): domain Bacteria; phylum Acidobacteriota; class Terriglobia; order Terriglobales; family Acidobacteriaceae; genus Sulfotelmatobacter. Next base: position 18,583 of record DATJWZ010000179.1, on the reverse strand, counting down.
GATCCGCTGCAACTGCGGATTTTTTTCATCTCCCAGCCAGTAGGCGCCTGCGATGTTCAGCAGCTTGAACGCTTTGATCTTCCCGGTCGACGGGATATGCGGGCCGCGGCAGAAATCCGTGAACTTGCCGGTGCGGTAAATCGAAATCTTTTCGTCGGGCTTGGTGAACTGCTCGACGAAATGGCACTTCATGAAGTCGCCGTCTTTTTTGAATTCGGCCAACCCCTGGTCGCGTGGCACGAACTCGCGCGCGTAGGGAATATTCTGCTGCACGAGTTCCTGCATTTTCTTTTCAATTTTCTCAAGGTCTTCGGGAGTGAAGGGCGTCGGACGATAAAAGTCGTAGAAGAATCCGGCGTCCGTGGCCGGGCCATGTCCGAGCTTGGTCTCGGGGAAAAGCTCGAGCACCGCTGCCGCGAGTAGATGCGCAGAAGAATGCCGATAGACCTCAAGGGACTCAGGGTCCTTGTCGGTTAAGAGGCGGAGATCAGTGTCCTTTTCCAGTGGGCGCACGAGATCAATCAGATCGCCATTCGTTTTGGCGACCAGAGCAGCATCGGCGAGCCTCGGGCTGATGGACCTTGCAATGTCGAGTGCGGTGGTGCCTTTAGGGACTTCTTTCTCGCTTCCATCCGGAAGCTTCACATGAATGCTTTCTGCCATGATGTGGGACCTGCGCGGAATTACTGCTTGTGAGACTAAACTTCAGTGTAAAGAAGCCATCCACGAGGGTCAAACAAACGTGGGGAGAAGGGAAAGAGATGGTCCCAGAGCGCCCCCCTGTGATTAACTGGAGTATTGATGGGGGTGTCTACGGAATCAACGAGGCAAATGGAGAGACTGTAGATGCAGCGGGATTGGCCGAACTTATTGGGAGTTCCGATTCGGATCCCCTCTCATTTCAGCAGCTACTCAAGGTGGTTGGTGGGAGCAATATGTCACAGCTCTCCGATAGGCTCGTTGCGTGTGTTGCGTGGGTCGAGAGTGGTGGAAACCCAACGGCCCAGAATCCCAATAGCTCTGCATTGGGTCTAATGCAAATGACTACCGGTACGATTTCTTCGTACGTTTTGCCTTGGTACTCGGACAACCCTAGCTTTGCCGGTTTCACGCCGCAATCTCTCTATACGCAGCAAGTGAATCCTGCCATTAGCATTATGACCGGATCGGCATATCTGCAAATGTTGGCTTTCGATCGATGGAGTTTTGGAATTCCTGGGGCGCTTGCTCGCTATCACTATGGTCCAAACAGCTCAAATCGGGCGCGACCTTACACAAGGAAGATAATGAGATGCGCAAGATGAATCAATTCGCAGTTCTACTTTTTTCTGGTCTCCTGATCCCGCTGGTTGGTTCAGCGTTCGGGGGTGAGCAAATCCTGGATTTAACGATTGAGAACTCAACCGGTAAGTATGAAGTGACGGTCACTCGTGGCGAGTTGGGCGAGACTTTAGAAATCGCACTGGTCGAACCCAAGGCACGAATTGTCATTGCTCACTACTCGAACGGAGGGTTCGCGTATGCAATTCCGAAATACCCAAAGATGGATCGCCTCGTTACCCTTTGGCAACCGGGAGTTGCGCTAACGACTGCTATTTTCCGACTCGCACCGCCGTCGAACCAGCGGGAAGTCGTCTTTGATGACAGCTCTGAAATCGAGCCAGATTTCATAGGCAGCAGTTTCGATGCTGACTTCATGCTTACTTATGCAGGCAAGCATTTTCTGGGGAACGGTCCGTCCTGGGTGCCGGATACCGCAACCATCTACCGCTGGGACGGTACAACTTATCAGCGCGTGAAAACTGTGCCTTACGAACAGCGTTTCAGTGCTATCGCAGAAGCTGACAAATTCCTTTCCGCTCGATGATTTCTTAGACGTGGAACCGCTATGCTTACGTGGCGAATTCAACCAAGGATTCGTTATTCAAGTACTGAATGGTTATTGGCCGGCGCAGAGGAGCAGACCCAACGGAGGATCGCCCGGCCCTCCTCCACACCCATCGATGGTGCATCCGCCACACCAAGGAGCGGTGTTGGTTGCACAAACTACGTGAATTGCGGCTTCTCACCGTGTGGCATGGCCCCTACGGGCCATGTGGCGGAGGGCGGGTGGCCTGCCCTTTTGACTTTGAACAATAGGGAAACAAGAGTGGGTGCCCCGCTCCTGCGCTTTTGCAGGGGCGGGTACGATGCTGCCGAAGCGATGGGGCTTTGATCTTTAAGCCGCGCTGTTCCGAAACAAAATCTGCCCCCATCCCGCATTGACTTGCACAGACCCCGCTTCGTCGTGACCGGCCCCCTGCTTTCGTTCACGATTCGATAAAGCAAGTTGATCCCATTCCCAGTTCAAACACGATCACATCACAGCACATCCAGGGGGGCGCTCTGAGACCATCTCTTTCCCTTCTCCCGTCAAACAAACGTGGGGGTGGAAGGAAGGAACGGCAAGACTGCCACACCTCCGTCTGTGGAAAGCGAGCCTTGCGCCTCTAGTCTTCATGCAAAGCTGCGAGAGGATTTATGACTCCAGCACGTCTCGCGGGTACCCAACAAGCTATGACGCTCACGAGGAGAAACGAAGCAGACACGAGAGTGTACGTTGTGGAGTCGGTAGGATGAATTCCTACTAGCATGCTGCTCATAAAGCTTGTGAGCCAGAAGGATGCTAATAGACCGATTCCGATGCCGATTGTGCCAAGAATCAACCCTTGTCCAATCATCAGTCGGACAACGCTACTGGGCTCAGCACCAAACGCGATCCGAAGTCCAATTTCCGCTGTACGTTGGCGGACGGTGCTTGAAACGACACCGTAAAGTCCGACGACTGACAGGAATGCAGCAACCACAGCGAACAGTCCGATCAGTACGGCACTAAAACGCGTCCCAGTTTGTTCACTCTTGGTCGTCGCGTTCATAGTTTGCATCTCCGTAATTGCCAAGCGTCCCGGCGCAAACTTCGCAATCTCCGAGCGGACGAGTGAGGCGTATTTTTCCGGGTCGCCGGCCGTCCTCAGCGCCCACTGACGCGATATGCCGATTCCCGAGAACCCATCTGTTACAAAAATTTGCTCGGGTCCAGTGTGGGCGAGCGTGTGTAATCGCTGGTGTTCGACAACTCCGATTATTCGAAGCCACGTCGGATCAGGAATGTAAACACAAATGCGTCGATCGACAGCAGACTGATTCGGAAAGGCATTTCGGGCGAGGGATTGGTCTATCACCGCTAGGCCTTGTCCATTGGCATTGTCCGCTTCAGAGAAGGTACGGCCTTCCAGAACGCGTGAATGTAGGGCCTCGAAGTATCCAGGTAACACAGTTTCAAGATCGACTCTGCGGTTTGGATCTGCGGGAATCTGTTCGGCGGACCATTGGATACCATCCGGAGGTCCTACGACATGTAGAGGAAGTCCTGTGGCACCGCCAACGCTCTGGACTCCTGGAATCGAGCGTAGGCGATCCTCTAGGTTGCGTAAGAAGGAGATTCGCTGCTCGTCCGGAACGTCCTTAGCATTTCCAATTGTGAGAAACGTGAGGAGCCCCTGGGGATCGTATCCGGGACTGACATGCAGCAACTGCACAAAGCTGCGAAACATGAGTCCTGACCCCAGCAACAAGACGAATGCTACTGCGATCTCTGCAATCACGACTCCAGATCGGACGAATCCAGTTGCGGACAACTGCCTACTTCTTCCAGAACTGCGCAGAGTCTGCATAAGTCGAGAGCGAGCGAAATACGAGCTAGGTAGCATTCCCACTAGTGCAGACCCGAAAATGCCGCAAAATCCAGAGAACAAGATAACGCGCCAATCTACGGACGTGGAGTCCATACGTGGAAGATTAGAGGGAGCGGCCTCAATCAAAGTATGAATACCCACCGAAGCAAGGACAATCCCTAAGAACGTACCCAAACTGCAAAGTAAGAGCGCCTCAGTAAGCATTTGGCGTGTCAGGCGTCCTCTACGGGCACCGAGGGCTGTACGTATCGCGAATTCCCGCTCGCGTGAAAAGGTACGTACAAGCATGAGGTTTCCCGTGTTGGCACACGCTACGAGAAAGAGAAGAACAACGGCTGCCATGAGAGTAAGTAGAGTAGGCCGCACTTCATTGACGAGCAACTTACGCCACGAGAAAAACCGAACCTTGGGACCATCGTGTCCCCACATCTCGGTAATTCGATCCACTTGTGACTGTGCTTGAGTCACGGTGATCTCTGGCTTCAAGCGACCGACGACGTACAGCATGAGATCGCCACGATGTTCTTCGTCGTAGCCTCGGTCATTCGGAATCCAGACGTCTACACTGCGCTCTGAAGTGACATCTGTAGGTAGCACCACTTTGAAGTCGGGGCTCAATACTCCCACGATTTCCGGACCGGAGCCAGTGTTAGCAAGCAATCTGCGACCAATGATGTTCCGGTCAGCACCATATCGACGCTGGAAATAATCGTAGCTAACAATGGCAACCGATCCCTCCGCTGGCGGAAATGGTGGCGGGGGTGGACCGTTCGATACGCCATCGGGCTCGTTGAAATCGCGCCCTACAACGACGTGAGCACCCAGCATCCGAAAGAAGTTAGTTGTGACTTGACCTTTCCCAATGCGTTCGGCACTGCCGTCCTCATGAGGCGCGATAGCGCGGAAAACCATCAGGGCAGCCAAATCATCGAATGCAGACTTGCTTCCATCACGCAAGTCGAAGAAATCGGCATTAGAAATCGGATAGTCGGACAGGACCAGACGATTGGAGTCCTTGTGAGGTAGCGGTCTAAGAAGCACTGCGTTTACGACGCTGAAAATCGCGGTTGTGGCACCAGTGCCGAGGGCAATCGTTAGGATAACAATGACACTGTACGTCGGAGCATTCTTCAATATTCGTGCGGTATAGGCGAGGTCTTGAAGAAAGTCCCGAAGAACATTTGTATGGCGCATCCAGTGAACTCCTCATTGCAAAGCGCCAGAATCAAGCCCGTTGTTGTTCTTAGATTGAACCTGTCGCACGATCTCGGCAAGAGTCTTGCGGCGAACGTTTTCTCCCTTCAAGATTCGGTCAAACGCGTGATGGCTGCCACCTGTAGAGCGCTCTAGTTTGCGAATTCCGGTCTTGAGAATCTGTGCTTTGATTTCTTCGCTCGCCACTACCCTTTTCGAGCCTTCGTATTCTACGGCCTTGAATTCAACAAGACTCAAGTCTTCGCCTTGTTCCCATCTCCGATCAGTCTCCTTTCCTACGTATCGACGTGAAGCAGCTACTACGAAAGATCGTTGCAACAAAAGGCAACACCCAGCCGTGCTTTTTCAGTGCTTCGCTTTTGATGCGGTGAGCCAGACCTTCTCGGAGGCGGCTGGGCCCAGGGAGACCGTACCCCCTGGCGTTGTGAGCGTCAGGGTTTGATCGTAGTTGCGCTCCTGCACTTTCAATTTTGCGCCGGGACGGATGCCGCGATGCTCGAGAAATTCGAGAAGCCCGCGGTCGCGTTCGTAGATTCCGCTTACGGTGTAGTTGGTGTCGAGATCGGCGTCGGCGAGAAGGACGAGGCCGCGGCGACGGCGACTGGAGGAGCTTTCCATTTCGCTGAGATTGCCATGCGGGCACGCTCCGGCAGAGCCTAATTTTGCCAGGAGCTTTGCTTCGAAGTCAGGCGAGACAGCGTGCTCGAGGCGCTCGGCTTCGTCGTGAACCTTCCACCATTCCATGCCGAACATCTCGGACAACATGCGCTCGATCAGGTGATGACGAAGGATGAGCTTACGGGCGATCTGACGTCCGGCGGACGTGAGGCTGACCTCGCCGGAGCCGCCGACGCGGACGAGCCCGTCTTTCCTAAGGCGACGAAGTGCCATTGTCACGGCCGGTGGAGAAACTTTCAGCAAGTGCGCGAGACGAGCGGAGATCACCGTTTCGCCTTCGGTTTCGGCTTCGAGGATGGACTTGAGATAGTCCTCCTTGGAGACGGTGATCATGGGGGAATTATACCGAGGGAGAGTTAAGCGTGGTTAATGCTGCGAGCGTGCGTTTAACAGGATCTCTGCCGCATCGATGTGGGTGGGAGGAAGCAGATTCCTCCGTCCTCGCTTCGCGAGTCGTCGGAATGACAACACAAGTCAAAGACCCCACTTCTGCCGCAAAAGGCGCGGCAGAAATGGGACACCCATCGACATCCAGAGTATCGGTACTACGAAAAAACTTGTGGCCCACACGGGCTGCGGACCTGTGTGAGCCAGAACAAAGAGGACAGTCCGGAGCCCCCGAGACTGTCCCTCAAACCCTCCCGGTTAGAAGGGCAACTTGATGACCCTACGGTACCGCCGGGATGTTGCAAAGCGATTGCAGAATGATGAATATCTGGTGAATTCGGGTTGGTGGGCGCTGGTATAGTAAACGGTTGCTTGCGTCCCAGTTCTATAAGGAAATGAGCTAAACGCACCCTTCGGTCGCTGTCGCTCTCGCAGGGCAGGCTCCGAGAAACGCGCAGCTCGCCCGGGTCCTTCGGCGCCAAAAGCGGCGCCTCAGGATGACAAGTTTTCTTTTCTGCTTTGAGATTATCTTCTCTGTGTCGAGAGGATTGAATGCCTGCTACTACTTCACGAAAGACAGAACAATCACGGCGGCTGCAGCAGCGTGCCGAGAGCATGATCCCAGGGGGCGTGAATTCGCCGGTGCGAGCGTTTCGCTCGGTCGGAGGCGATGCGCCATTTATTGTGCGCGGCAAGGGATCGCATATTTGGGACGCCGACGAGAACGAATACATCGATTACATCGGATCGTGGGGGCCTCTGATTCTTGGTCACGCGGAGCCGAATGTGCTCGATGCGATTGTGTCAGCGGCGTGCAATGGAACGAGCTTTGGAGCGTCGACACCATCCGAGGCCGACCTTGCGGAGTTGGTGATCAGCGCGTTTCCGGATATGCAGAAGGTACGTTTCGTGAGTTCCGGGACCGAAGCGACGATGTCGGCGATCCGGCTGGCGCGGGCGTACACGAAACGGAAATACATCATCAAGTTTGAGGGCTGCTATCACGGACATGCGGATTGCTTACTGGTGAAGGCGGGTTCGGGAGTGGCGACGCTCGGGATCCCGGGATCGGCGGGGGTTCCGGAAGAATTCACCATGTTCACGATCGCGCTGCCATTCAACAATCTGTCGGTGGTCGAGCATGCGTTTCAGAAATACAAACATCAGATTGCGTGCGTGATCGTCGAGCCGGTCGTCGGCAACATGGGGTGTGTTCCGGCGGCGGATGATTATCTCGTAGGGCTGCGGCTGATCACGGAGCGTGAACACTCGGTGCTGATTTTCGATGAAGTGATGACCGGATTTCGCGTAGCGTTCGGCGGTGCGCAGGAGCTGTACAACATCAAGCCGGACCTAACGACGATGGGAAAGATCATTGGCGGCGGATTGCCGGTTGGCGGGTATGGCGGGGCGAACGAAATCATGGATATGGTGGCGCCAGTGGGCCCGATGTATCAGGCGGGCACGCTGTCGGGGAATCCGCTGGCGATGGCGGCCGGATGCGCGATGCTGAAGCAGTTGAGAGATCGTAAGGCGGAGATTTATCCGCGGATTGACAAATTGAGTGGACAGTTGGTGGAGGGAGTTCTGGCAGCTGGGAAGGAAGCAGGTGTGCCGCTCTGCGCGAATCGCGTGGGATCGATGTTTACGTGGTTCTTCCAGGATGGTCCAGTGACGGATTGGGATTCGGCGGCAAAATCGAATACCGAGGCATTCGGGAAATTTTTTAGAGAGATGCTGGATCGCGGAGTGTATTTGCCGCCATCGCAGTATGAGGCGATGTTTTTAGGCTCGACGCATACTGAGGATGATGTGCAACGGACGATTGAGGCGGCGAAGCTGGCGTTGGGGGCGATGCGCTCGTAGTCTTCACCACAGAGGCACTGAGGCACGGAGTTTTCTCGGCTTCCTCGCGGACGTGGCATTTTCTATCCACACGAAATCAAAACCCCACTTCTCGCGCAAACGGCACGCGAGAAATGGGGCACCCATTCCAATTTCATTTCTATTTATGCGAGGGGAGCAGGGACCAGATTTCCGGGTCTTCGGTTCCTAAAACCCAGGAACAGAAGCCTTGCAGGCCTTTTTCGCGGACGAGGTTGAGGCGTTCCTGGAAGCCGCGCTTGTCGGTGTAGAAGACCCAGTCGCGCATGTCGTCGCGATAGAAATAAAACCAGGAGACGCGGTCGGTGGCGTCCCATTGCACTTGGGGATGGTAGGCATTGGTGTACTGCTCGACTTGCTCCTGGCCGATATATTCCGCGGTGGGATTTGGCTTTTCTTCCTTGCCGGGATCTCCGGCGAACCAGTGATATCCGTAGAGGGGAATGCCCATCGACAATTTTTCTTTGGGGACGAACTGCAGCGCGTAGTTGACGTTGTCGACGGTCCATGGATATCCGGCGACGGGGCCGGGCATGGTCCAGCGGGTGTTCTGATCGTAGGTCATGAGGCAGATCAGGTCGGCGGATTGGGCAAGAGCTTTGAGGTCGAAGGAGCCACGCCAGTTCGCGTAGAGCCAGTGCGAGTAGTTGCTCTTGCCAGGGAAGCCGGGGGCGTTAGGGACGGTGGCGATTGTGAGTTGGAGATGCTCGCGATGGAGGACCGATGCAGTTTCGGCGACGAGGGCGGAGAGTAGGTCCTTATCAGTCCAATTCACATTCTCAAAATCGATTTGAAAGCCGGAGTATCCGTTCTTTTTTGACTCGCTCACGAGCGTGTCGATAAATGCCGACTTGGCTGACTGCGTGGTGAGCAATTTGTGCAGATCAAGCTGGTGCATCAAGGCAACGATCGGCATGACTGGGACGTGCTGGTCTGCGGCGCTTTTCATCACCGCGGGATTGGGACCGCCCCAGACCAGGCCGTTGCCGTCGGTTGAGTACCAGGCGGGGACGAGGATGTCGACCTTGTCGGCGTGTTGCAGGAAGGACTGGACTGAGTTCGGGTTGTCGGTCATATAGAAGAGGGCTTTGGTTTGAGCGGTGGCGAAGAGTGTTGTGGATAGAAGGAAAAAAAGGGCGCGCTTCATTCGGGCTGCTCCTTGGCTTGACAAAATCCCCACTTCTGCCGCAGAAGGCGCGGCAGAAATGGGGCACCCATTCACCCATCACTTTACGCTTGTCGAAAACTTCAGACTTATCATCATTTCTGGGATTGTTACGAACTTGTATCCCTCGGCTTTGTAGCGCGTCAGGAGATGATCAGTCGCGATTACAGTTTGGCTGCGGTCGGCGCCCATCTGGAGATGACCGCCGTCGTGGAGCAGGATTACGTTGCCTCCGCGAATTTTGCCTGAAACTTTTCTTTCGATCACTTCGGCCGGCGGGGCATTCCAGTCATAGCCAGTGATGTTCCACATGATTGGCTCGAGGCCGAGTTCGCGCGCGATGCGAAGGACGGCGGGGCGGCGTCCACCGAAAGGTGGGCGAAAGAGATTGGAGTGGTCGCCGACGGCATCTTGAATGGCTGCGTGGCAAGTCTGGAGTTCGTTGCGGATTTCGTCTGAGCTTTTCAGAGTCAGCAGTGGATGAGTAAAGGTGTGATTCCCGATCGCGTGTTGGGCCTTGGCAATTTCGCGAACGACGTCGGGGCATCGTTGAACGTAGCGGCCGATGACGAAAAATGTCGCGTGGGCATTGTGCTTTGCCAGAACTTCCAGCAAGCGAAATGTGTGCGGATCATTAGGGCCATCGTCGTAGGTGAGGGCGAGTTGCTGGTTGCCGCTCGGGAGGCCTGTGAATGTGCGTCCGTACCACTGGCCGGTGGGAGCCATGGATTGATAGCCAGCGGCGACGGCTGTGACTCCTGCGGCGATCGTTCCGAACTCAACGAGCATTGCCACACGGATTGTAAATGCAGTTCCACGGTGCCGGCGTGGCATTTCGTGGAGAACGGCCGCGGTTAATTTGAGGCTTGCTTGACGGCCTCCAGAGCTTTCGACCAAGGAGTGACTTCGATGTGCATCATGAAGAAGCGGTCGACGGAGAGATGTTCGCGCTCGACCGCGTTCTCAAGTTCGGAAACGGTCTGAGGAAAAAAGAAAGTGCCATCGAGTTCCTGGAACGGATCGCTGCCGTAAAGCAGCCTCTGCTCAGGAAAGTACACCATCATTTGACGTTCGCTGGTCTCGCCATGAATGGGATAGATTTCGATTCGATTCGGCCCGGAGCCGATCACAGTCTTTGAAGACACGCGACGGAAATCCGCTTTGCGAGGATGTTTTGCAAGGCTGTCGGGATATCGGGTGCGAGGGGCGCTCAAGAATCGCTTGATCAGAGGAACGGTGCGGTCGAGCACGTAGACAGGAGTTCCGTTCGCTACGTACTCGCGAACGCCACCGATGTGCGGCCAGGAATCCGAAGTGGTGATCACGGCTTTGACGGGAACTCCCGGGAACCTGGTTTGTGCGAAGTCCAGTACCTTGGCGGAATATCCCGAAGAGATGGGAGCTTCCAGCACGATGAGGCCGTCGTCCTGACGCACGAGCGTGGTGTTCCACGGACCTGGGATGAAAACGATGCCTGGAGCGAGGTCGGTTACGGTCTTGGCTGGCGTGCGATCGTCAGCGGTCTTAGTGGCGCGGGGCAGAAAGGCTTCCCGCACTTCAGCCGGGATTGCGAATGTGTCGGTGGGCAAGGATCCGTTGAAATCAATTTTGGTGATGGTGATCGTTTGCGCCGGCATGCCGTTGCGAAAGAGGTCGGCCTGCAACGGATAGTGGATACCGTTCTGGAGCCACCAGAACGAGTAATACACGCGAGAAGTGACGTCGCCCCAGATGCTCCAGAACATATCGGACGGATAAGCGGACTCCCACTCAACCGCTGTGGGAAGGTCTGTATCGGCATTCAAGTAGATTCGAACCGGCAGTGAATGCCAGGTGAATTGAACAGCATGGTGGGCGACGCCCTGCAGCGTGAGATCGGGCAGGCGCCGCAGGTCAGGACTGCTGAGAGCGGTGAGAAGAACACGTTCAGGGTTTAGCGTGAGGGCTTCGTCCGCCAGTTGCAGTTGCTGGCCGGAAGCTGGACCTGCTTGTCCGTTGTATGCGAGCGATGCCGCGCCATTCGAGACGATCGAGGTGATCACGAACTCCGGTTGCATGGCGCCATGAAGCTTGGTCGTGTTCTTCCAGGCCTTCTGTGCGAGATCACGCCATTCTTCGACCTGATCGTTCTCGAGGATGTATGGGCCCTCGGGGCGCTCAGATTCTTCGAGTTCGTTGCGGATCAGGGACGCTTCAAAGTGGACTGTGTGGAGGGCGCGGATTTTTTCTTCCCCGCCCATGGCGGTGAGGCTCGCATGTATCAGGTCGGCAGGGGACGATCCTGTCTGGCCTTGTGCGTAAAGCCCGAAGAAAAACAGAAGCATAGTGAACAGACGAATGTTTTTCATTTGCCCCTCTCGAACGGGATTAGACGAGTTGCACAGTAGCAGGTGAGCGATGTTTCGGCTGTTAACTCATCGCGCAATTGTCAGTGAGGCGCATCCGAGATATCCTGCCGTTTCCGAGTTGAGTTCGCGAGTCCATGGCCAATCTTTTTGAGCTTCCCCGGTACATTGCAGTAGAAGGCCCGATCCGAGTTGGAAAGAGCACGCTCGCCGGCATTCTGGCGGAGCGGTTGAATGCGCAGCGGGTGATGGAGCCCGAGGCGAATCCGTTTCTGGGCGCGTTCTATGAAGGCGAGCGCGGAGCGGCCTTTCAGGCGCAGCTTTCGTTTCTGGTGCGGCGATTCGAGCAGTTGCAGACGCTTGATCTCGGTGCGAAATCGAACAAGACAGTCGTTGCGGATTTTATCTTCGAAAAAGACAAGCTGTTTGCCTGCCTGAATCTGACGGATCAGGAACTCGATACCTACAATCGTTACTACAACCACTTTCGCGATCAGTTGCCGACGCCGGATCTCGTGATTTATTTGCAGGCGACGCCTGAGGTGCTGAAGAAGCGTCTGAAGAAGAAGAATGCTCCGGGCGAGAAGGCGGTGAACGAGGAGTATTTGGAAGAAGTGGTGAAGGCATATGAGCACTTCTTTTTTCATTACACGTCGTCGGATTTGCTGATTGTGAATACCTCAGAGATCGATTTCGTCGATCGCAATGAAGATCTGCAGGAACTGCTGCGGAAAGTGAGCGAGCCGATCAAGGGCACGCAGTACTTCTTGCCGTTAGGCGGGCAGGAAGCGGCGAGCGCTTAGAAGCAGGGCCAGGAGTCAGGGGCTAGTGTTTCGGAACTTCCGCGTATCGTCTGCATAGTAAAATGTGGATTCGCAGTTCTCCTCCCTCGTTCGAATCCAGCGTTTAGGACTCCTGGGGTATCTAAATTGAAATTTATCTTCATTCTCTTTTTCTCCACCGTGTTATCCGCCGTGTCCATTGCTCAGTGTCCGCATGCCGGCAATGGAGTTGGGTCGATTCCTTATCCTTCCGGCGGACCTTATCACGGAGTTTCGTTTCGGGTGTGGGCTCCTCATGCTTCGGCTGTGAGCGTCAAGGATCCAACTTCTGGCCGGTCTGCGGCGCTGGTCTCGCAGGGGAGTTCCGGATATTGGTGTCTTGATGTGCCTGGCCTTGGTGTGAATCAGAAGTACGATTACGTGATTACGACACCCGGATTTGGAACCGTGACGCGGCGCGATCCTAACGCGCGGATGGTCACTTCGGGGCACAACGGCCATAGCATTACTTACGATCCGACCGCGTACCGATGGCGCGATCAGAATTTCACTCCTCCCGCGCTGAACAAGTTGGTGATCTATGAGATGGATACGGGACAGTTCAATGCGGGACAGTCGGGCTGGGGCACGTTCCAGTCTTCGATTGAAAAACTCGGCGAGATCTCGGGCATGGGATTCAATGCTGTCGAACTATTGCCGGTAACGCAGTTTGATGGAATTCGCGGGAATCCTTATGGGCCGACAGATCAGTATGCGGCCGATAACGATCAATATGGCGGACCGGATAATCTCAAGGCGTTTGTCGATGCATGTCATCAGCGAGGACTCGCGGTGATTCTTGACGTGGTGCATAACCATTGGGGACCGTTCGATACGGGAGCGTTCGACTTCGATGGGTGGCATACGACGACGTATCCCGGCGGGATTTATTTTTACGATGACCTGACTGCATCGGGCGATCGTTACGACTCGCCTTGGGGACCGCGTCCGGACTACGGATATACGGTCGTGAAGGACTATATCATCGGTCAAATTGCGATGTGGTTTGACGAATACCACGCGGACGGGTTGCGTTGGGATTCGATTTCGAACATCTACAACGCGTGGAGTGGGGGTTTCGGAAAAAATCCGAATACGGGCAAGCCGGGCGTTTACCTTTCGGGAGGTATCAACTTGCTACGGACGGTGAATACGACCTGGCCGCAGTCGTTCAAGATCGCCGAGGACCTTTCATTCAGCCAGAAGCAGTCGTTGGATACGATCGCAGTCTCGAGCAGTGGGCTTGGGTTCGACTCGCAATGGAACGCGACGCTTGGATATTTTGTGCGGAAAGATTTTCCGGCTTCTGCAATTAAATTGGCGGACGTTGTCTCCGGGATGACCTCGACATTCAACAACGATTATTTGCAAAGCGTTGCGTATGTCGAGTCGCACAATGAGTTGACCACGGCCAACTCGCGGTTGTACCAACTTGTGGATCCGATGAATCCTACGAGCCGCACGGCTCGGAAGAAGGCTACACTCGCGGCGGGAATTCTGTTTACTTCCCCAGAAATTCCGATGATTTTTCAGGGCGACGAATTCCTTGACCCCAGCTGGCTCGACAACAAAACCACTCTCGATTGGACGAATGCGCAGACCTGGGCGGGGATTGTGCAACTCTATACCGATCTGGTGAGTTTGCGGACGGATGCAGGGGGAATTTCTCCTGGACTTTCCGATCCGGACCTGAACATCTACCAGCAGGACAAGACGAGTGACGTTCTGGTCTATGACCGATACAGAAAGAGTGCGGCTGGAGTGGACGACGTCATCGTGGTCGCGAATCTGAGTGGAACGGTCTTCAGCGGCGGCTACAAGATCGGTCTGCCCTACGGCGGGACTTGGCACGTTTTATTCAACAGCGACAGTACGGTGTACAGCAGCGATTTTGGCAATGTTGGGCCGACTGGTCCGGTCACTCCGATCAAGAGTCCGTACGCGGGTCAACCCTATAGCGCGACGATTCTGCTCGGGGATTATTCGGTGCTGGTGTTGAGCAGAGAGTAAGCCGGAGCTTTATCGGCATGTCGTCTTACCCTGTGGAGGAGGGGCATTGTTATCCCTACGAAATTCGCTGTCGATCCGAGTTTCTCTGTCTCCTAAACCAATGAAACAAAAAGGAAAACAAAAGTAGCCAGCTGTTCCTGAGTGCAGCTAGAATACCGGGAGCGTCATCCAATATGTAGACGCCACATGCGTGCACAGGCTCTATCCGCCAGAGGCGGAGGGGCACTGGAGGACATCATGAGCATTACCCCGATCGGCGGAGCCTTCGACCGCCGCGGTCGGAAAATCACTACCGCATCCCTGGGGGACCAGAAACTCCATCACGAACCCATTAGTTGTTTGACCGCCTATGACTACGCGACCGCGCGCCTGGTCGACGAGGCCGGCATCGAGATGGTGCTGGTGGGGGATTCTCTGGCGCAAACCATGCTGGGCTACGAGAACACGCTCTCGGTCACGATGGACGAGATGCTGCATCACGTGAAAGCAGTGCGGCGTGGCGTGAAGAATGCATTGCTCATCGCTGACATGCCGTACGGCTCGTACCAAGTCGATGCTAAAGACGCCGTCCTGAATGCTGCGCGATTTGTAAAAGAAGGCGGCGCTGAAGTCGTGAAGCTGGAAGGGGGCGAACGGCGCGCTGAGCTGATTCGGCGCATTATCGATGCGGAGATTCCGGTTGCCGGGCACATTGGGCTCACCCCCCAGTCGGTGAACGTGATGGGCGGATACAAGGTCCAAGGGAAGAACCTTGGGGCCATCGAGCAGCTGATGCGCGATGCAGTGGCGCTGGATCGCGCGGGAGTCGCGTGCCTGTTCCTGGAAGGAATTCCGCGTGAGGTGGCGGCGATGATCACGAACGAAGTGAGCACGCCGACGATCGGAATTGGCGCAGGGCCGGAGTGCGATGGGCAGGTATTGGTATTTCACGATCTGGTGAACTTGACGTTCCACAGTGCAGCGAAATTCGTGCGGCGGTACGGAGATGCCGCTGCGCTAATCACGCAGGCAGTGCAGGCGTACCGGGCGGATGTGAAGTCACACCAGTACCCGTCCGATGAGGAGTCGTACCATTTGCCGATGGAGACGAAGGCTGCGCTGGATACGGTGCTGGCGCGAAAACGGGCCATGGGCAGGTGACTTCTTTTCCGCGCCTGCACGCGGTGGGACGCGGATATAGGGGTCTAGAGTGAAAATCCGCGGGCGGGGGCGCCCGCGCCAGGGAACCTTCGGCCTTCGTTTTCCGTATAATCTTATGTTGGCTTGAACGGCTATAGGGAGGTGGCCATGGGTCTTCCAGCGTTTTTCTTCTTCCCATTTTTCGGTTTCGGCTTTGTGATGTACTTCCTGCCGTCAATCATTGCATTGGCGCGGAGCAAGCGCGACATCCTGGCGATTTTTCTGCTCAACCTATTTCTAGGTTGGAGCATCATTGGATGGATTGTCGCTCTGGTGTGGGCGGTGAAGAGCGATGTTCCTGTGGCGGGGTACTATCGGTAGTGATTTCTTTGCGCGCGCTTTGTCTGGTGATTCTGGCCATGATGCTCACCGGCTGTACCAAACAGCCGGAGCAGCAGACGCCTGATCCGCAAGCGATTCTGCAGGCTATACCCGCCGCCGATTCCACAAAGTACGATACCGTCCGCGACATGAAGAACTGGCGGAATCCGTACTTAATTGTGCGCGCGGATGGAGTGGCTCTGTTCGACGTTGCCGACAGTGCCGAGATTGTGTTGAAGCCGACCGAACTGCTGCCCGAGTTGGCGAAGCTGCCCGCTTCGAACTGGCCGTATGGACGCGTGGTTGCTGCGACTGAAAACAGTACGCGAGGATCGGATCAGGACGCGGTGGCGATTCGGAAGAATAAAGGTATCCTGGGCGGGCTGCTGCAGGGGGCCCATATCGAGGTGAAATGGGTGCCCGCGACTTAGAATCCAAATCCCCACTTCTGCCGCAAAAGGCGCGGCAGAAGTGGGCACCCATTCCTGGTAAGTTTCCACTACTTTCTTGAAAATCTTCAAAACAATTCATGAAATGCGGGCGGCTTCGCGTGCGGCGCGGCGCGGTGGTCAGCGGGTCGGGCTTGTGCCGACGATGGGTGCGCTGCATGAGGGGCATCTTTCCCTGGTGCGGGCTGCTCGCGCTGGTTCGGATGTTGTTGCCGTTTCTATCTTTGTGAATCCCACACAATTTGGGCCGAGTGAAGATCTGGCCAAGTATCCGCGATCGTTCGAGAGGGATTGTCACCTCCTTGAACGCGAGGGCGTGGATTTTGTGTTTGCACCGTCGGTGGAGGAGATGTATCCGGCTGGCGCGACGACGTGGGTGACGGTTGAGGGATTGAGCGAAAAGCTGGACGGGAAGTCGCGCCCGGGGCATTTTCGCGGAGTCACGACCGTGGTCTCGAAACTGTTTCATATTGTTGAGCCGGATCGCGCTTTTTTTGGACAGAAAGATGCAGCGCAGGTAGCGGTGATCCGCCGAATGGTCCGGGATCTGAATTTAGCAGTTGAGATTGTAGTGTGTCCGATTGTGCGCGAGCCGGATGGACTGGCGATGAGTTCGAGGAATGTTTATCTGAGTTTGGACGAGAGAAGGCGGGCACTTGTGTTGCACCGGTCGCTGGAGCGGGTGCGAAAGTTGGCAGAAGGCGGAGAGACGGATGCATCGAAGCTCGTGGCCGCAGGGCGAGAGGAGTTCAGCACGGGAAGCGGCGCTCGGCTGGATTACTTTGAAATCGTGAATCCCGACACGCTGGATTCTGTAGCCGATATTTCGCGCGGGACGCTGGTAGCGGTTGCGGCCTATGTGGGCAGGACTCGGTTGATCGACAATCTGGTGCTTTGAAACTTCGGGATTCCACTTTTCGCAAAGGCCCCGAAAGGTGGAAAATCCCCAAGGTTACGAGCAGACGCTATGGTGCGTCCGAATACGGGTAGGCCATGGCAGGTGGCGAATTGTATGGGTAGAGCCATGGGTTGTAGTAGTACCCGGGCCAGGCCCAGAAGGGCGACCACGCACCCCAGCCCCAGCCTCCCCAACCCCAGCCGAAGCCGATGCCCCAACCGCCCCATCCCCAACCCCAACCGCAGCAACCCCAACCCCAGCCCCAGTTCCAGCCGGGATGACCCCAGCCCCATCCGTAGCCCCAATGACCGCCCCAATAACCACCGTGCCATACGGTGGTTGATGTTACGACTGTGGCGTGCTTGACTGAGGAAATTCCGGTTGTGTGGGTGTTCGAAGCCAATGTTGTGTGCGATCCAAAGGAGTGCCAGTTGCCATCGGCTGCGTGCGAAGTGAAATTCGAACTGCCCGCGCGAGCGGACGTATTGCCCACCCTGGAACCAACATTTGCGCCGCCAGATCGAGCGGATCCACCTCCGCTAAAACCGTGCCAGCCGGGAGAAGTGTTGCGGGCGCCGCTGTGTCCTTCCCAAGACCACGCGCGAGAAGAGGCAGAACTGCGGGAGCCGTATCCGCCATAAGAGCCTCGTCCTGCGTATCCGCGAGAATAACCTGCGCCGCCGTGGTAGCCACCGCTGTATCCGCCGCGGTAGCCGCCTCCATAGGCTCCGCCGTAACCACCTCGATATCCGCCACCGTACGATCCGCCACCTCCGCGGAAACCACCGCCCCCGCCGCCAAAGTGGCCGCCTCCACCCATGCCGCCGCCCCCGCCGTGGCCTCCGCCGCCATGTTGCGCAAACGCCGGGTCAGGTACGCAAATGAATGTTAATAAGGCAGTTATCGCGAGTAGGACTTGGAATGACGCGGACTTCTTCATGGGATACCTTCCACCCATTCGGTGGATCGGCGAGGCAGGGCTCCGCCGGCCTTCTCTACTGTATTAGAACCTCACTCGGACGAGAAAGTTGCGCTCTACGAAGCTTCCAGCTCCTAGCTTCTAGCCCCTAAAGCCCACTGGCAGAGGTTAGGGGCTAAAGCTATTGTCTTGCTCCCGACGGGCTACGGGTTTCTGGCCAGCGTGTCGGGCTGCGGCTCAAGCTGCTGACGAACCAGCCTTTCGACCTGATTCCAAAGGCGCGGATCGCATTCGCTCTGCATGTGATCGGGGGTAATTCTGCGATCGAACCACGACATGCCATCACATTGCACGGGATTCTGGTGGTAATCGAAGCGGTAGTTTCCCAGGATCTGGGTTTTGGAATCGTCGGCCGCATGAATTTCGCTGCGTCCGTGGAGAATTCCATGCGGCTGGTAAAAATTGGCGGCCTCGAGGACATTGTCTGGAATGACGCCATCGTGTTGCCAGGGTTTTGCGACCGAGTCGACCTGAACTGTCAGGAGGACCGGGATATCACTGCGATCAAGCTCGCGGGC
>DATJWZ010000178.1:0-4281 GCA_035500795.1 Candidatus Eiseniibacteriota bacterium | reverse complement strand
ATTCGAGAAATTGGGGATCGATTATTGCTGCGGAGGAAACAAATCGCTGGAGGACGCCTGCCGCACGGCGAATTTGTCTGTCGATGCCGTGCAACGGGAACTGGACGGCGCGAAACAGGAAGCCCAGCCGAACGGCGGCCGCCATTGGCAGCATGAGCCACTCTCGGAACTCATCGCGCACATCACCGGCACTCATCACAAGTTTGTCCGCCAGGAAATCGCCCGCCTCACGCCTCTGATGGACAAGGTCTGCGGAAAGCATGGCCCCAATCACCCGGAACTGCTCCATATTCAGGCGATTTTTCGCGGTCTGTCCCTGGAATTAACTTCCCATCTGATGAAAGAGGAAATGGTTCTCTTCCCCTACGTGGCGCGCATGGAAGAAGCGGTCATTCAAGGCGAGCCCGTGTTGCCTCCACCGTTCGGAACTGTGGCCAATCCCGTTGCGATGATGGAGCACGAGCACGACTCCGCCGGTGACGGAGTCCGTGCCATTCGCGCGGCGAGCAACGGCTACGCCGCACCCGAGGGCGCTTGCGCCAGTTACCAGGCGCTCTATCGCGGCCTGGCGGAATTTGAAGCCGACCTCCATCAACACATTCACTTGGAAAACAACATTCTGTTTCCGCGCGCGCTGGCCATGGAGCAGCGGAAGTAAGCGCATCGCATTGAAATGTCCCGAATTTACACGCAGTGATCTTTAGATATCACTTCATTTCGGAAGGTGACAACCGTGTCTTATAAAAAATTGTGGATCGCCTTGGCAGTAGTTTTGGCGGTTTCGTTCGCTGTTCTGGGGGGCGTTGGCATCAAGGTCTTGAACAGCGCTCCGCCGATCCCGTCGCAAGTAGTGACCAGTGACGGACGTATTTTGTTTGACGGCAATACGATTCAAGATGGGCAAGGAGTCTGGCAGTCCATCGGCGGGCAGGAGGTTGGTAGCATCTGGGGACACGGCGCCTATGTGGCTCCGGACTGGACTGCCGACTGGCTGCATCGCGAATGCACACTCCTCCTCGAACGCTGGGCACGAGAAAGTGGCGCCACAGACTATGCTTCGCTGGGTACCGAGCAGCAGGCAGCACTGCAAGCGCGTTTGCGTCATGTTCTTCGGCAGAATACCTACAATTCAAAGACGCATACGATCACCGTTGATCCGGTCCGCGCCGAGGCCTTCGACAACTTATTTGCCTACTATTCCGACGTCTTCACGCGTGGACGCAATGATTACGCGATCCAGCCCGGAGCGATGAGTGATCCGGCAAAGCTACGCGCGATGAGCGCATTCTTCTGGTGGACGGCGTGGGCCGCGTCGACAGATCGCCCAGGGACAAACGTCACCTACACGCAGAATTGGCCTCACGAACCCCTGATCGGAAACGAGCCAACAGGAAGCGCGATCGTGTGGAGTGTCATTAGCTTCGTCCTGCTGCTCGCCGGTGTGGGAGGCATGGTCTGGTACTTTGCCTCGCAGCCGCGCTCGGTTTCAGAAGAGCTCTTGCCAAATAACGACCCTCTGCTCGGGCTGAAGCCGAGTCCTTCGCAGAAAGCGACGGTGAAGTACTTCTTCGTGGTCGCAGCGCTGTGGGTCGTGCAAGTCGCACTTGGAGCGATCACCGCGCATTACGGAGTCGAGGGCTCCGGCTTCTACGGGATTCCGCTCGATCGATGGCTGCCTTACAGCGTGACGCGAACGTGGCACTTGCAAATTGGTATCTTCTGGATTGCGACCTCATGGCTGGCCACAGGTCTTTATGTCGCGCCGGCCATCAGCGGGTACGAACCAAAAGGTCAGCGACTGGGTGTGAACGCTCTCTTCGGAGCGTTGCTCTTAGTTGTGACTGGATCCCTCGCAGGCGAGTGGCTCAGCATTCAGCACAAGCTGGGCAACGACTGGTTCTGGTTCGGTACGCAGGGCTATGAGTACGTCGACCTTGGCCGCTTCTGGCAGATTCTGCTCTTCGGCGGACTCGTCTTCTGGCTTTGGCTGATGTGGCGGGCCATTCGGCCCGCGCTGGCGAGACGCGACCAGAGCTATTCGTTGCTCATGATGTTTCTGATCTCAAGCATTGCGATTCCGCTCTTCTACGCGGCCGGACTGATGTATGGCCAGCGCAGCAACCTCGTGACCGCGGAATACTGGCGCTGGTGGGTTGTGCATCTTTGGGTCGAAGGCTTCTTCGAAGTCTTTGCCACCGTGGTTATCGCGTTCCTGCTCACGCGCTTGAAGCTCCTTTCAGTAACCACCGCGACTCGCGCTGTGTTGTTCTCGACCATCGTGTTCCTGTCCGGCGGGATTATCGGAACGTTTCATCATCTCTACTTCGCCGGAACTCCGAATCTTGTTCTCGGGCTGGGCGCAGTCTTCAGCGCACTCGAAGTCGTACCGCTCGTGTTGATCGGCTTTGAAGCGTGGGAGAACATCCGGTTGGCGCGCTCGCGTCAGCAGCACGTCTGGGTCGCTGCTTACAAGTGGCCGATCTACTTCTTCGTAGCCGTGGCGTTCTGGAATTTTGTTGGAGCGGGATTGTTCGGATTCCTGATCAATCCGCCAATCGCTCTCTACTACATGCAGGGGCTGAACACAACTCCGGTTCACGGGCACACTGCGTTGTTCGGCGTCTACGGCATGCTTGGGCTCGGGCTAATGCTGTTCTGCCTGCGCGCGCTGCGTCCTGGACGCGCCTGGAAGAATGGACCGCTCTGGTTCTCGTTCTGGGCAATCAACGTCGGTCTCGCGCTGATGGTGCTGATCAGCGTGCTTCCCATCGGGCTGATGCAGGCCTGGGCTTCGGTTGAATATGGAACGTGGTACGCGCGTTCTTCGGAATTCCTGCACTCTGGCGGGATGAACCAGTTGCGCTGGATGCGCATGATCGGCGACTCGATCTTTGCATTAGGCGCACTGACTCTTGGCTGGTTTGTATTAGGTCTCGTGACGGGCCACTCGTATGAGAAGCAAGGCTACGTGGCCGAAGGCGAGTGGCAGGTACGTGAGGAAGAGAAGGAACTGGTGACTCGCTGATTGAGTCGGGGGTTCTGTGGATGAGGCCAGCCTTCGGGCTGGCCTTTATCTTTTATCTTCGCGACAGAACGCCTGCGGTTAGATATACCGCGACCAAGCCAAGCAAAAGCACAGCGCCTTCCACGCGCGTTGACCAAACGTGTAAGGCATCGAACTGGATGCGTGCGGGATCGGTGAGCGGAACCTGGGCGAAGTCGCCAACCTGCGCGCGCAGCGTGTCCATCCGCGGGATGATCCAGAACTGAGAGAACAATGTCAGCGCCAGCATCAGGCAGATGAGCACGTGGCGAATCGCAAACACATGCGCTGTGCCTTGCGTCAGATAGCTGTAGAGCAGCGAAGCGATGAGGAAGACGATTCCGGAGATGATGGCAACCCAGTGCAACTTGCCGAGTGCTCGTCCGACGACATTACCTGCGAGATGAGTGTTTGGCAAAACTTGAAACGCAGTCGGCGCGAGGACGAAGGCGAAGAAGATGAGACCGCCAATCCAGACCACGAGCGAGAGGAACATCAGGTATCGGAGGAAGGACATGACGGGAATTATAGACGCGCATTGGTTGCAGTCTACAAGTTCGGAACTGGCGCGCGGCTAAGGCTTGGGATTTCGACGCGAGAGAAGAACCGCTCCGATCGTCAGCGGGACAAAAATTACGGCCCACATGATAAGCCGATCACTGAAATATTCAACCCGAGTCTGGTAGGTCACGGCAAACTGAACATCGCTTGAGTGATGGAAAGATTGCAGCCAAGTGCCGCACAACTCAGCTAGAAAAGCGGCGATACAAAAGTACAGCCATACTCGTTTCATCACGGCACTGCTCCATGGCCTACCGGACCGACCACTGATCACTGGCCACTGCTGTTAGACCGGCACTGCGACGCTCTCCACTATCTCTTTCAGCACTTGATCCGACTGCTCGGACTTCTTCAGCGTCGAGGCGTAGAGATTGTTCACGACCACGCGGTGGGCGAAGATTGAAACAACCAGCGGCTTAAAATCATCTGGGGTGCAGAAGGTGCGGCCTTCGAGAAAGGCCATGGCTTGCGCGGCGCGATAAAGAGCCTGTGATCCTCGTGGGGAAACACCTAACGACAGGAATTCTGATTCGCGCGTGCGGCGAACGATCTCCAACGCGTAGTTCACTAGCGAATCGTCGACGCGAATGTTCCTTACCGCATGCTGCATTTCGAGGACATCCGCTCCAGTAAGCACAGGACGAAGGTCATCCAACTGCGCGATGCCTGCTTCGGAG
>DATJWZ010000177.1:0-77788 GCA_035500795.1 Candidatus Eiseniibacteriota bacterium | reverse complement strand
GCACCGATGACGATTGCGTCGTAGGATTGCCCGCTCATGAACTCAGGGACGAATGCCCATACAGAAAGGATCCTGGGGATCGAAGATCAGGTCGGCCTCCGAATTCACGAAGGCTCGGCCTCGAATGCTCGGATAAATCTTGCCATCGCGGACTTTGACGCTGCCTTCGAAGACGCTGCCGACGATGCTTTCCTGTCTCCAGGTCTCGCCTTCGCGAAGTTTGCCGTCCGCGTAGAGACAGGCGAGTTTGGCGCTGGTTCCGGTGCCGCACGGCGACCGGTCGTAGGCTTTGCCGGGACACAGAACGAAATTCTTGCTATTGACTCCGGGAATTAGCGAAGGGGCGTAGAGCTCGATGTGATCGATTTCTTGGCCATTGTCGCCGGTGATGCCGTTTTTCGGGAGCGCCTGGCGGATCGCCCATGTGAACGACGTGAGTTCGTCGACATTTCGCAGCGACAGACCGAACGGGTGATTGTGCACGAGAAAGAACCAGTTTCCTCCCCAGGCTACGTCGCCGACGACTGGGCCGTATCCGGGTACTTCGACTTGAACATTTGCGGCACTGCGATGGCTGGCAACGTTGTCGACGGTGACGTCGCCATTGGCGTCGAGGGTCGCTTTGACCTCTCCTACGGGCGTTTCGATCTTGTGTGTGCCTGGCGAAATGCGCTTCATGTAGGCGAGGGTGGCGACGAGTCCGATGGTGCCGTGGCCACACATGCCCAGGTAGCCGACATTGTTGAAGAAGATGACGCCGGCGGTGCAGTCGCGGTTCATAGGTGCGCAGAGGAGAGCGCCGACGACGACGTCGGAACCGCGCGGTTCGGCGACGACTGCAGAGCGGAAGGGATCGTGATCGCGGCGAAAGCGCTCGAGGCGTTCTGAAAGCGGGCCACTGCCCAAGTCGGGGGCGCCGGAGATCACCAGCCGTGTCGGCTCACCTCCGGTGTGGGAATCGATGATTCGAACTTTTCGGTAAGCGTTTTCCATTCGCTAAATATCGTAGCAGCGACAATGGCACGCGACGCAGTTCTTTTGGGCAATTCTACGACGGGTCGCAGCGACCAGCGCAGCGAGAGTAAACTGTCCCGGAAAATCTTTTACACACATGTCCAAATCATTGTTCGTCTTCTTCGTTGCATTCTCTTTTCTGATTTCATTAGCGCAGTCTTCCTTCGGTCAATCAGAGCAAACCGTTAGCGGGTGGATAATGCAGGACTCGGCGAAAGTGAGCGCTCCTGCGGCGGAAGTGTCGAGCACGAAGTTCCGGCCCGAGAATTGGTTTGCCGCTACGGTGCCCGGGACGGTTCTGACGACGCTCGTGAATAACAAGGTATATCCGGAGCCGCTTTATGGGGAGAACATGCGCGCTATTCCGGAGAGCTTGAATAAGACCACCTACTGGTATCGAACGAGTTTGGCGGTTCCCGCGAGTTATCAAGGCCGCCATACATGGATTCATTTTGGAGGCATTAACTACTCGGCTGAGATTTGGGTGAACAGTCAGAAGGTCGGCACCATGCGGGGTGCTTTCATTCGCGGCGATTTCGATGTGACGGAGTTCGTGAAGCCGGGACGAACGGCGGTGCTTGCCGTTCTGGTTTCTCCGCAGCCTCATCCGGGCAATCCACACGAGCACACGGTCGCGCTGGGCGTGGGGGCGAATGGAGGCGTGACAGCGCTGGATGGACCGACATTTCTGTGCACGATTGGATGGGACTGGCTGCCGGCGATTCGCGACCGGGACACTGGGATCTGGTTGCCGGTGACGATGGATTCGACTGGCCCGGTTGTGGTGAAGGATCCCTTCGTGACGGCGGATCTATCGGCAAAGTACGACAACGCCGATCTCCATGTCTCTGCTGCTTTGGAGAATCGGTCGGCAAAGGCGGTGAGCGGCACGCTTACCGGTACGATTCAGTGGAAGAACGGTCCTGGGGCCGAGATTACATTTCACAAGGCAGCGAGCGTTGCGGCTAACGCGAAGGAGTTGGTTTCATTCGACAGCAAGTCCGCGCCAGAGTTACATATCGCTGATCCGAAGCTGTGGTGGCCGAATGGGTATGGACCGCAGAATCTCTATACGCTCACGCTGCGGTTTGATGTCGGGGCGAAGACCTCCGACAGGTCGACGCAGCAGTTTGGGATTCGGAAGATCGAGTATCAGGTACCGGATTCGGAGAATTTGACTTTATCCGTGAACGGTGTGCGCGTTATGGCGCGCGGCGGGAACTGGGGACTCGATGAAGGCATGAAGCGAATTTCGCGCGAGCGACTGGATGCGCAGTTTCATCTGCATGCGCTGGCGAATTTGAACATTGTCCGCAATTGGGTCGGGCAGAGCACCAGCCCGGACTTTTATGACATGGCGGACAAGTACGGAATTCTGCTTTGGGATGAATTCTTCCAGCCGAATCCCTTCGATGGTCCGGACGTTGACGACATTCCGACTTACATTGCGAACGTGACGGATAAAGTTGTGCGGTATCGGAACCATCCTTCGATTGCGGTGTGGTGTGCGCGGAATGAAGGGTATCCGCCGAAGGCGCTGGATGATCAGTTGAAAACGCTTATGACTCAACTGGATCCGTCACGGTTGTATCAGTCGAATTCTGCGGATGGTAGGGGAGTTTCGTCGCATGGGCCTTATTACTGGCGGGCGCCACGATTTTTTTATCCACTGAATGAGAGCTTCAAGACGGAGACCGGATCGGTGTCGGTGCCGACGATCGAGTCTATCCAGGGAATGATGCCGGAGAAAGACTGGGAGACGATCAACGACGACTGGGCGCAACACGATATGGCCGCCGGGGCGCAGCGAGGGGACGAGTTTGGGAAAACCTTGGCCGAGCGGTATGGGCATATTCGAAATCTCGCAGATTTTGTTCGCAAAGGGCAGATGGCTACCTATGAAGCTTTCCGCGCGATGTATGAAGGGCGGAACGCGAAGATGTTCAAGGAAACCACGGGCGTTATTACGTGGATGAGCAATCCGGCACAGCCGAGTTTTGTTTGGCAACTTTATCACTATGATCTGGAGCCGAACGCTGCGTTGTATGGAGCCAAGAAGGCCGCGGAGACGGTACACGTCCAGTTCAATCAGGAGAACCGCGGAATTGAAGTAGTGAATAATCGTCCGGAGGCGTTGAAGAATGTCAGCGTGAAATTACGGGTGTATGAGTTTAGCGGCAAGCTGGATTCGCAGGAGACTTATCAGATCCCGGAAGTTCCGGGTAGCAGCACGATTAAGGCGGCACAGATCGAAGTGGGGGCGCGGATCAGTCCGTTGTATTTCATCAAGCTGGATTTGATCGGTGCTGATGGCGAGATGCTCTCCACGAATTTCTATTGGCAGCATGTTGCGCAGGATCAGTTTGACGGGCTTGAGAGCCTGCCGATGGTGAAACTGGATGCGACTGGCGAGGCTCACACAGGGGGTGGAAATACTTTACTGACCGTGCGGTTGCTGAACAACACGCAGAACGTCGCGTTGCTGACACATTTGCAACTCCATCAGAAGAAGAGTGGACGGCGGGTGTTGCCGGTCTTTTACTCCGATAACTACCTTTCACTGGTTCCTGGAGAATCTTCTACCGTTACGATCGAGGCTGCCACGAAAGATCTGCAGGGGGACGAACCACTTGTCGAGGTCGATGGCTACAACATCGATGTGGCTCCAGTCGAGGGACCGGTTTCAATTGCTCTGAATATGAACGCGCAGCCGTCACATTGGCCGGCGTCAAATATTGTGCCGTAATTCAGCATTTGCTCTCGAATACTGGTGCATGTCAGCACCGTCGGCCTTTGGTTTCATCCGATACTGCCTCGGCGAGCCATACCAGGAAAACGTTTACTTTCTTATTACTCTGACTCTCGTTGTTTCGCAGGCCACCGTCTTAAGAAGCAGGAATTCCAGCCTCGTTGATTTGGGCATACTGTGACGTTTTAGTATGGTTTTTTTTGAGGCCTGCGAATGGCGCAAGCGCGTTACTTCCTGCATAACTCTGACTTCTTGCCAGTGATCAAAATCACAATCCAAGGTTACGTGCGAACCCTTCAAAATAACGATTTTCCTCTTGACAGTGGCAATCGACCCATCATAAAAGTTGACCGGGTAGTTCTTTCGTATTAGTGCCGAGTAATCCCGCGGCGTCCCTATGAAGAATGTGGGGTTCTCGGCCGGTTCCGATAACGTTTACGAGTTTCAACGAAAGTCTAAGTCTCACCCTGTGTAATGAGAGCCTGATTCTCTGAGGAGGTCGGATGAAACGCTTTACCAGTTTAGTTAAGACCTGCCTGCTTGTTTTGATCATATCTGTGCCGGCCACACTGCTGATACCGCCGGCGAGTGCGCAATCAATTTTTGCTAACCTGTCGGGCACTGTCACCGATACCAGTGGCGCTGTGGTGCCCGGCGCGAAGGTTACGCTTCAGAACACTGGTACTAAGGTTGTGAGGCAACTCACCGCCAACAGCGACGGATACTTCTCTGCCACGCAGCTACCAACGGGCACGTATAACGTGACGGCTGAGGCGAAGGGGTTTGAGAAATATCAGGCAACTGGAATTGTTCTGAACAGCTCTGACCAGAAAAACCTGAATATCAATCTGAGGGTTGGAGCCGAAAGCGAGACCATTGAGGTCAGCGCAGCTGCTGGGGAAGTGGCGATTACCGACAGCGGCGAGAAATCCGATCTGATTTCGTCGAAGGATTTGAACGATCTTTCGCTGGTCGGGCGCAATGCGACGGAGTATCTCAAGATTCTGCCCGGCGCGGCGCTCAGCGCGAACGGCGGCGTGAACAAGCTGGCCTACAGCGGCGAGGTGGTCGGGATTAACGGTTTCGCGGTTGGCAATAATGCGGGTGGGTTGGCCGGTGTTAGCGTGAATGGTCAAACGGGCCAAGGCATCGCGATCACGCAAGACGGGCAGAATGTTTTCGATCCTGGCGCTGCTGGCGCCGCGACTCCCGTCAATCCCAATCCTGACATGATTTCGGAAGTGAAGGTGCTTACCTCGAATTTCAGCTCCGAAAACATGAAAGGGCCGATCGTAGTCAATACGGTCACCAAGTCCGGCAGCAACACCTTCCACGGCGATGTGCATTTTTATGCGCGCAACTCTGCCATGAATGCTGAGGATTCGTATAACAAAGCCATCGAGTCGGATCCAAGCAACGGGTTTACACCGGGCCAGTTGAAGGGGCCGAGTTCGTACTATTATCCGGGCTTTTCGATTGGCGGACCGGTGATCATTCCGGGAACAAATTTCAACAAATCTCGTCGGAAGGTGTTCTTCTTCGACTCTTACGAAAACTATCACCAAGGGATCGACGGTGGAGTTAATCGCGCCTTTGTTCCTACCACCGCGATGTTGAACGGGGACTTTAGTGCATTGAGCCAAACTCCGTATAAGTCGGTCGGGCGGTTTGCATTGAACAGTATTCCGACAGCACCGGCGGCGGGGACATTCTTTGGGTTTGATGACAGAGCCGCAGCTGGCTGCACTATTTCAGGAGCAGGGGTGATGTCGGCGGGATGCGTTGACCCAAATGCACAACTCCTTCTGCAGAACTATTTCCCGGCTCCAACGAGTTCGGTACCAGACGCCAACGGCTTTAACTATGTTGCTGTAGTCACGGAGCAGCAGAACTCGTGGCAAAACGTAGCCCGAGGCGACGTCAACATATCGGACATGACCAAGGTTTATGTGAGCTGGAGCCGGCAACGCGAGACGGCGAACATGCCCTTAGGTCTGTGGAACAACTCGGGAGACTGGGTTGTGCCCGCACCGAGCGCGACAATCGGTGCGAACGGATCTGACTTTACGGCAGCTAACTTCGTCCATGTGTTTTCTCCGACACTGACGGCAGAGGCACGCTTCGGCTACACGAAGATCAATTTCCCGAGCGACCCAGCGACTCCCAGCAAGATTCTGCGGAAAGATATGAACTTCCCGCTGACAGGAGTTTTTGGAAACTCGAACGCCCCTGCAGTTCTCAGTTGGGGCCAAAGCATACCCAATCTCGGGGACGTGGGGCATGACTACCATCCGACAATGATTGCGGTGAAGGGTATTCCCAGCGTGGCCGGTGATGTCACGAAGGTATTCAAGACCCATACGATGAAATACGGGTTTTACTGGGAACACACCTATAACAAGCAAGACAATTGGGGCCAGTTCATGGGTGTGCTTGCGTACGATCCATGGACAAACATAACCGGCAACAATTACGCAGACATGCTCATGGGGATCACAGGTCAAGAGGGATACTTTGAGCAAGCCCTACCACCGCCGACGAACCTGGCGCAGAATATCGCTTCCTTTTATGCGCAAGATCACTGGCGGCTAACGCGTCGTATTACGGTTGATTACGGAATGCGTTTCGAACACTATGCCAAGCCTTACGCCAACAATCCGTGGGGCATTGCGGTGTTCGACCCGACGGCGTACAGCGCGTCGGTTCAGAACTCCGGGATCGAGTGGCATAGCATCGATCACAACATTCCTCTGTCAGGAGCGGATAGCCGAGCGCTCTTTTTCTCGCCACGGGTCGGGGCTGCGATCGATCTGTTCGGGAACGGCAAAACTGTGGTCCGCGGCGGATGGGGTAAGTTCCGTGCGTACGACTCTGTTCAGAGCAACTCTTATACCGGTCCGGCACAGACCTCGCAGGGCTCGGTAGGATGGTCATGCGGATTCAATGTCCAGAACTGTGCTACCTGGGAGATGCTCGATACGCATGCCTCCGGAAACTGCACAGCGACAGCGGTCGGAACGGCACCAGCGAACTGTGCGCCAGCCGTGGTGTTCGGACAAGAAGTGAACTTCACGAACTCCAGCTTCAGCGCGATGAATCCTGGGAACGATGAACAACCGCTGGTGACCAGCTACAGTCTCACCATCAACCAGCAACTACCGCACAAGTTCCGGATGGAACTGTCCTACGTAGGCAACCACACTGACTACATGCAGGGAACGGTGAATATCAACGCAGTGCCTCTCGGAACCTTGAACGCGCCCGGATTCACGTGCAAACAAGGGTCCGGACCGACCGATGCATACTGTCAACAGGCTTATCGTCCGTACTCCAACTATCAAAACATCACGCAAAGCGTCACGGCTGGAAAGTCTCAGTATGACGCACTTCAGACGAGCGTGACCCGGAACGTTGGTTTGCTGACATTGCAGGCGAACTACACATGGGCCAAGGCGCTGGGAGATGGCGTTCAAGTCAACAACGGTGGCCTAAGCGGGGCTCTCCCAGATTGGGGTGTACACGAGTACTGGTCCGTGCTGCCGCTGGATCGGGCGCACGTGTTCACGGCAGCGTACGTCCTGAATATGCCAAGGCTGCACTCCGGCAGTTCGTTCGTGCGCGGCTTGGCAAATGGCTGGCAGATCTCGGGCATCACTCAGGTCGAGAGTGGTGGCCAGGTGACGGCGGCCGGTGGAGGCGCAGGCGGAAATGGTGGGAACACGAGCCTGAATTTCGGGCTGACCGGGACCTCCAGCAACGTTGCTTTGCTTGGAACGCCGGATATCAACCTCTACACCAACATCACGTGCAACCCACGGCAGGGATTGGCGAAGAACCAATTCGTCAACCCGAACTGCTTCGCGTTACCGGGGCCTGGGGACATCGGTGATGGGCGAATTCCGTATTTGCCTGGTCCGATGTTCTGGAACAGCGATCTCACGCTGCTCAAGAGCTTCAAAATCACGGAGCGGCAGAACCTGGAATTCAGGGTTGCAGCATTCAACTTCCTGAACCATGATCTGCTCTCGTTCAATAACGGCGATAACAACCTGAAGCTGAGCTATTCGAACGGCGTTCTGTCCAATGCCACCGATCCCAACCATGCTTGCCCGGGAATAAGCTGCCAGGCATTCGGTTACGCGAACTATCACTACGGCCACCGAATTCTGGAATTGGGCGCGAAGTACTCGTTCTAGCATTTCTCAACAGGGAGTGACCCGACAGGGTTGCTCCCTGTATTCTTTTGCCATGGCCTTGCGGTGTCTCCCGTTCCTCTTGCTGTTGTTCACTGCGGCAAGTGCGGCCCTTCCGGATTCTCCAAAGAGCTTCGACGAAATCGCCAAACAGGCAGAAGCTGCGCGATCCGCAGACCGCGTCCGCGATGCGATCAATCTGTATTCCGAGGGGGTACACCTGCGTCCGCAATGGAGCGAGGGATGGTGGTCGCTGGCGAGCCTGCTGTACGACCAGGATCGCTTTCCAGAAGCGGAGGTGGCATTCCAGAAATTCGTAGCGCTCTCGCCTAAACCCGCAGTCGCTTATTCCTTTCTTGGTCTGTGCGAGTACGAAACACACGATTACGACCACGCTCTAGCGCATTTCCGATTATGGGCTCGCGCCGGATGGCCCGGAACTCGACAATCAATCGATGTGTCGGTTTTTCATTTTGCCTTGTTGCTCACCCGGGATAGCGAATTCGTACAAGCTCTCTATTTGCTCGCGACTGAAGCAGCGAAGATGGGTAACACGCCGGCTTTGGCGGAGGCGATGGGTTTGGCATCACTCAGGATGAGAAACATTCCTGAGGACTATGCACCTGAAGCGCGGGAAAGGGTGTGGTTGGCGGGACAGGCTGCTGTGTATGCGGCACAAATGAATCCTGAGTTCGCCCGTGCGGACGAATACGCCGATCGGCTTGGCACGCATTACTCGGAGCGTCCGGAAGTTCACTATTTTCGGGGAACTCTGTTCAAGATGCAACAGCGGGTGAGTGACGCGGAGCGAGAGTATCGGCAGGCGCTCCAGATTTCGCCGGAAGATGTTCCGGCAATGCTGGCGCTGGCCGAAATTGACTTGGACAAGAACGAGATTCCGGAAGCAGAAGCTTTTGCGCGGAAATCAATCGAACTCACTCCGAAGGATCCCGAGGCACATCATGTTTTGGGACGCATCCTGATGACGAAGGGCGAGAACGCGGCGAGCGCCACAGAACTCGAGATCGCTAAGAGACTGGCGCCGGACAGCGCCCTTGTCCACAGTCATCTGGCAATCGTCTATACGAAGTTAGGACGCACGCAGGAGGCGAAGGCTGAGGCTGCGACGTTTCTCCGCTTGAAGAACAAGGAAGGCGTACTGGCACCTCCGGAGGAGAGGCTCGGGCCTGACGCTACTGGGAAGGCGAAATGATTGCGGCGAGCATCCTTGCGATTTCGCTGGCAGCCTTTCCCGTCCACATAGGATCAGCTGCAAATCAGACTGGGAGCGCTGTCCACCTCAGCTCTGATGAGGTATCGCGGGAGGCCGGACGCGCTCGGGAAGAAAACCGGGATGACGATGCGATCCGCTTGTACCGGCAGGCGTTGACGAAGCGCCCCGAGTGGGATCAAGGGCTTTGGTATCTGGGCACGTTGTTGTATGAAAAAGAGCAGTATTCGGACGCTCTAGATGTATTGCGCCGATTCATGACTCTGCGTCCGGATGCCGGTCCGGGATGGGCATTGGTTGGGCTCAGCGAGTTCCAGACGAGGCAATATCCGAAAGCGCTGGATCATCTTCAACTCGCCATGTCCACGGGGATGGGCGACCGCACGGACCTGATTCAGTCCGTGTTTTATTACGTTGCTGTGTTGCTCACAAGGTCAGAGCGCTACGACGACAGCATGAGCATGCTGATCGCGATGGTGAAATCGGGGCAGGACTCGAAGCCACTCGTTGAGCCGATTGGGCTAGTGGCTTTGCGGCTGCCTTTTCTGCCGGCGGAGATTCCTGCGGATCGACGCGAGATGGTCCGGCAAGCGGGAGAAGCAACGCTGGCGCTCGAGGCGCAGAGACGGGATGAGGCGGGCAAGCTGTTTCGCGGATTGACCGAGCAGTATCCGAATGAGGCGGGCGTACATTTTCTATACGGGGCGTTTCTGCTGGACGAGAATCCGGAAGCGGGCATTCAGGAACTGAAGAAGGAATTGCAGGTTTCGCCGTCGAACGTTTCGGCGCGTTTGCGATTGGCGGAAGAGTACACCAAACAGCAGAATCCGGATTTAGCTTTACCGCTTGCGCAGGAGGCGGTGAAACTCGATCCGAAACGCGCGGCGGCGCACATGATGCTCGGTGAAGTGCTGATCGCGAAGGAAGATTCCGCGGAGGGTATTCGAGAACTGGAGACCGCTCGCGAGCAGGCACCGCAGACCGTGCGCATTCACTGGGATTTGTTGAGAGCCTACACAGCCGCGGGACGAAGCGAGGAGGCGAACCGCGAGAAGGAGGAGATTGAGAAGCTCAGTTCAGGGCGAAATTAGTGAGCAGGCGAGAGATCGTGGCGCTTCTGGCAGCCGTGGGCATTTGGCTGCGCGGATTTTCGCGCTTGGGGCTTTGTTGCTCACGGGCGTTGCGCTTCTCAGTCGTCGGCCCGCGCTGGGCGCCGAGCCGCCGGCCATTCATTTTTCTTATCATTCCATTCCTTTTCTTCTGGACAGCTCCGAAAGTCCGCAAAAACACGCTCCTGAGACGATGGCCGGTGGAGTGGCGGTTTTCGATTATGACAACGATGGGTATCTCGATATCTTTTTTGCCAATGGTGCGGATATCACGACTTTGAAGAAGTCTGGCCCTAAATATTGGGATCGCCTATTTCACAACAATGGCGACGGGACATTTACGGATGTGACAGAGAAGGCCGGTCTGGCGGGGACGGGCTATGACGTGGGCGTCGCAATTGGGGATTATGACGATGATGGGTACGAGGATATCTTCGTCGGCGGAGTTCACGGGAACAAGCTCTATCACAACAATGGGAATGGAACGTTCACCGATGTTACGGAGAAGGCGGGGCTGAATCATCCGGACAAGGAGTTTGGGCCGCTGTGGTCGGTGGGCGGGGCATGGGTCGATGTGAACAACGACGGCCTGCTGGATTTGTTTGTGGTGAATTACTTGAGCTGGGACGTGAACCATGAACCCGACTGCAAGTTCATGGACAAGCCGGAGTATTGCCATCCGAAGTTTTACAAGGCGACACCGAACCAACTCTTCATCAATAAGGGAGATGGAACGTTCGAAGACATGTCGGTGCAGTCGAAGATTCGGGAGCATCCGGGAAAAGGCATGGGCGTGGGTGTTGCCGACTACGATAACGATGGCCTTCCCGACATCTTCATAGCAAATGACAAGCTGTTCAATTCGCTTTTTCATGCGCGTAAGGTGAAAGGCTCTTCCCTGCCGGTTTTCGATGAGGTCGCCTTCGAATCGGGTGTCGCGCTTCCGGAACATGGAAATTTGATCTCTGGAATGGGAGTCGATTTTCGAGACCTTAATAATGACGGCCTTCCGGATATTGTGATTGTGGCGCTCGACGAGGAAACCTTCCCGATATATCAAAACAATGGGAAGGGCGCATTCAACGAGATAACCGCGAAGAGCGGAATGTCGGTGTTGAGCAATCCGATGTCGGGATATAGCCCCAACATCGCCGACTTCGACAACGACGGATGGAAAGACATCTTTGTCAGCCGCGGTGATGTGCAGTCGCCAGCGATGGCGGAGCGGAGGCACATCTCACAAGTCAATACCGTGTTTCGCAATCTTTCCGGCAAGTGGGCAGCGCTAACAGAAGATGCGGGTTTTACTGCGCAACCGGCGGCGCGACATCGTGGCTCTGCGTTTGGAGATTTCAATCACGATGGAAAACTGGATGTGGTGGTAAGCGCGCTGAGCGCTCCGGCAGAGATTTGGATGAATGACAGTCCCGGAGGAAATCACTGGCTGGAGATCAAACTCGAAGGAACGAAGAGCAATCGAGATGGGATCGGAGCGAAGATCAAGATTTCGGTGGCGGGACAATCGCAATGGAATCATATGACGACCGCCTCAGGATACGCGTCGTCCAGCGCAGGGCCAGTGCACTTCGGTCTGGGAGCAGCGAAGTCGGTGGATGAGATCGAGATTCAGTGGCCATCTGGCACGAAGCAGG
Organism: Candidatus Eiseniibacteriota bacterium; assembly: GCA_035500795.1. Lineage (GTDB taxonomy): Bacteria > Acidobacteriota > Terriglobia > Terriglobales > Acidobacteriaceae > Sulfotelmatobacter. The sequence continues at coordinate 65,840 of DATJWZ010000177.1, read as the reverse complement.
TACTAAACAATGTCCAGGCAGACCAGGTATTGCACGTCAAAGAACCAAAGTAGCCTGAAGCGCCTGACGCGTCGACTCTTCTGTGCGACGTGGTTTTGCGTATTGTTTTGTAATTCTATCTTTGGTCAGAACGCGCCGCCTGAGACACTCTCGCGACCTGCCAAGCAGATCGACCTTTCCAATCTCGGCTTCCACGGCCTACCTCCTCTTGAGCGGTTCACATTACGCGGAAACGTGACTGTTCATTTTTTGGATCGCGAACATGTTCTGGTCAGTTTTGATGCCCGAAAGTTGATGAAGAGAGTTCCGGAAACAGCGACCGGGCACCAGGACCGCATGATCCGCGCCGAGGTCATTGATGTTGCCAGCGCGAGCATCTCCAGGCAAACGGAATGGTATGTCCACGACAAGCGGCGTTATTTATGGCCGCTCACGTCGGGGAAACTTCTTCTGCGGAAGCTGAACAGCTTGTACGAGATTGACTCGGAATTGAATGAGAAGCTCTTGATTACCTTTCCAAGTGAACTGTTGTGGGTAGATACCAGCCCGGACGGCAAACACATTGTTGTGGAAACCGCATTGCCTGTATCGGGAGAGTCGAAGAACGCGGCGAGCGGCAAGGCAGTGATTGCGCAGAAACGTGCGCGAGTCAAACTTGATTACCTAGATGCGGCAACGTTAACCGTCGAGCGCTCTCTCCTGGCGAGCGGCAGCCTTGAACTCAACACCAGCGGATCAGGGTACGCCGATTACGTCCGAAGCTCGCATGGAGGCGTCTGGCTTGTCCGCTTCGGAGTGGATCAGGAGCAAAGGCGTCCTGTCGCAAGAGTGAAATCTCCTTGCACACCCGACCTGCGGTTTGCGACGGAGAACACAGTCTTCATCGGGCGATGCTCGAAGGGCAGCACAGCTTATAGCGCCAGTTTCTTCAGTGTGACGGGCCATCCATTATGGCGGCAGAGGTGGGATCAGGTTCAACATTTTCCTATGATCGCGAGAAGCGAAGACGGAGGCCGAATTGCGATCGGTACAGTAACGGCAGCGCGAGATTCTAATTCGGAAGCATCCGCAAGTAACTCGGATGAAGCGGAGGAAGATACTCCGCCATGGCCAGATGTTGAACAGGAGATCAGGGTAGTCGAAACTGCTAGCGGTAAAGCTGTGTTGTCGACTCGCGTGAAAACGGTCGTGCTGAACAACCCCACTTTCGCACTGGCACCGCAAGGGGACCGACTGGGAGCGCTGGATGGGACGATGCTGAACATCTTCGATCTTCCGGCGCTGTCGCAGGAGGAGCGCGCAAAATTCGTTGCTCTGGCCGCGGGCACTCCCGAGCTTTCCGCTCCCACCGCGATTTCACAACCTTCTTCTCAGGATGATTTGGTCGAAGATGAGGAATCTGCGAACGATAGAACAGAAACAGAGTTCGAGGCCAGTGCTACGCCGGAGACGACGACGCCCAAGTCCCAAAGCGCGTCGGTGCAAACTTCACTCGTGGGACCTGACACACGAGAGGCGCAACGATCCACTACCCTCAAAGTTGGAACGAATGAGGTTGAGGTAGATGTTGTAGTGACGGACGCCAGAGGGCATCCAGTGCGGGGATTATCGGCCGGGGACTTCAAAATACAGGAAGACGGTCGTCTGGAGAAGATGCGGTATTTCCACGAGTTTGCGAGCGTTGCGACAGGGGCCGCTCCGACTTCTTCGGTTCCGACTCCCTCGACGCCGGTGCCCGCGAACGTATTCAGTAACAAGGTTGCTTCGGGGCCGGACCGAGCGTTGGTCGCGGTTTTGCTCGATTTCGTGAATACTCCTCTTGAGTCTCAGCAGTATGCGAAAGAAGAACTGTTGAAGTTTCTTCGCAAAAAGCCTGCTGGGCTGCAGCTTGCGCTGTTTGCGTTAGGCGAGCGTCTTGAGATGTTACACGGGTTCACTGCCGATGAGAATCTGCTGCTCGCGACCGTGAATAACAAGAAGAGCACTGCAAGGTTCTCACGACAACTTTCACCGACAATAGATTTGACTTCGTTGATCTCGGTGAATAAAGAACGAGCAGCGATGGATGCCTCGAACCAGGTGGCAGTCCAACATCTGGAACATTTGCAGGCTGAGATACGTGCGGGAGACCTGGACAGACGGGTCCACCTTACGATGGAGGCATTTTCCGAGTTGGCTCGATACCTGGCGGGAATGCCGGGCCGTAAGAACGTCGTTTGGCTGTCCGGAGCCTTCCCGAGAGGATTCTTCCCGAGCATGGGAAGTGATGTCGACGCGCCCAACGGCTTCCCGGCGGAGGTGCGAACTTACGAGGAACAGTTGAAGCAGATCACGAATCGTCTTGCCGAAGTGCACGCGGCCGTCTATCCGGTGGATGTGAGAGGAAATTTCGGAGATTCCATCTACAACTCCGAGACGAATGCCAACCCAGTTGCAGCAGCCGCACCCGGCTCTCAGGCGCAAGGACCACCGGGGAGAACGCCGGGGACGCCCTATGCAGGAACCACGACCGCAATGGGGATCCAGTCTCAATCGGAATTACAGCAGCAGTACACGGCAAGCCGGGACAGTCGAGCTGCGGAGCAGGCCGCCATGGACGACATGGCAGAGGCGACGGGTGGAAAGGCCTTTTACAACACAAATGGAATTCAGGCTGCGGTGGAAACGGCGGTAGAGCAAGGATCGGAGTACTACATGTTTTCCTACTCGCCCGACAACGTGAAGTTCGATGGAGTATTCCGCAAGATTCGGGTATCCCTTGAAAAGAAGGGATATCACCTGGCTTACCGGCGCGGATACTTCGCGAATCCACGTGAAACAGCGGACAGGAATCGAGCAGAAATTGCACAAGAGCTTGGGAACGCCGCACTGCAGCCTGCGATTCCGCAATCGCACGAGTTGTTGTTCTCGGCGCGTGTAGTGCCGGTGGGGACTCCGGTACGCCGAGAAATTGCGCAAGCAAACGAGCCCGGAAATAGCACACCGAAGAAGTCTGCTGAGATCCAACGGTACGCCATCGACTACGCTGTGGGAGGAGCACAGTTGAGTTACGTGACTAAGGACGAGGCACGACACGTGGTCCTGGATTTCATGGCTTCCGCTTTTGCGGATGATGGATCGAGCATCGCACGAACCGCGGTGCAAACTAACAGCGACCTGAAGCCCGGGGCTTACGACGATGTGCTTGCCGGTGGGTTGCGCATGCATCAGGAAGTGGACGTGCCAGTCAGTGCAGTCACTCTTAGATTGGGCGTAATGGATGAAGTCGCACGCCATTTGGGCACTCTGGAGTTGCCTCTGCCTTTGAAAGCACCAGCGGAGGAAACGGCAAAAAGCCGCAAGTTGCCGCCAATTGAGCCTGATTAAAACAAGAATCCGATTCCTCAGGACGAAAGCCCGCGGGCTCCCAAGATCGTAACTGCTCAGCCGAGCCGAGCCCTTTCAAGACAACATCAACGGTCAGGCTTTGGTCCTGCCTCGCGGTCTTTCTCGTTTAGGCGAAGCACGATGTCTCGTTCCGCTTGGCTCTTTTCTTTCAGACCCAGGCGGGAATACAAGGTAGCCAGTTGCAGATGGACTTGCACGAAGTCGGGCCAGTCTTTTGCAAGTTGCTCCAGGATTGTTCTCGCTTCGGCGAGCTTGTCAGTCGCTGCGTCGAGCGCTCCGATCTGGAGGCGGGCGGCGGGAGACGCTGGTCGCAATTGCAGGGCGCGCTCCAAGTACGGCGCTGCTTCCATGGTGTTCCCGTTCAGGCGAAGCATCGCTCCCAGATGCAGATTAGCGGCGAAATCGTTGGGGTCCTGCTGAATTGCGCGCTGGAGAGCGGCTTTGGCCTCGGCGTTTTGGTTGTCTTGCAGCAGTGCACGACCGTAGAGAGACCAGGCGCCCGGAATATTCGGATTGAGGTCGACTGCCTTCTTCAGTGTTGCCGCAGCTGTCTTGTAATCGCCAGCAGCAAATTGGACTTCTCCCAGTAACAGATTCGCTTCTGGTGTTTCGGTCTTCTTAAGAAGCGGGTCGATTACGGCCTGGCCTTCCTTGATCTTGCCATCGCGGATGTATGCAGTGCCCAAGACGTATTGCACCGCCTGATCGCTGGGATCGGCATTGTAGACGGGGGTGAGCAATCGGATGACGTCCGAATTCTGTCCGAGGCGTAGATAACAGTCTGCCAAGAGGTAGAGGACCTGCTTGCTCGCAGGTTGTTCCTTATGAAGTCCGGAGAATGTCTCAGCGGCCTTTTGGTATTCGCCTAATTTGTAATGCGCCAGGGCGAGATTGAGCCTGACAACGGAATTGTGCGGATCGATCTTGAGTGCCCGCTGATATTCAGCGATTGCTTCGGCGTAACGGCCCGTGGCGGCAAGGTCTGCGCCTAGATTGCTTCGAGCCTCAAGAGATCCGGGCTGCACTGCCAGCACTCGTTGATATAGTCCTATGGCTGTTGCGGTGTCGCCAATTTGGTCTGCGGTGACAGCATCTTTGTATAGTTCAGTTGCGTTCTTCGACTCTTGGCCTGCCAGCGAGAATCCGGCCAATACCATCCCTACAAGGATCAGAAGGGAGATTGTCCGTCGCGTCGTATCTCGGAGCATGCGGGTTGCGTGCGGGTAGAATGCCGGGCTTGAGAACGCAGAGACCACGCGTTATTTTACTGTGCCGATTGACTGAGGATTTGACAGTGCTGCTATAGGCTTGAGCGCTTCGCCCTCCTTGATTTCATAAATCTTGTCCGCGGGAAGATTCTGGAACTGTTGCTTGGCGCCACTCGGCCATGACACTTCCACCTTTGTCATAACGGCTTCGCTCCCTAGACCGAAATGCAGTCGCCAATCGCTAGTCGAGTTGTAACTGCCGCCGGCGCGGACTTCATCAATTTGCGTCATGGTCGAAGTGGTTACGGCCACTCTGGTTCCTATTGCTGCTTTGTTGCTTTCGGTTCCAATCAGGCGAAAAAGGACGCGGTGATTCGGATTGGCAGTCTCGTTGATGAAAAGCGAGGGTGGCTCACCAACGTTGAAGATGATGACATCGAGATTGCCGTCGTTGTTGACATCGCCAAAGGCCGTGCCCCGCCGGGACTTCAGCGGTCCCTGATTCAGGCCAGCAGCGTCAGCTACTTCTTCGAAGGTACGGTCGCCGAGATTGCGAAACAGTTGAATCGGCTCAGCGAAGCGAACCTCGCCGGGAAGGCTGTCCATGAGCGACGAAAAATTTCCGTTCGCCATTAAGAAATCGAGCCAGCCGTCGTTGTCGAAATCGCCGAAGCCAATTCCCCATTTCACGGGGGCGAAAGTCGGTTTCGCGATCTTGGCTTTTTCGGCAACATCGGGGAACTCTTGCCCGCGGTTCCAATAGAGGCTGGCGGGTTGATTACCGAATCGGCTATCGAGAATGTCGAGTTTGCCATCGCGATCGAAGTCTCCGAAGTCGGCAGCCATGTTGCCGTACGGCTCTCCAAAGGGACCGAGTCCTATGCCGAGGGCGACGCCTAAGTCTTCGAAGGTGCCGTCTCTTTTATTGTGGTAGAGGTAGTTCCAACCCGAGTCATTAGTGACGAGCAAGTCAGGCCAGCCGTCGCCATCATAGTCTCCCCAAGCGACACCCATGCCATGCAGTTTACGGGGATCGTCGACTCCCGCCTTCTTGGAAACTTCTTCGAATGTTCCATCGCCGCGGTTGTGATAGAGAAGGTCGGTTTCGCCTTCCATGCGATCGGGAAGTTCGACTAACACTCCTTTGTAGCCGAAGGATAGCTTGGGATCAGGAAGATGACGAGCATCGGTGTGAACGTAACGAGCGACGAAGAGATCCAGCTTGCCGTCGCGATCATAATCAGCCCAAGCGGCGCCCGTGCTGAAGCCTCCTCCCTTCACGCCGGCTTTCTCCGTCACGTCTTCGAAGCGGCAATCTCCAAGGTTGTGATAGAGGACATTGTGCTCGTATCCAGTGACGTAGATGTCTGGCAGTCCGTCGTTGTCGTAGTCGCCGACCGCGATCGCCATTCCCCAACCTTTTGTCGTTAGTCCGGTCTTCGCGGTGATGTCGGTGAAGTGAAGGCGGGTGGAGTTCGAATCCTGGTGATAGAGCGTGATCATGGGATCGCCGCCCTTCAGAAATTGATCGATGGTTGAATCATTGACCACGGCGATATCGAGCTTGCCGTCATTGTCGCAGTCGAGCAGGGCAACGCCTCCGGCAGACATGGTGTCGAGAACGTAGCGGCGATCGGTGCGAGTGTGCGGAACGGTCGTGAGGCCGGCTTCGGCGGAGATGTCTCTGAAGTGCATCACGCTTTTTGGCGCAGTCACGGACGAAGAGTTCTGGCTAGGTCCGGGAGAAGCGGCTTTGGGCGCAGAATTTGGAGATGCAGTTGCGTTAGGGACTACCTGGCCTGAGCACCCCGCTGATATCGCGATCGCGAGAATGAGGCCGGACACTCGGCGCATAAAGAAAGTATTCTAGCAACCGAATCGAGGGCCGTTTCGGCATTTCGTCGGAAACCGATGGGTGAAATCCGGTTGCAGATTTCTCCGACACAGATGAATTCTGGCTGCTAGACTTTCACGTTTGACGCATTCGACTCAATCCGCCCGCGCAGTTATCGTGAGATTCCTGATTGCGACGGCCTTTTGCATTGTGGCCGGAAGAATATGCGCGGCTCAAACCGTCGACCTTCAACCGCGCACAGACTGGACGGCAAATTGGATTAGTCACCCTACGGCTCCGCTGCGGGAGCCTGGCGTGTTTCACTTCCGCAAGATCATAACGCTCGAGACTCGGCCTGATCGCTTCATTGTGCACGTGAGCGCGGATAACAGATTCATTCTCTTCGTTAATGGACAGCGGGTGGGGGAAGGCCCGGCTAGGAGCGATCTGCATCATTGGAATTATGAGACTTTCGATCTGGCATCGTTTCTGGTGGCCGGCAGGAACGTGGTTGCAGCGAACGTCTGGCAATTCGGAATCTATGCTCCCTTGGCGCAGTTTACCGACAGGCTCGCATTCCTGATGGAGGGAGATTCGAAGGCTGAATCCGTAGTGAATACGGATAAGTCGTGGGAGGTCGAACAGGAGACCGGCCATACGCCGATCCGGGCGATGTCGGAGGGAATATGGAACTACTACGCGGGCGGTCCGGGAGAACGGATTGACGGCACTCTCTACGACTGGAATTGTATGGATGCGTCCGCAGACTCCGGCCATTGGGTAAAGGCGGGCTTCGCGATCCGGGAATCGATTTATCCAGAGGGGAGCCGACCACTCACAGTGGGTGACTCGAACTGGTGGGTAGAACCGGACCCTCTACCGCAGATGGAATACAGCGAGGTACCTTCCGGGCGAGTGGTTCGGTCGAGTTTGCCGGGAGAGACTGCGTTCCCGTCGAGTGCGGCTGTTGTGCCCGCGAACAGCGATGTCGCTTTGCTGATTGATGCGGGAGTCGTGCTCTCTGCATATCCTCAGCTTGTCGTCAGCGGTGGGAAGGGATCGCGGATTCACGCTGTCTACACCGAGGCGCTTTATGACCGGAAGCAGTTGCGGGGCAATCGCAATGAGGTTGGGGATCGCGTGGCGCTTGGTGTGACAGACGAATTCTTTCCGGATGGCGGTGAAAATCGAGCATTCATGCCGCTATGGTGGCGAACCTGGCGCTATGTGGAGTTGCGAATTCATACGAGCGACGCACCACTGACGCTGGTCGGCTTTCACACTTTTTACAGTGCGTTTCCGTTCGTAGAAAAAGGGGCGTTTGCTGCGAGTGATCCGCAGTTGGCCAAGATTCGCGAGATCTCATGGCGAACAGCGCGGGTGGACGCGCACGAGACTTATATGGACACGGCGTACTGGGAGCAGCTTCAGTACATCGGGGACACGCGAATTCAGGCACTGATTTCATATGTGGTTGCGGGAGACGATCGCCTGGCGCGGCAAGCGCTGATTGCGTTTGATCGGTCGCGCATTCCAGAGGGCATAACGCAGAGTCGATATCCGAGTTCGCAACTGCAGTTGATCCCGCCGTTTTCTCTCCTGTACATCGACATGCTGCATGACTACTGGATGTACCGCACGGATAGCGATTTTGTGAAACAGCTTCTGCCGGGGATCTACCCTGTTCTTGAATGGTTCGAAAGACATCAGCGGAGCGATGGCTTTTTAGGGCAGTTGCCATATTGGAATTTCGTCGACACTCCCGCGGGAATCGAGAAATTCCCTACGATGGATGAGGACGGCCGGTCGTCGATATTGACGCTGTATTTCGTTCGCGCACTCGAAGACGCCGCGGAGATGGAACAAAGTTTAGGGGATCGCACGGTGGCGGATAAATATCGACGCGAAGCGCATGATGCGGCGGGAGCCGTGTACAAACAGTGCTGGAGTTCGGAGCGCGGGCTGCTGGCAGATACTCCAGCGAAAACCAGCTATAGCCAGCACGCGAATATATTGGCGGTTATCGCGGATGCGATTCCGCGCAAAGATCAGGCGTCCGTGATGAGAAACGCGATGCAGGCGCCCGGGCTGGCGCAAGCTTCTTACTTCTTCCAGTTTTATCTGACGCGGGCGCTGGATCATGCTGGACTCGGTGATCTCTACCTAACGACTCTCGGCCCCTGGCGGCACATGCTCGATGAGGGACTCACCACGACTCCGGAATATCCCGATCCGAGCCGTTCCGACACGCATGCTTGGAGTGCGCATCCGGCCTACGATTTGACGACGATGGTTGCGGGCATTCGTCCGGGGTCTCCGGGATTCGCAACCATCGTTATTGAGCCGCATCTTGGCAATCTGGGATGGGTGGAAGCGTCGATGCCGCATCCATTGGGGATGATCCGGACTTCGTTTCGTCGCGAGAAGGATCGGGTGAGAGCGGATATCGAGTTGCCATTAGGAACTCAAGGCGAGTTGGCATGGAATGGCAAGGAATACGAACTGCACGGCGGCAAACAGCAGATTAATCTTCCGTAAGCGGGTGGAGGTCCAATGAAGAGATTGAATTTCGTATGCTTATTACTTGTATTCATCGCTGACATATCTCTTGCTCAGACACCTTCCAGCAGTTCGGGCTTTCTGCTGAAAGATGGCGACCGCGTTGTCTTTTACGGGGACAGCATCACCGAACAGCGGCTGTATACGAGCTTCGTCGAAGAGTATGCGCTAACACGCTTTCCGGATCGTAAGATCGAGTTTTTCAACTCTGGCGTCGGTGGAGACAAGGTGAGCGGGGGCTGGGCAGGGCCGATCGATCTGCGACTTTCGCGTGATGTGTTCGCGTATCAGCCGACCGTTATCACTATCATGCTGGGGATGAATGATGGATATTACCGACCGTATGACGATGGGATTTTTCGTACATACGCAGATGGGTATCGGCATATCGTCGATGCCATCCAGCAGAAGTTTCCCTCGGCCAGTCTCTTCTTACTAAAGCCGTCGCCTCATGACGATGTCACCAGGCCCGGCGAGTTCGATCCTGATTACAACACGACGATGACGCGGTTCGGAGATTTCATAGCGGCACTGGCGACGGAAAAGCATGCTCAGGCGGCTGACCTGAATGCTCCGGTGGTTGCGGCGTTGACCAAAGCAAAGGCAGACAACGCTGCATTCTCGACTACGTTAATGCAGGACCGCGTGCATCCGGGCAGCGGGGTCCATTGGCTGATGGCGGAGGCCGTTCTAAAAGCATGGAATGCGCCTGCCGTTGTGACGTCCGTCAATCTGGATGCAGCGAAGGCGGCAGTGACGAATTCGGCGAACACGGCGGTGACCGACATTCGCAAGAGTAAGGGTGCGGTTAGTTGGACGCAGCTGGATCGGGCTTTGCCTTTGCCGCTGCCACCGGCCCAGGCTGATCCGTTTATCGCGGAGGTTGAAAAAGTATCCGACTTGAATACCGTGTTGAACCGGCAGACATTGCAGATCACAGGACTCTCTGCGGGAAACTATTCGCTCGCGATCGACGACGGCAAAATCGGCGAACTGACAGCCGAGCAACTTGCGGCGGGCATTGATCTGGCCCGCATGGACACTCCGATGTTGAAGCAAGCTCTGCTGGTCGCATTCGATACGGAACGAAAGGATTCCATTGAGGACATGCATTTCCATTTCGCCTATGACGCGAGGACGTCTTCTGATCGTGACACCGCGAATGCACTGGCTGCAGCGCTTGTCGCGGCGGTACAGCAACAGCGACGGGATGCGCAGCCGGTAGGTCATCGATATTCTGTGACGCCGATTGGGATGCGCTAGTCAAACAGCTTTACGAAGCATACGGAGATAGCTTTGAAACTGATTCGCTTTGGGAGAAGAGGTGGCGAAAAGCCGGGAGTGCTGGTACACAGCATTCGCCGGGACTTGTCGTCCGAGTTTCGCGATTGGGACGGCGATTTTCTCGCGGGTGGCGGCCTTGATTCCTTGAAAGTACTTGTCCAGCGACGCGGTGCGGAATCATTTCCTGAAGTAGCGGCAGAGGAACGCTGGGGTGCTCCGATCGCGCGCCCGCACAAGATCATTTGCATTGGGCTTAATTTCCGCGATCACGCGAAGGAATCGGGCATGGAGATTCCCAAAGAACCGATTATTTTCATGAAGGCGACGAATACCATGGTTGGTCCATACGACGATCTTCTGATTCCGCGGCGGAGCATAAAGACGGACTGGGAGGTCGAACTGGGCGTCGTCGTTGGCAAGGTGGCCCGCTATGTAGAATCAGTGGAGAAGGCGTCCGAGCATATCGCGGGGTACTGCATCTCTCACGACGTTTCAGAAAGAGAGTTTCAACTGGAGCGTGGAGGGCAATGGAGCAAGGGCAAGAGCTGCGACACGTTCAATCCATTGGGCCCTTGGCTATCCACGACAGATGATGTTCCAACCGTGATGAAGGCTCCGATGAAGTTGTGGGTGAACGGCAAGCTTCGCCAGAACGGCACAACAGAGAACATGATTTTCGGGCCAGCCCAACTGATTCACTACATCTCGCAGTTTATGACCTTGGAAGCCGGCGATCTGATCTCGACGGGAACCCCGCCGGGAGTGGGTCTGGGGATGAAGCCACCGCAGTATCTAAAGGCTGGCGATATCGTCGAACTTGAGATCGAGGGTTTAGGGAAGCAGCGACAGACGTGCGTATCGGCGTAGCCGCGCTTCAAAATGCCCCGATATCTACTCGCACGCCTATCAAACTTCAGGCATTGAGGGCGGGATGGCGGCGTCTCCTTTGCCGAATTCCGGGCTGGGCTTGGGACCCATGGTGAATTCGATCTCGCCACCGGCTGCGATGTCGGCATGGCGAAACCAGAGCTTGGAATGCTGTGTGCCATTCAGTTTCACCGATTGAATAAACGCATCGGATAGCGAGCTTCGCCGCACTAGCACGCGAAGCACTTTTCCGTTTCCGACCTCGATTTCGGCGTGATCCACTAACGGAGTTCCGAAGACGTAGTTTCCGCTGACGGGATCGACGGCGTAGAAACCCAGAGAGCTGATTACGTACCAGGCTGACATTTGCCCGCAGTCCTCGTTGCCGGCGAGGCCGTCGGGCTGATCGTCGTATTCCATATCGAGGAGACTGCGCACCCGCTCCTGAGTTTTATGCGGCACTCCCGCGTAGGAATAGAGATAAGCCATGTGATGGCAGGGCTCATTGCCGTGAGCGTATTGTCCGACCATTCCAGCGATGTCGGGTGGAGCGTCGGGCGGAAGTTGTGAATTTGCCGTAAAAAGATTATCGAGCTTTTCGACAAACGCCTGGTTGCCGCCGAAGAGACTGATGTAGCCAGCGGGATCATGCTGAATGAAGAACGTGGTTTGCCAGGGATCGGATTCCGTGTAATCGCGCCATTTTTTTGAGTAGCCCATTTCGGTTGGGTCGAAAGGCTCGGACCACTGACCGTTCTCCAGTTTCGGGCGCATGAAAGTCGTGGAGTGATCAAAGAGATTTTTGTAGTTCTTGGATCGCTCGATCAGCAGCTTTTGGTCATCTGTCCGGCCAAGGGCTTTTGCTACGTGTGCAACCGCCCAGTCGTCATAGACGTACTCGGCGGTCTTGCTGACCGATTCTTCCTCTTTGTCACAAGGAATGTAGCCGAGCTTGCGGTAGTAGCCAAGGCCGCGATAGTCATCATCCATGGCACGACGGCGGAGCGGTGGATATACTCCGGCAAAATCAATTCCCTTGAACCCTTTGACGTACGCTTCTGCGTAAACCGAGCTGGAGTGATATCCCGTCATGCAGAAAGTCTCGCGGCCTTGCAGCGGCCAGATCGGAACCCCGGCGGGACTTTCTTGCGCCATTCGGATCAGGCAATTCACGAAATCGGGAACGCGGTCCGGCTGGCAGATCGTGTACATCGGATGCGCGGCGCGGAAAGTGTCCCAGAGCGAGAAGGTGCTGTAGTTGTGCGCGCCTTTGGGGAGCTGGTGAACCTTGTTATCCATCCCGCGATACTGACCATCAACATCATCGAAGAGGGTCGGCGCTACGAACATGTGATAGAGCGCCGTATAGAAGATGGTTTGATGGCGGGGCGTTGGCATCGTGACTCTGAGGCGGGAAAGATTGTGATTCCAGCTCGCGTGGGCGGATTCTCGTACTTTGTCGAAGTTCCAGTCGGGAAGCTCGGCGGCCAAGTTTTTGCTCGCGCCCTCATCACTGACGGGGGAAAGCCCGGTTTTCACGGAGATGACTTCTTTGTCGGCAGTGTCGAAGTGAACCAGGCATTTCAACGAGGTGCCCTTCGCTTCGCGGATGGAGGAGTCGAGACGTTTATCATCCGAAACAATTTCAAATGACGAGAACGGCTTCGAGAACTGCATGGCGAAATAGATCTCGCGGTCCGGAGCCCAGCCCTTCATGCTGCGTCCGCCGATAATGGTGTCATTTCCAATAATTTTGAGATATGCCCATACAATGGGAATTTTTCCGTAGGAGTGCACGAGATCGAGAATGAAGTGGCTGCTATCACTCTTGGGAAATGTATAGCGGTGGAGGCCTGCACGTTCCGTGGCCGTGAGTTCGGCGCGAATGTTGTAGTCGCGTAAAAGAACCGAGTAGTAACCCGGCACGGCGATTTCTTCTTCATGACTAAAGCGGGAACGATATCCTTCACCGGGATTCTGACGCGCGCCCGGGAACAATTTCGTCGGACCGGTGCCGGGCATAAGCAGGAAGTCCAACATGTCGGATGCGCCGGTTCCGCTCAGGTGAGTGTGGCTGAAGCCCATGATGGAGCTGTCGGAATAGTGATATCCGGAGCACCAGTCCCAGCCGTCGTTGTAGGTATCGGGGCTGAGTTGCACCATGCCGAATGGAACGGTTGCGCCGGGGTAGGTGTGACCATGGCCGCCGGTGCCGATGGCGATCTTCACAAACTTCGTGAAGTCCTGCCCGTCGGAGTCGTGCTTTTCAGAAGGCGAGAATGATGCAGTCGCTACACCAGACGCATCACGCAGGCCGAATATCTTTGTGAACGGGAATAAAGAGAGTGCACTGACGAAGCTACGACGGGTTAACATTGCGATCCTCTCGATTCATCAAGAAGAGGAATTTTACATGAGTTAAACCGACGTCGACCCTGATCCTTCAATTGGATTGTCTAAAGCCGCCCGCGTGCAAACCACATTTTAAGTAGCGCGCGCGACCGATTTTTCCTGCAGCAATAGCTCTGAAGCTTTCACGCGCATGTGCGAGTGAAACCACTTTTGGACAATGTTGTCGCGCAGGAAATTCGCGAGCGCGAGGAAGCTCATGCCCTGATGATGAACCATCCAGGAGCGGACTAACTCCCATTTCTGATGTCCGAAACGGCGACGGCCTGCGGTAAAATCGGCGGCTTCGTAGAAGCCGTATGGGCCGAACCATCCGAGAGAATACATTCGCTGCAAGTTAGAGAGCGCGCTCGGAGCATCGACTCTTAGCGAAAGGAACGTGGAGTACGGAGAAACGATCAGGGGATCTGATTCGCTCTTCTTGAGTGCGAGACTCGGCACGCCAAATGCCTCGTAATGGTAGTCGCCGGCCTCATTGATCCTGGCGCACGCGGATTCAGAAATGCCCCAAGGGATTCCCTTTTCGCTGGCGTATTCCTGCTGCGAACGCACAGCGGCTGCGGTAGCCCGATCAAGCAAGGTATTGCGATAGCTACGCATCCACAAAGATGGCATCAGGTATTCGAACATTGTTCCGGTCCAGGAAAGCAGGACGGGCCGGCCGCGATCGGTAGTGAACGGGCGATCAAGGCGGAACCATGCTTCCTGTGGCACATCATCTTTGGCGATGGCTACAAACACCGCTGTGCGGGGTTCGGTGGCCAGCAGATCATAGAAGTAAGGCTGCAGCTCGTTCGCCTGCGCATCAAAGCCAACCGACATGAGCAGGCGCTGCTTGTCGAGAAGGAAAGTGAAGTCCATCGCGTCAGCAAGGTCTCGGGCTTCATGACTCAGTTTGCGGAGAGTGTCGGCGAGCCAGACGGCGCGCTCTCGGGCCTGAGACAGCATTTGCATAAGGCGGTCGCCAGAAGAGCGGCTCCCGTTTTGAGCGGTTTGCAAGGCCTTGTCAAAATGCAGTTGGAGTTCGGCAATGAGGTCGGGAAGGCGATCCAATGCCACGTTCTTCAACTTGCCCGAAAGGAGTCGGCTCTTCAGCTCAGCAAACTCCGGGAGCAGCCATGGCATGTACGTGCCGACTACTTGCCGGACATTTTCGATTCGCGCTTCGGTTTGACTGAGAAACCACCCTACTTCAGCGGCCGACTCTGGTTTTGTCCTGCTCTTCTGCTGACGCAGGATTTCGACGGGAAAATTCAAAATGGGCGGGAGCCAGCCTGATCTTTGAAGCTTCGCCTCAAAATCCGACAGGATGCTCTTTGGAATGGCCTTCAATTCGACGAGCACGCGAAGATGGTCGACTATGCCCTCCGCTGCCGACCTGTCGAGCAACGGGCGATGAAGACGATCCATGAATCCCTGTTGAAGGGTCCAGAGCGACGCCACCATGTTCCCGCTGTCAACCGATGAAATGAAGAATGGCGGTTTCGGCTCGAGGGAACGTGTGTCATACCAGTTCAGGAGATGGCCATTGTATTTTCGAAGCTTCTTTACAGTGGACAGAGTGTTCTCAGTGAGGCTAATCATCTCGGGGACCGTCAGAAATCCAAGTTCGGTCGCGACCTGCCTCGAGTTCAACAGAAGCCCAACGTTCGTGGGCGAGATGCTTGCAGCTACTTTGTTCGGTTCCTGAATGTTATCCGGAATGAGCCAGTTTTGTTCCTCATTGGAAAACTCCGCGAAGTACCGCCAGATGTAGAGTGCGGACTTTCGAAGCAGCCAGGCTTCTTTCGGCCTGAGTTCCGGCAATGGCTGTTCTGGACTGGAGTTGAGCCACAGTGCGAGAGGCTTACTGCAAGCCCACAGCACGAGAATGGGAAAAGCAGGCCAGAAAGAATTGTGATGGGTGAACCAGATCAGGACGCCAAGGGCCACGGCCAGGAACGGCATCATGTCGATATAGCGATCAATGGGAGTGCGTTTCTTGCCGAGTTCAGCTTCGGCAGCGGTCTCCCATTCGAGAAGGCGCTCGCGGGTTACAAGCCGCCGCACCAGCGCGCGCGCGACAGCATCAAGGGAGAGAAGCGTTTGATGAGCTAAGAGCGTAAGGGTCAGCAGGACCGTGAAATTCGAGGCGAACAGATTTCCAAAGGCATCGCGAGCGATTCCGAGGTCTCGCGCGACGATTGCGCGAGTCAGTCCGAAACAGAGTTCCACCCATGCTGGCACAAAGAGAATGCAGATTGCGGCGATCGTCCAGCGCAGCGGGTGATCCATGACGAACCAGCCGTAAAGGAGCAGGGCCATTGTCGCGGGTTCGACCAAGCTGCGACGCAAATTGTCGAGAATTTTCCACCGTGAAACGAAAGAGATCGGATTCGCCACTCGCGCACCGGATTCATCGGGCACGCGGTCGGTGAGCCACTCTACGATCTGCCAATCACCGCGCAACCATCGGTGTTTGCGGCGGCTGTAGGCACTGTAATGGGAAGGGTAATCTTCGATGACAGGGATATCGGTTGCCAGGCCGACTCGCGCGTAAGCACCTTCGATGAGATCGTGACTCAACAGAGAATTGCGTGGAAAGCGTCCATAGAGGACACGAAACATCGTATCGACTTCGTAGATGCCTTTGCCGGTGAATGAGCCTTCGCCGTAGAGATCCTGGTAAACGTCGGAGATAGCGCGGGTGTATGGATCGAGACCAGTTTCTCCTGCGAAAATCGCTGCCAAACGTGACTTCGTGGTGCACTGAACGCTGATGTCGACTCGAGGCTGAAGGATTCCGTATCCGGCAACGACGATGTTCTTTTCGGGATCGACAATTGCATGATTTAACGGATGCGCGAGCGCTCCGATCATGCGATGGGCCGAACCACGCGGTAGCTCGGTATCGGAGTCGAGCGTGATGACAAACCGCACACTCGGCAGGATAGAAAGATTTCCGATCTTTACGGGGAAGCTATCGTACTGTCCGCGAAGGAACTGATTAAGATCGAGCAGCTTTCCGCGTTTGCGCTCCCAACCCATCCAACCTTTTTCGCGCGGATTGTAAACACGATGACGGTGAAGATGGAAGAAGGTGCCCGAATTCTTTTCTGCGTAGAGTTCATTTAACTCGGTGATCAACCGCGAGCAAAGCTCCACCAGTTCATTGTCTTCGGGTGCCGGATGCGGCGAATCCGGAAGGTCGGACACGATGGCGAAATGGATGTTGCGGTCGTGATTGCCGAGATAGCGGACCTCGAGTTCGTCAACGAGATGCTGAACCTGAGCTTCGTTCAACAATAGTGTCGGGATTGCGACGAGGGTGACGCAATCATCGGTCACACCGTCGAAGAAGTCGAGTTTGGGCAGGGCTGTCGGACGCAAAAGATTGGTTGTTAAGTAGTTCATCAGCTGAACCGCGGCCTGCGAACTGGGCAGGATCAGGATCAGCATCGAGAGCAATATGAGATGGAGAGGCGTATCGGCAGCAGTAAGGATCCACAGAACGCCTGTGAGAATGCAAAATGTCAGAACGGCGATACCAACCAGCAGGAACTCATCGGGGTGAGTGCGGAGCCAGTGACGGAAATGCTCTTTGAACGGAGCGTGATAGCCAACGCTCTGGCACAGCATGTCGGCACCATCGCTGACTAGGTAATAGCCGATGTGGGATTCGCGTTCGGCGATTCTCGGATCACTGCCTCCTCGCGCTTTCGCCTTCTCGGCAAGCTTCAACGCCGCCTTCGCGACTTGCATTTCGTTCAGATCCGAACGTTTCGCGACCTGTGCGACGCGCTCCCGATAACTGTTTCGGGTGTCGAGATCCATGCGCGCATAGGCGCCGGTTGGGTCCTGCCGAAGTATCGGATCGAACGGGATGAGCGACTCGAGATCCTCTCTCCACGAAGCCTGTGCGACGTGCTGAAAGCTGCGGATTAGCGGGACAACCCGTTCCTCGGTTGGACCCGCGGGATCTTTCAGCAAGACAACAGCTAGTGCGGCGATCCTCTCCAGAAGCACGAGCTTTAGAGATGGCACCAAGGCGCCGATCTCATGAAATTGAAGCGGCGTAACCTCTTCGAATGCCAAACAAAATGCGGTGAACTGAGGCTTTTTAAAGTGAATGTTCACCTGATCGAGGAAGCCTTTTGCAATCGCAAGGGATCGAGGCAGGATCTCGGATTTTACTGCGACGACGGGAAGACTCTGAGGGACCAACTCTGCCGTAATCGCACGCGCCGCTGAGGAAAGTTGCTGAGCATTGGTTCGCAGCCAAAGCAAGTCCTCGGAAGCATTGTTGGCAGCATAGGCTGCATCGATCTGCTCGACCAGGGCCTTGAATTTCTCAAGGAGAACCTCTCCGCGCTCCGAAAAGATTGCGGATGATTGGCGTTCGGGAAGCCAGCTGAGAGTCGCAGCGAATTCTCCGGCCAAATTGCGAACCGGCGTCACTTCTTGAACAGTTGGCGCGCTGGAGAACTTTCGCTCTTCTTCAGTGACGATACCCTCGGTCTGTGTGTGCGGTACCATGTTTAGAAACCTTTCACGCCTTCCTCCAGTTAGCGGTAGCTTGCGGCCTGTAATTCAAACATTTCGGCATAGCGGCCGCCGAGGTGCGTCAGTGATTCGTGATCGCCTTCTTCGGCGATGCGGCCATTCTCGAGAACTACGATTCGATCGGCCATGCGCACCGTGGAAAAACGATGCGAGATGAAAATCGCCATCTTGCCCGCGGTTAACTCCGAAAATCTCTGGAAAACTTCGTACTCGCTGCGCGCGTCGAGCGCAGAGGTTGGTTCGTCGAGAATCAGCAATTGCGCATCGCGCAAATAAGCGCGCGCCAGAGCGATCTTTTGCCACTCTCCGCCGGAGAGGTCGACGCCGCCTTCGAAGCGGCGACCGAGCATCTGCTCATAATGCGAAGGAAGCTTCTCGACGACTTCATCCGCCATGCTCTTCTCGGCTGAGCGTTCCAACAGCGGGAGATCTTTAATGTGTTCAATGCGCCCGACGGCGATGTTTTCACGGGCGGTCATCTCGTAGCGCATGAAGTCCTGGAAAATGACGCCGATTTCGCGATAGAGATCGTCGAGGTCGTATTCGCGAATGTCGATTCCGTCGAGAAGAATCTGGCCTTCGACTGGGTCATAGAGCCGTGTCAACAATTTGACGATTGTGGTCTTTCCCTCACCGTTTTCACCGATCAGAGCAACGCGCTCCCCCGGCCGCAAAACGAAATTCAAGCGGTTCAAAATCAGGCGAGGACTACCCGGATATCGAAATGACACATCTCGAAATTCGAATCCTTGCCTGATCGGGCGAGGCGCAGGAAGCGCGTTGGGCTTTGACCGAATCGTCGGACGCATATCGAAGAATGCAATCAGGTCGGTCATAAACAGAGCCTGATCGGCAATTGTCGAGAGTGAGGAGAACGTCTGTTGAAGGTTCGAACTTGCTTCCCGGATTGCATTCGCCAGCAGCGTTAAGGTACCGAAGCTGAACACCCCGGTGACGGTTCGCCAGACCGCGTAAACGTAGGCGGTGTAGTAACCGGCGGTCCCAATCATCGAAAGCACCGAGCCGGCGATCACCTTGCGACGCGCAAGGCTGATATCTTCGTCGTAGACCTGATCGGAAAGGACCTTGAATCTGGCGCTCAGAAACTCCTGAAGCCCAAACAGCTTGAGCTCTTTCGCAGCTTCCTTGCTGCCCCCGAGGATCCGAAGATAGTCGAGCTGGCGCCGAATGGGAGTCTGTTTGAAGTTCTTGGCATAGCCGAGGAAGGCGAAATGGGTCTCACCAACGAAAGCCGGTATAACTCCCGCAACTAGCAATAGCAGAAGCCACGGCGAGAACACCATGATTGTGACCGACAGCGTGATCGTAGTGATCACCTGCTGGATCAGGCGTCCGATGGCCTGAATCATGTACAGGCGATCAGTTGCCTGCACACGGGCCCGTTCCAGCTTGTCGTAAAACACCGGATCTTCATAGGCCATGAGGTCGAGGCTGGCAGCGTGTTGCATTACACGAACGCTGATATGGTTCATGTACCTGCCGGCGAGAAGCGTGTCGGAGTAGTCGATGAGCCGTCCGACTAGCCCGGTAGCCACGGCCAGCGCAAACTCTCCTGCCACGAGCCACCATAACCTGTGACCTACTGGCTGATGCGTGGTAAGAATCCGGTAGATCGTATCGATGATGAGCTTAGAAACCCAGAATAGGGCTGGGGGAAGCAGCGAAGCGATGATCCTCGCGACCAAGCCAAAGATGACAACCGCACGGCCCGACTCCCACACAAAATGCAGGACAGTGGGCACATTGCGAAGGGCGGCGACTCGATCGCGCCATCCCGTCATGGCTTTTGGAGCTTCGTTCATCGTTCGTAGCGTATGTTACAGGAAGGCTGCCCATAGCGCTCGACTGAGGATCCACGCAAACTGGTCGAATCGACCCGGTCATTTCAAGGCAGACGGACGCAGCTCCCCGAACGCCACTTGGATGAAATTAATGGATTTATGGTTGGGCCGAAGTCCCGGAGGGCTTGGGGCAAGTGAGTAGTGTTACAACTTGTGGAACCCAGCGCGATCCATGCCGCGTTGAGCTTCAGGATTCTTCATAAATGTCTGCCAAACGAAGCCGGTGCGCAGGTTTTCGGCCATAAGGAGGAGGATCCCGGTATCGATGCCGATCACGTCGGTGTCATACCAGTTTGTCAGAGGATTAAACGCGTTCACGAACCCATACTTGGTCCAAGACAAAGGATATTTGATGCGCATTGTCTTCAAAACCCGCAGGGTCTCGGCTGGCAGAAAAGGCAAGGAGCCCCCGGCTGCACTCGGAACTACCGTTCCGTCGATGGGGCCCGTCGCCGGAGGACCACCCCAGACGACGTATCCGTGCTGCTGCGAATCTGAGGCAGTGATTCCCCAAAGCTCCTCGCTGTAGTCCGGGAACTGTTTTCCCAGCTCGAGGCAGAACCGGCGGTGGACTTCCGTCGCAGTCACCGAGTTCTGGAAATAATCGGCGTACTTGTCCCGCTTGCCGCGGAAATCGAACCAGGCTTGGGAATATTGATGAATGAATAGCGGGGCGAACGAGCCGATGTATCGCATACCGTCGTATTCGAACGTCAGCCGCTTCCACGCAGTCCAGGTGTCTGCTTTCAGCGGATGAGCCGACGATCCCATGCCGAGGAGGTACATCATCATCAATTCGCTGTAGTAGTCCCAGCGAGAAGGCAAGAAACCGATCTCGGGAGTCCAGCCGTGGGTCAGCAGAGTTGTATCTTCGGAAAGCCAGGTCCAGTCGACGCGACTGAAAATCAGATTTGCGAGTTCGGCGACCGCCGGGTGCCGGAAATGTTGCTTGCAGGTCAGGACACCGCAAAGCAAGATCGCAGTATCGACAGAAGATACTTCCGAGTCGAACATACGCTCCCCGGTCTCGGGGCTGGCAAAGTGATAGAAGAAGCCGCGATGGTTGGGGAGTTTCCTCCAGAGAAAGCGCAGAGTCGCGAAGACACGCTCGAGAGCATCGTTCGATGAGACGAATCCCCGCTGGGCGCCGATGCAAAGAGCCGTCAATCCAAAACCGGTCGCCGCAATGCTGGCGGCGTCGTGCGGACGATCGGCGTGCACGTTGGCGCGGTCCTTGACCATTCCCGTCTTTGAATTTCCCTGTTCCCAAAAGAAAAGAAAGCTGGCGGCCTCCACATCGTTCAAGAACTGGTCATCTTCCGGAGAAAGAACGGGTTCGGCTGAGGTTGTGGCAATCGGATTTTGCGGCGGGAAGGCGCAAAGTGCCGGCTTTGGCAAGAAGGGCAAAAGACCGGCGCCCATTATCTGCCTCAAGACCTCGCGGCGAGAACGCAGGTTGGGTCTGTCTTCGTTCATCCCTTAATTCAGCTTAATGCGTCGGGAATGCGTGCGGGAAGTCCGCCCCTGTACAAAGTGACGGGATCTATATTTTTCCGCAGAACCTCTAAGGATGCAATCTAAGATCGCACTGTTGCCCATGTGCCGAGCAAACGTTCACGGGAGAACCGTCATCTAGTAATATCTGCGAGAAATGACTCGTGCCCACAAGATCGAAGCTGCGCTATCGGTCGTCACGGCGCTAGCGCTCACCGTAGCGGCTCTAGCCATCATTCGCTGGCACAGACAAAAACCTATTTCATTGCGTGGCGCCATCATCATTCAAGACACGGATCCTCGAAAACAACTGCCCATAGGCGGCGTTACGATCTCGGCGGACGACCCGTCGCACTCTGAAACGAAGTCGGACTCGTCTGGATATTTCATCTTGAGTTTGCCAAAGCCGATTCGAAGGGGACGCGCAATTATTCTGCACTTTCGCCATCCTCAGTATCGTCCGCTCGATCTGCACGACTACACTGGCGACCAACTCTACATTGTGCACATGGTGCCGCTGGAAAACAGCCATCCTCCGGCCAATCAACCCGCGGTGAAGGTAACCGCCGTGCGTGTGAGGTACACGGTAAAAGCAACGACCGAAGTGAACGTTGGGAGCGCAGTCAAGACATTTGAGGTGACAAACACGGGCAACATTCCATGCAAGAACCAGCACCCTTGCTCTCCAGACGGCAGGTGGAAAGCGACGCTACAGTCAGCCACACTGGATGCGGGCGTAGGGAATCAGTTCCGTGATGCAAGAGCCTCCTGCATTGCGGGACCTTGCCCATTCACACGAATTGAATCTGACCGGCCCTCGCAGAACGGTCAGATTCTGACGATATCTGTGCGCAATTGGTCCGATACGGCGACGTTTCTGATGGAAGCGGAAGTCTTTCGAACCATGCTCACCCAGCGGGAACACTGGTCTTATCCGGCGATTTTCGGTGACGGTTTTTCATTTACCTTACCTGCGACTGCAGAGAGCGTGAGTATGGAAGCCGATGTTGACGGGCAGACCATCATTTTCCCGCTTGGTCCTGCCCTCATGCTGAGTTGGGCAACCTGCGATGATGGAACGAATCCTGACCAGGGGCGCATCTTCCGATGCACGCTCAGACCAGGATATCGATTTCAGTGATGTCCTAGGCGGTCCGGCTTTCGCGCGCAGAGATGTGGCCGGCATGAATCCAGGCAGCGCGCGTGATCGCCGATCCGACGACCGATGAAACAGCCGCATACTTGCGTAGCCTGGAAGCTTGCTTGCGACCTGCGAAGAAACTGAAAGCGCGCAGGACAAGCGGAACTGGACCTGACAGCACACCACCCACGCGAATGAGCCATCCGCTGGGACCATGCTTTAGCGGTTCCATGGCTGGGTCGGGATTCAGTTCGATGGAAGCGCCCATTCCGGTCTCAATGAGAGCAGATCCAACGCCTAGCGCTTGAAGGGCAGGATTCTCGTGGCCCATGAGCTCCAGCAATCCGACACATGCAGCCATCCCGGATGCAGCGAAGTGGGCCGGCAGGAGAGCGATGTTCCGATTCCAAGCGGGGATTACTGTTGCACCGATCAGCACGCCCGTGTAAGTGACAAGGGGCAGACCAAATAAGAGCGAGGCTACATCTCCCAAGTTCTGCATCAATGCCGCTAGACGAGAATACGACGTGCGATCGTCAACCCACTCTCCGGCATTAGAAAGGGTTGTACCTGCGGAAAACGCCATCAACACCCAAACCCCGACCGACATGGGGCTCTGTGGCTTGAAGACTCGGAGCATTGCCAGAAAACGCGCGGGACGGCCGAGATCTGAGATGAGCAGCGCAGGCGATACAACGGCTCCCGCGAATGCGATCTTTCGAGCATGGCTGACGAGGTCGCTGCGGTCGCCGGTGAGGCGCGCCACCGCTCCAATCAGGCCAGCTGAACCCGCGGCACCGCCGACAAAGAAATAGAGCGGGATCTCCCAACTCCACGAGGGCTCCTTGACCATCGGCAGGTCGTAATAGCCGTGCTGCGTCGAAGCGACAGGAAACGACGATGCGGACGACGGCACAAATTGCATGGCCTCACGCTGAATCAGAGTCAGCCGCTGCTCCCGGTCAAGCTCGGGAACACCGTCAGGTTGAACACGGGGCAGTTCGCTCATAATTTCTTCGCTCCAGCGCCCAGGAATGCCATGAGTGTTCCTGCCAGCATGAATCCCGCAGCAATTGCGGCAGAGGTCCAACCGGTGCGCAGGTACTCGGTTGGGACTTCGGGATTGGGCGGCAGGTTGTACATCTTCGGATCGCCCCTCACGATGAAAATTGCGTGCGTGCCTTTGACGCTGGAATTCTGTGGATCGTAAATGACAGCGTCTTCGACGCCACGCTCGCGAAGTTCGGCGACACGCTTCTGGGCTCGATCCCGCAGATCATCGATTTCCCCAAATTGAATGGACTCGGTTGGACACACCTTGGCACAGGCGGGAGTCAGTCCTGCCTTCTGACGGTCATAACAGAATGTGCATTTGAAGGCGCGGCCGTCTTGTCCGTCTCTCTCTAGAACACCGAAGGGACAGCTGACAACGCAGTAGGCACAACCGTTGCAAATATCGGGTTGGAGGAAGACGCTGTTGAATTCTGTTCTGACAAGCGCGCCCGTCGGGCAGGCCTCAAGGCATCCAGCGACCTCGCAGTGCTTACAGACGTCTGAAGAGAAATTCCACGGTGAGCCAGCTGGATCGTTCCCGCCTTTGCCAACTTCCGGAATGCCTTCGACGAATTTCACATGGCGCCAGGTTCGGGCACCGAGGGAAACGGTGTTGTCGTATGACAAACCGCTCCAATCGAATCCATCGGAAGAAATGCCGTTCCATTCCTTGCACGCAACTTCGCAGGCTTTGCAGCCGATGCAAAGGGTAGAGTCGGTTAGGAAAGCTGATGTGTTCATAAGACCCCCACGTGCTGCCGGTTGCCGTTGGCTTTGGCTTCAGGCAAGCGGTTTGCGGGCGAGATATCACAAATCAATGCCTTCGTTTCCATGATGCGGACGTTTGGTTCTTGACTGATCGCCAGCAGATCGTTCGCTATATCGCCCTTGACGTTTCCTGAATAACCCCAGTGGTAAGGAATTCCTACCTGGTGGATCGTCTTACCGTTGATGATCAGGGGCTTCATGCGGCGGGTTACCAAGACGCGCGCCTGGACACTCGCCCGGGGCGTGGTAATAATCGCCGTGTCGCCATGCACGAGGCCGCGCTCAGCAGCCAGTTCCGGCGATACTTCGGTAAAAAACTCAGGCTGCAATTCCGCCAGATGCGGCAGGAAGCGCGACATTCCGCCCGCAGTGTGGTGCTCTGTTAATCGATACGTCATGAGAACGTAGGGATATCGCGAGTCGTGAGGAACATCCGCGTAGACGTTGTCAGGACGCTCGCGCTTCTTGGCCGGTGGATTTGTCTGCTGGCTGTAGAGCGGATTATCAACAGGAGACTCCAATGCCTCGTAGTGAGTGGGCAGTGGGCCATCCTTCAAACCGCTGGGAACATACAACCATCCCACGCCATCTTGGTGAAGCGTGAATGGGCGGGCTCCACCGAGCGCCTTGACGCCTTGGCCCTTGAGGAGATTGCTGGGAGTGGCGGGATCAGTGTCTTTCGTGAAATCGGGAACGTCGTTGCCAACCCATTTCTTTTGCGCCTCGTCCCACCAAACGAGTTTCTTGCGCTCACTCCATGGCTTGCCATCCGGACGCGCCGACGCGCGGTTGTAAATGATGCGGCAATCATTGGGCCAGGAAAATCCCCAACCGTGACCTAACAGGTCTTTTGGCTTGCGCTCGTTTGCGCGATTGCGGTTTTCTTCCGGGAATACGCCACAGTAAATCCAGGCACCGCAGGCTGTGGAACCATCATTCTTCAGGCCTTGAATGTGCGCGATCTGCTTGCGATCACCAACTGTGTATCCGTTGATTTCTTTCAAGACGGCCTCGACATCCGGCTCCTGATCTGGATCTTGCAGAGGATAGTTCCACGTCAAGGCGCGCAGGCCTGCGTTTCGAGGCAGAGAATCGTGGGTGGCCTTCTCACGAAGGCGTCTGCCAAGATGATAGACAAACCAGGTCTCGCTACGAGCGTCTCCGGGAGGATCGACGGCCTTGCGCCGGAATTGGAGGAGACGTTGAGTATTGGTAAACGTTCCCTCTTTCTCGGCAGTACCGGCGGCAGGAAAGAGGAATATCTCGGTCCCAATGTTCTCCGGAGGTAACTCGCCGCTCTTCGCTTCGGGCGAGTCATACCAGAAAGATGCGGTCTCGATTTCGACCATGTCGCGCACAACTAGCCACTTCAACTTTGAGAGAGCGGTTCTCTGCAACTTCGCATTGGGAGCGCCGACAGCAGGGTTCTGTCCCATGACGAACAGGCCCTCCATCTTTCCGTCTTCCATGTCGAGCCAGTACCCCAGGTGTGAATGATCGCCGGTCACGCGTGGGATCCAGTTGAAGCCATAATCATTTTCTTTCGTCGCGGAATCGCCGTAGTAGGCCTTGAGCAAACTTGTCAGATAGCTGTCAAACCCCGACCACATTCCCGTTCGCGTCTTGTGCTTCTTGATGTAGCCTGCAAGCTTTTTCGAGTCTTCCTCGAAGAACGGCATGGGCAGATAGCCGGGCAGAATGTCGTAAAGGGTAGGAATATCTGTGGAGCCCTGAATGGATGCATGTCCACGTAACGCCAGGATTCCGCCTCCAGGTCTGCCGATATTGCCCAGTAGAAGCTGGAGAATGGCGGCCGATCGAATGATCTGAACACCTTTAGAATGCTGCGTCCATCCAACGGCATAGCAGATGGAGGCTGTTTTTTCTGGTCCCGACGCGTTTGCGAAAGTCTCTGCACAACGCAGGAAAACATCGCGAGGCACGCCGCAGCTACGCTCGACCACCTCCGGTGTGTAGCGCGAGAAGTGCCTTTTCAGGACCTGATATACACAGCGTGGATGTTGCAGCGTGGGATCTGTTCTTCCACGGGCTGGATCGCCAACTTCTCCGCCACGATCTTTTCCGTGGCCACCGCCTGCCTCTTTATGGCCTACGCCACCGCCACTATTCCCGGTGCTGCCCTCTTCTTGACCCTCATAGAGCCAGGAGTGGGGATCGTAGGCCTTCTTCTCTTCGTCCCATCCGGAGAAGTATCCGTCGAGATCTTCTGTGTCCTGAAAGTCTTCCCGCAGAATCGCGGATGCATTCGTGTAAGCGGTCACGTACTCGCGGAATTCCTTGTTGTTCTCGAGGACGTAGTGAATGAGGCCGCCGAGAAAAACGATATCCGTGCCGGCACGCAATGGAACCCAGATGTCGGCCATGGCAGACGTCCGAGTGAACCGTGGGTCGACGTGAATGATTTTGGCGCCGCGCTCCCGCGCCTCAATGACCCATTGAAAGCCGACTGGATGGTTTTCGGCCATCGACGATCCCATGATCAGGATCGCGTCGGCGTTACTCAGGTCCTGCTGTGCAGTAGTGGCTCCGCCACGTCCGAAGGAAGTGCCCAGACCGGGCACGGTTGAGCTGTGTCATATACGAGCCTGATTACTGACGCAGACCATTCCCAGCCCGGCAGTAAACAGCTTCTTGATGAGGTAGTTCTCTTCATTGTCGAGCGTGGCTCCGCCCAGGTGAGCGATGGCTGTCGTCTGCATGAGAGATTGGCCATCGCGCATTTCTTCGAATGTGCGCTCACGGGACTGCCAGAGCCGGTCGGCAACCATGTCCATTGCCTGCTCAAGATCGATATCGGTCCATTCTTTTGCGAACGGCGCCCGGTACTTTACCTTCTTCAATCGACTGGGATGAGTATGCAATTCGAAGGTGTCAGCGCCTTTAGGACAGAGATGGCCGCGAGAAATCGGCGAGTTGGGGTCACCCTCAATGGAAATCAATTTTCCATCTTTGTGAAAGACCAGTTGACCGCAGCCAACACCGCAATAAGGACAGATCGAAGGAGTGGATTCCGCACCCGTGGTCTTCATCTGCAGATTTCTGGTGCGCTCCGACATTGCTTCACTTCCGGTACCGCGCAAACCGCCTTTAATCTGCTGAATCAGAGGCCATTGATTAAACATGAGGTATTCCTTCCCAGCGCGCAGTGTGCGGAGGTTGACGGACTGACTTCGCGGCAAGTCGGTGCAGTCACCATTCCTGACATTAGGTTTCGAGGAATCATGCTTCAATCGGTAGTTTGCAGTAGATTCTGAGTTTCAGAACGCGAGCAGTCGAGAGGGCATCAAAACGAAATTTGGGATGAAGCGACTAAAAATGGCGGAAGAGAGATCCGTGATTGTCGTGGGAGCAGGCGTTGCAGGTCTTGCAGCGGCGATTCAACTTGCTGAAGCGGGACTTTCTGTTTCGATTTTGGAGGCCCGGGATCGAATCGGTGGCCGGGTCTACACCGAGCGTGCACGAGGATTGAATGCACCTATCGAGTACGGGGCCGAATTCATTCACGGCAAGGCACGCGCGATCTGGGATGCTCTAGAGCAAGCCGGAGTGAGAACAAGCGAAGTCGACGGCGATATGTGGTGCGTTTCCCCAAACGGGCTCGCGCCTTGCGACTTTTTTCCCGACGCGGGCCGGATTCTTGAGGCGATGGACGATTCATCGGACGATGAATCATTTCTGTCATTTCTTGAGCGCCGTTTCCCAAATCCTTCGCGGGATCCACGGCTGGAGAATGCGAAGAAACACGCGACCGAATACATCAGTGGATTTAATGCCGCCGATCCTCAGCTGGTCGGAGTTCATTGGCTTGTCCAGGAATCGCGCGCGGAAGAGAAGATCGAGGGTGATCGGGCATTTCGTGCCGAGAACGGATATGCGGCTCTGTTGAACATCTTCAACCGGAAAATCACGAGCCTTGGCATTGATCTGAATCTCAACACTGTTGTCGAAGTTATCAAGTGGGACAAAGGAACGGTGGCGGCCAAAGCGGGCACCCCGCAGGGCATTTCGAACTTTTCGGCATCTGCAGTTCTGATCACGATCCCACTCGGCGTACTGAAAGCATCTCCAGGAGAACCTGGAGCTATTCAGTTCACGCCGCAACTTCCCCTCGAGAAGCTTCAAGCGATGGACAAACTTGAGATGGGCAAGGTGATCCGCGTCACGCTTCAGTTTCGGCAACGATTCTGGGAGAAGATTCGCCCCGCGGGCAAGCGAACACTCGCTAACATGAGCTTTCTCTTCTCGGATGATGAATTGATCCCGACTTGGTGGACAACCAATCCAGGGAAGTATCCACTCGTCACCGGATGGGCTCCGTTTCGCGCAGCCGAGCGACTTTCTGGGCAGGACATATCGTTTGTGAAGCAAAAAGCCGTTGAAACACTCGCACGTTTGATCGGGGTCAATTCAGATGGTCTTGGGAAACTAGTCGTAGATGCTTACTCCCATGATTGGCAATCGGATCCGTTTTCACGCGGCGCCTACAGTTACGGCAAAGTTGGATGCGACGGCGCTCAGCAGACCCTCGGGATGCCGCTCAATGAGACACTATTCTTTGCCGGTGAAGCGACAGATGTGACTGGCAACAACGGCACAGTTCATGGCGCAATCGCGAGCGGTGAGCGCGCGGCTAGACAGATACTTCAGGGTCGAGTCGCTCGCTAACTCAACGGGATCACTTAGCTGCTGCAATCACATCTGAACCCACGCCTCCGTGGTATGCTTCGCGGTTGCGGATTTCCGTAAACGTTTACGCATTGGCTCATCTCGAACGCCCTATGCAGGAGGCGTGATGCCCCGTTATCGACTAATTCTTACTTCCCTCTTGTTTATTACTCTTTCGTACTCATGTTTTGCGCAGGAATCTCGGCCGGCTTACCGCGACGCGTCTCTTCCCGTGCAACAGAGAGCGGCCGATCTGCTGCGACGAATGACTTTGGAAGAAAAGGTGGACCAGTTGGCTGGCGGCCGGAGGCGGGCCCACGAGTCGAATAATGTGGAAGAAAAGCAAATCTTTGGAGATTTGAGAAAGCTCTACGCAGAGGACTCCCAAGTCTCGGCACACGATGCGGCTGAGCTAAGGAATCGCGCACAGCACTTCCTGGTAGAAAAAACGCGGCTCGGTATTCCTGGCCTCTTTCAGGGAGAGGCTTTGCACGGATTCATGGCATACGGCAGTACCAGTTTCCCGCAAGTCTTGGGACTGGCGAGCACATGGGATCCTGTCCTCGTTCAACGGGCATTCAATGCCGCAGCGGATGAGATGTCTTCGGCTGGTGCGAATCAGGCTTTCACCCCGGTTCTGGATTTAGCGCGCGATCCGCGATGGGGACGAACGGAAGAGACTTATGGCGAAGATCCTTATCTCGTGTCGCGAATGGGTGTGGCTGCCATCAACGGATTGCAAGGTACGTCGTGGATGATTGACCGCCATCACGTACTCGCCACGATGAAACACTTCGCCGCCCATGGCCAGCCTGAGAGTGGCACAAACACCGCACCGGCGAATTTTTCTGAACGTGAACTACGGGAAACGTTTCTTGTTCCCTTCCAGGCTGCTGTACAAGAAGCGCATGTTGGCAGCGCGATGGCTTCTTATAACGAGATCGACGGCATTCCAGCCCATATCAATCACTGGCTTCTCGATAAAGTGCTCCGACAAGAATGGGGCTTTCAGGGTTATGTGACCTCGGATGGCGGCGGGCTGCAAATGCTCGTCGAGACGCATCACGTGGCGGGCGATTTCGCCGAAGCTGCACGGAAGGCTCTTGCCGCGGGAGTGGATTACGACCTCTCCGATGGCTCGGTCTACGCGACGCTGCTGGATCAGGTGAACGAGGGAAAAATTCCGCAAGCAGAACTCGATCAAGCTGTGCTCAGAGTTCTCGAGGCAAAGTTCCGGCTGGGGCTTTTCGAGAATCCATTTGTCGATCCGGACTATGCGCAGAAGATAACGAATTCGCCGGAGCACCAGAGGCTGGCGCTGGAGGTGGCGCAGAAGTCCATCGTGCTACTGAAAAACGACAAGAACCTCCTGCCGCTTGACGTGAACAAGCTGAAGTCGATTGCAGTGATCGGTCCTAATGCCGCCGACGTGCACCTCGGCGGATACAGCCGCGATCCCGGCGCTGGAAATCAGATCAGCGTCCTCGACGGCATCAAGAAACGCGTTCCGGCGACTGTGAAGGTTCTCTATGCCGAAGGTTGCAAGATCACGACCGGTAAACAGGGTTGGGCGGCATGGTACGAGAACAAAGTTGAGCAGCCTGATCCAAAGACAGAGATCGAAGGCATTCGATCCGCGGCTGCTCTGGCTAAGAAATCAGATGTCGCGATCGTGGTGGTTGGAGAGAACGAAGCGACTAACCGTGAAGCGTGGTCCGAGCAGCATCTGGGCGATCGCGACTCTCTCGATCTGCTGGGTTCACAGGAGGCGCTGGTTCGAGCGGTCGTCGAAACTGGAACTCCGACAGTAGTGCTGCTGATCAATGGCCGTCCGCTCTCCATCAATTATGAGAAGGAACACGCCGGCGCAATCCTGGAGGGCTGGTACTTGGGCGAGATGGGTGGGACGGCTACCGCGAACGTCTTGTTTGGAGACGTTAATCCCGGGGGAAAGCTGCCAATCAGCTTTCCGAAATCGGTGGGCCAGCTTCCTGATTATTACGATCACAAGCCCTCGCGTAATCGCTCATATCTGTTCGATGGACGGGAGCCGATTTATCCATTTGGCTTCGGTCTCAGTTACACCCAATTTCGGTTCGACAACCTCCGGATCGAACCTACGAAGATCTTGCCGGGTGGCAACGCGAAAGTTTCCGTAGAGATCACGAACACCGGCACTCGCGCAGGAGATGAGGTCGCTCAGCTCTATGTTCACCAACGCGTCGCGTCCCGCACCCGTCCGGTGAAGCAACTACGCGGGTTCAAACGCGTGAGTCTTGATCCCGGGCAGAAGACGACGGTCGAGTTCATGATCAGCCCGGAAGATATTTCTCTCATTGACGTCAATATGAATTCCGTCGTTGAACCTGGAATGTTCGACATTATGGTAGGTCCCAGTTCGGTGGAGACTTCGAGTGTTGCACTCGAGGTCGCAAGCCCGTAAGTTCGGAAACTAATTTTCAGACACGCAAATGGGAGCACGAGAAACATGAGAGGCGCGCGCTTATTTCTATTGATCACTATTTGGATCGGCATGTCGATTGGCCAGTTGCATGCCCAGTGGACGCCAATGAATCCCGTCAAGAAGGTGCAGCAGGAAGGCGATGGCGTTGTGTTTTCCATGGGCACCGGCACCCTTAAGTTGCAGGTCTGCTCCGATTCCGTAATTCGAGTGCTCTATTCGGCGACGGCGACATTCCCCAAGAAAACAGATTATGTCGTGATCAAACAAAGCTGGCCGGCGGCGAAGTGGACGATGCAGTCCAGCGATGATGCGGTCACGTTGAGTACCTCAGCGCTGAAGATCATGGTGACGAAAAAGGACGGGGCGATCGCCTATGCCGACGCGAATGGAAACGCGCTGGTGCAGGAAGCCTCGCGCAAGCTGACCCCCGCGAAGGTGAATGGCGAGGACACGTACCGCGCCGAGTCCTTCGTCAACATCTACGGCTCTCATGAAGGGCTGTACGGATTGGGACAGCATCAGTCGGGTGTTTGGAATTACCGCGGCGAGTCGGTCGACATCTCGCAAGAGAACAGCAACATCGCTGTGCCCCTGATGCTTTCAAGCAAAGGTTACGGGATTTTCTGGAACAACACCTCCCGCAGCCGGTTCAACAACCGCTTTGCCAACTATCTGTACATCAGTTCGGAAGTTGCTGATGTCATCGATTACTACTTTCTATACGGCCCCGATTTCGACAAGATCATCGCGGAATACCGTGATCTGACAGGCCAGGCGCCCATGTTCGGAAAGTGGGCGTACGGTTTTTGGCAGTGCAAGAACCGCTACAAATCGCAGGAAGAAATTCTCGGAGTGGCGAAGAGGTACAGAGATCTGCACATTCCAGTCGACAATATCGTGCAGGACTGGTTCTGGTGGAATCGCAAGGGCGAGTTTGTTTTCAATAACAACTATCCGGATCCGAAAGGGATGTTCGACCAACTGCACAGCGAGAATTTTCACCTGATGATCTCGATTTGGCCGTTCTTCGAGCCGGGTTCAAAGAACTATGACTACATGCAGAGCAAGGGATGGTTCGTCGACAAATTCAAATACGCAAAGCCGCCATTTCACACGGATGCGATGGCCGTCTATGACGCGACCAGTCCGGAGGCGCGCAAATTCTACTGGGATGAAGTCAACAAGGGACTGTTCAGCATTGGCGCGGATGCTTGGTGGATGGATACCACCGAACCTGAGACGGAAGGGCAGGAAGACAACATCCTGCTCAATCACAAACTGGCTGCGGGCAGCGGGAACCGGTATGTGAATGTTTATCCGCTGCTCGATACGGGCGCAGTTTACGAAGGTCAGCGGAGCGCTTCGGATAAGAAACGAGTTTTCATTCTTTCCCGCTCTGCGTTTGCCGGGTCACAGCGAAATGGAGTCACAGCTTGGTCGGGCGACATCAATTCCGATTGGTTCAGTTTCCGACGGCAGATCCCGGCGGGATTGAACTTTGCGCTCTCCGGAATTCCTTATTGGACTACTGACATCGGCGGCTTTGTTTTCGGCAGCCCGACCGATCCTGCGTTTCGCGAACTCTTCATCCGCTGGTTTCAGTACGCTACTTTTAACCCCGTGCTGCGAGTGCATGGAACGCGTAATCCTGACGAGAACGAATTGTGGTCGTATGGGCCGGATGCTCAGAACATTCTGGTGAACTTCGACCGTCTGCGCTATCGCATGCTGCCTTACATTTATTCGCTGGCATGGAAGACGACCTCGGAGGCCTACACTCCGATGCGGCCGCTGGTGATGGACTTCCGCAACGATTCTCGTGCGCAGGACGTTGGAGATCAGTTCATGTATGGCCCGGCATTTCTGGTCAATCCAGTCACTGAGCCTTCGTCGAATACGCGTCCGGTCTATCTTCCCGAGGCGAAGTGGTACGACTTCTGGACAGGAGCTGCCGTCGAAGGCGGACACATGATCAACG
Source organism: Candidatus Eiseniibacteriota bacterium (assembly GCA_035500795.1). Classification (GTDB taxonomy): domain Bacteria; phylum Acidobacteriota; class Terriglobia; order Terriglobales; family Acidobacteriaceae; genus Sulfotelmatobacter. The sequence continues at coordinate 32,304 of DATJWZ010000177.1, read as the reverse complement.
CCATCACGCCGCTCGACCGCTTGCCGGTTTACGTTCGCGCAGGTTCGATCGTACCTCTGGGGCCGGATCAGGAATGGTCGACGCAGAAGGCGGAGGATCCGATTGAGCTTCGGATTTATCCGGGAACGGACGGGGACTTCACGATTTACGAAGACGAGAACGATGGCTACGCCTACGAGAAGGGCGTCTACGCCACGATTCCCTTGCATTGGGACGATGCGGCGCACACGCTCACAATCGGGGAGCGCAAGGGCCAGTTTCCGGGAATGCTGAAGAACCGGACGTTCCGCGTGGTCGTGGTCAGGGGCAATCATGGCGTTGGCGTGAACGCTTCGGACGAGCCGGACAAAGTCGCGCAATTTTCGGGAAGCCAGATCTCGGTCACTCCCTAACGTTACGAAAATGGCGCTTGACATGGGCGCGGCTTCGGTACAATATGGCGTTATACGACATGTCGCATGGAGCCATAATGGAGAGCCTTCCGCTGACTGAACCGGTGCTGCTCATCCTGCTGAGTCTGGCAGGGCAGCCGCAGCATGGATACGCCATCCTGAAAGACGTGGAACGGATGAGCAATGGGCGGGTTGTGCTGAGTACAGGAACGCTTTACGGCGCGTTGCGGCGCCTTCTGGATGACGATTGGATTGAGCGGTTCGACGACGAGGACACGTCGCGCGGACGGCAGGCGTATCGGCTGACTTCTCAGGGCCGGAGAAACCTGCAAATGGAAATCGACCGAATGAAGCACATCACCCGCCTCGCGACTCTGCGGGTAGCGATGAAGGAGAGGTGACGGATGCTTAACGTCTATCGACGGCTTCTCCGACTTTATCCCGCGGCGTACCGGAGAGAATTTGCGGACGAAATGCTCGACGTTATTGCGGAAGCAAGGTCGGAGGTCATTCGCGAGAACATCATCAATCAGTCGATTTTTACCTTCCGCGAAGTTCTGGGACTCGTTACTGGAGCACTGACGGAACATTTGCGAATTGCAGACTGGCGAGACTTCAAATTTTCGTTTCCAAGAAAGGAGTTCATTATGCGCAACGGATTTCGTTTTCCAAAAGCGACGGTGGTCTTCATGATGTTGATTCTCGGTGGTGTCCTAATGGCCATCAAGAAGGGCGGAGACATCGCGAGGTCGCTGCCTGATGTGAATCCGCAAATTGCTCCGATCCAACCTTCGCACTGGGCCCTGGTACCTCCGGTCGTGCTTCTCTGGATGTTTTTCTGCGCATTGGGATTGGTGGGCTGGGTAGTGCTTTTCGGGCTTCGCAAATCGGGCATGCATCGGCTGGAACGAATGTCGGGAGGGCGTGAATAAGCCCACGAGCGGAGTCATGAAGTTATCCTTTGAGCCTCGACCTGCATTCTCATCCCGAACTTTGGCCGCAGGGTAATGAGTGGCTCAGGTTCGACAGGGTGATTTGGGACCAGGCTGAATTTCCATTTCTGCGCCAGCGTTGCGAGAACTAAGATCCCTTCCATCCACGCGAACGATTCACCGATGCACTGGCGGAAGCCTGCTCCGAACGGAAAGTAGCTGAATTTCTGGCGTTTCATCTTTGCCTCGGGAGTGAAACGTTCGGGATCGAAGCGGAGCGGGTCCGGGAAAAAGCGTTCGTCCCTATGCGTAACGAACTGGCTCATGAGGACCGTGGTCTTGGCGGGCAGGAAATAATCTCCAAGCTGAAAATCGTTTAAGGCATAACGCCCCATCGCCCAGGCCGGTGGATAAAGCCGCATCGATTCGGCCAGCACCATCTCGACGTAGCGGAGGAGGGGAATGTCGTCGTAGGTGGGCGTGCGGCCGTGGAGTTCACGATCAATCTCGGCGTGAAAGCGGCGTTCGCAGTCGGGATTCTGTGAAAGCAGATACCACGTCCAGGAAAGGGCGTTGGCGACGGTTTCGTATCCGGCGAGGAAGATTGTGATCACCTGATCGCGAAGCGACTTCTCTGCCGCTTCGCTTCGATCCGGGGATGCGGCGAGCATCATGTCGAGCAGGCTACCGGTTGCCGTTCTCTCTCTTCTGTGAGCCTCGATCATGCGATAGACGACGGCATCGATGCGTTTGCGGGCGCGAACGAAAGCAGCTAGTCCGGGCGGACGCATATGGACCAGCAACTCGGCGGCCGGCAGCAAGACCAGGAAGTTGTAGAGGGACATGATGCGATTGATGGCATCAGCCAACTCGCGAACTTTGTCGTGCAAGTCGGCGGCGAAGAGCGTCTGGGCGACGATGTTGAGGGTGAGATGCATCATGTCGAGGGCGATGTCGCGTTGTTCGCCGGCACGAAACGTGTCGCGCGTGCGCGCTGCTTCGCGGACGATAGTGGCGGCGTATTCCGGAATGCGCTGGCGATGAAAGGCAGGTTGGGCGACCTGGCGCTGACGGCGATGCTCGGTGCCTTCGGCGGTGATCATGCCTTCGCCGAGAAGCATCTTTGAGCGGCGAACGGTACGCTCTTTGGTGAAGTTGTCGTTTTGAACAACGAGGATTTCGCGGATGTAGTCGGGATGATTCAGGAAGACGATGTGGTTCCATCCGATCTTGTAGTGGGCGATGTCGCCATAGGTCGCCGCGAGGTGCTGAAAAAGAAAGATGGGATTCGCGGCGCGAAACCTGCGCCAGGCAAACCAGATGAGATTGCGCTCGAATCCGGGCGGGAAGTGGTAGGAACCTCGTTTTGAGGCAGGGCCCCCGAGATGATTTTGAACGGCGGATGCCATTGAATTAGTGTACTGACCCGCTGCTTTTCCGGCGATAAGCGTTTTCTCATCGATTTCGGCAAACCGAGTGCTTGTCCCCGTTCCGGTTTGCAAAAGCGCGCAAGTGTTCGATCCGTCATCTGCGCAAGCGGCGCTTCAGCAACGCGAACTCTATGAGAGATCTGCACGAATGGTCTTGTGCTGACGCTACGCGATTAGCTGAGTGTACAAAAACATTAAGGGAGTCATCGGATGCGATCAATACGATGGACGTGTTCCTGACCGGCCTATTAGTTTCAATCTGCGGATGCGGCGGTGGTGTCGGCACTCGGTCAAATCCAGCACCGACCCCGGGCCAAACACAGGCACCTTCGAATCTGACCTACACCGCGACCTTCAGCTACGTACCCCGTGGGAGCGGCTATCACGTCCAATACACCGAGTTGTGAGGGCGGCACTGTGACGTCGTTCAGTATCGTTCCGACACTTCCGTGGGGTTTGAGTCTGAACAGTTCTACTGGTGTAATCAGCGGCACCCCAACGGTTGCCACCGACCAATCCATTTACACCGTCACCGCTTACAATGCGGGCGGCAGCACAACTGCCGCGCTGAGCATTGCGTTAACGAACGGCGCGCCAACTCGCCTTACTTACAGCAGTAACCCAGCGATCTACACGGCGAACACGCAGATCATGGTGAACATCCCGAGCAGCATCGGGGGCGAGCCGACAGAGTATGGAGTGAGCCCGTCACTTCCCACAGGTCTCACATTGAATCCTACGAGTGGCAGAATCAGCGGAACTCCATCGGCTACATCGACGCAGTCTTCTTACACCGTCACAGCCAGCAATGCATTCGGAAGCGCGACGGCGAAGCTGAAGATCACGGTCGAGAATAACGCGACAACCTTGTCTTATTCGCCGAGCACAGTTGTCTACACCGCCGGACAAGCCATCGCCCCTCTCAAGATCAGCAATAGGGTCACGGGCGCTTATACTGTCGCCCCGCCGTTTCCAGACGGACTAACACTGAATGGCAGTACGGGAACGATCCGTGAAACTCCGTCGAGGGTGAGCTCCACTGAGACATACACCGTCACTGCATCGACTTCTGGGGGCAATGCCGTGGGAAGAGTGAGCATCACGGTGGACGCCGCGGCTCCATGGGCACAGACCATCCCGAACATGGAGCAGACGATCACGCCGCTGGCTCCGTCTGGAGCGCAAGTCCAGCAACTCAATCCAGACCTGCCAGACAATCCCGGGTGGCTGGCTACGCATGCCGCTACGACGACGGTAAGCCCGGATGGCAACACCATGCTGGTCCTGACCAGCGGGCTACAACCGCGTCTTCGACCAGGGCAGCGATTCGCTGACATCGTTTGAAAAATCCGACTCGGAAGAATACGTCTTCGTCTACGACATCTCGAGCGGTGCTCCTATCAAGAAGCAGGTCTTGCCGATTCCAATCACCCATTTTCGGAATTGCGTGGGATCCGAGCGGCACCCACTTTTATGTCCCCGGCTGCAGCATGGATGACATCCATATCTTTTCTTTGACCGGTGCAATATGGGCGGAAGAGAACACAGCTCAGACACAGATCGGCCCCGTGCCCTATTCGAGTTAGGAAACAGCAACATGGGCGTTGGACTGAATGCGGCGCCGCCGGTCGGCTTGGTCCCGGTGAATTCTCAGGTGTATGTGTATCCCTGCGCCGCCGGCATTGCCGTCTCGCCGAGCGGGAAGACGATGATCGTAACTAACTACTTCAACGATCCGATCTCGATCTTCAGTGGAGGATATGGAAGCTGGCAGCCCGTCGACGTCGCAACCGGCCAGCCTGTTGCGTCGAACGGAAATCCGCCGGTATCGAATCTAGACTTGCGCCCGGGAAAAAGCCTGGTGTCGGCGGCGTCAGGAACTCCGGGAGGTGAGTATCCGTTCTGGGTCGTGATCCAGGACACCGTCGCGAACGACACGAACGACGCACACGCCGTGGCCTATGTATCCAGCATTCGCGATCGTGAGATCGATGTAGTGCCTCCGACCCGTACTATCGCGGCTTCGACAACAATTTTCCCGATTACTACCGATTTAAGGAATGGGAGCGGGATTTCGACGCGAACTATGCGAAAGGCGGACTTCCAGCGCTGAGCCTGGTGCGGATGATGCACGATCACACCGGCAGCTTCGACACGGCTTCCGACATGGTGAACACGCCGGAGTTGATGCAGGCAGATAACGATTATGCCGTCGGGCTGCTGGTTCAGAAAGTTGCAAATAGTGTTTATGCGCAGAACACACTGATCTTCGTCATCGAAGACGACGCGCAAGACGGGGCCGATCACGTCGACTCTCACCGTACCATCGCTTTTATCGCCGGTGCGTATGTGAAGCAAGGAGCAGTCATCTCGACGGCATATAACACTGTAGATTTCATCCGCACGATGGAGGAAATTCTAGGAGTCAGTGGCTACGAACATAAAAGTGTTGTTAATGAACTGTTGGATCTGTGCGCCGTTATCAGTGGTGCAGGTTGGGGGTGGCGGATTCGGAGCATTGAGCAACGCGCAATAGATCGTCGGGATATTGTGTCCAAGCAGGTCGCCCGTAAAGAGAACGACCGGACTGTTTTTCGCGGTCTTCTGCAAACTCGCCAATGTGGCGGCGAGCAGTGGATAGTTCGTATCCGTTCCTCCAACCGAGGGGGCCGTCACGTTAGACGTTTTAAAGATACTGGCCCATTGGGTTGGTGGCGTAGCGACGAGCTGCGGAAACAGGCTGGGATCGTAGAGCGGCTTAAAGTGCAGGTCGGAGACCGTCACCACCTGGTAATAGCTTGGTGGGACCGGAGTTACCGGGGCCACGCCGGTTCCGCCTCCGCATCCTGACATAAGAGAAACACCCGCTAAGGTTACAAACCATAAATATCTCAAGCATCTCGACATAAAACCTTTCCCTGAGGCGAACGTCTGCATTTTCCGTTTCGAGGTACACACGGAGCCCGCGCCCAGTCCGGATCAAAGAGGGACAAGATGACCTACGGTTGTGTTATCGGCAAAGGCGCCCGTGGGTTTAGCATTCCGCATGAGGATGGGAGCCCGAAAGCCTTCTGACCTCTAGCCCAAGCACTCGACTGGCTACTCATCGAGAAACGAACGCGAGTTGTTCAGTACTCTCTCCTTCGAGAGTAGAGAAGTGAATTTCAGCCGCTGAACCAGGTCTTTTCCGATGCGCGCACTTTAATGCTGCGTCTGCGATCTGAGGAACTCCGCCTACCGATTGGACGACTGAGAGAGTTGCAATTGGGCGAGGGCGGCGAGAACTTCGGCGCTGTGGGTGGCTGGGTTGACGGTGGAGTATGTCTTTGCGATCCGGCCTGTGGGATCGATGAGAAAAGAGTGGCGAGTGGCGAATTTTACGACCGCGAAGTTCGTCAGCGATCCATAGGTTGCGGCGACTTTGCCTCCGGCGTCGGAGAGAAGTTTGAAATTCAGTCCTTGCTTGGCGCAGAAGTTTTTGTGGGAGTCGATGGTGTCGAGGCTGACTCCGAGGACTACGGCATTGTGCTCCGCGTATTTTGACTGGTCGACCTGGAATTCGTGGGCTTCGCGGGTGCAGCCGGGAGTCTGATCTTTGGGATAGAAGTAGAGGACGACCCATTTGCCACGGAGATCCTTGAGGCTAGCGGGAGTGCCGTCTTGCGAGGGGAGAGTGAAGTCGGGTGCCAGGGCGCCGGTGGCAGGTGGGGAGGTTCGGGACATCCGGCGTGTGATCAGGACGGCTAGAACGGCGACGATGATGGCTAGGATCAGGAGGCGGAGCATGGGTTTCCGATCGACATTCTATCGCCCGGGACAATGAATTTAGTCATTTAATCATTTAGGCAATGAAGGCGGAACGTGAGCAGGTTCAGGCGTCCCTACGGGATGCGTGGCAAACCGCGGTTTTTCCGGCGCTGGAAGCGCCGGGCTATTGTCGGTCGCCCGTCCGGGCGGGTGCACGCTCAGGCTTCTAGTGTCCGCAAGGATGGTTGCGGGACGTTTCAGTTTGACTGGGGGCTAAAGCCCCCGATTATTCCGATGCATTGGACGCGGCCCTTAAGGGCCGCTCTTCCACGGCGATGGTTGGCGTTCGGACTGGCATCGACGAATCGGTGTCGATGACAGCCCAGCAAACGTTCGGCACTTGATATGATGGAGTATTCCGCATCACTCAATGGGGAGAGTAGAAGTGGCTCAGAGCGAAACGAACGGTCAGGAAGTGTTGGAAACCCGGGAATGGGTTGATTCCCTTGATTATGTCTTGTCGCACGGAGGCCCGGAGCGGGCCGGCCGTTTGCTACAGCAGCTAGCGCTGCATGCCCGGCGCGAGGCCGGGGTCAACATCCCTTTCACCGCGACCACGCCCTATCAAAACACTATCCCGTCGAAGCAGCAGGCTCCGTTTCCGGGGAGCCAGGAGATGGAGCGGCGGATCAAGAGCCTGGTGCGTTGGAATGCGCTGGCAATGGTGGTCCGAGCCAACAAGATCCAGGAAGGCATTGGCGGGCACATCTCGACGTTTGCTTCGGCGGCGACGCTGTATGAAGTGGCGTTCAATCATTTTTTCCGGGCACAGACGGAGAACGGCGATCGCGACATTGTTTATTTCCAGGGACATGCTGCGCCGGGGATTTATTCACGCGCGTTTCTGGAAGGGCGACTTTCGAAGGAGAAACTGGAGAATTTCCGGCGCGAACTGAAGCCCGGCGGCGGCTTATCGTCCTATCCGCATCCGTGGCTGATGCCGGATTTCTGGGAGTTCCCGACGGTCTCGATGGGGCTCGGGCCGATCCAGGCGATTTATCACGCGCGGTTCATCAAGTATCTGGAGAATCGCGGGTTGAAGACTTCGACTGGTGGCAAGGTTTGGGCGTTCCTGGGCGATGGCGAGATGGACGAACCGGAGTCGCTGGGATCGATCACGCTCGCGTCGCGCGAGAAGCTGGACAATCTGATCTTTGTCGTCAATTGCAATTTGCAGCGGCTGGACGGGCCGGTGCGCGGGAATGGAAAGATCATTCAGGAACTGGAAGCGATTTTCCGGGGCGCGGGCTGGAATGTTATCAAGTGCATTTGGGGATCCGATTGGGACAGCCTGATTGCGAATGATCGCGATGGAATACTGGTGCGGCGGCTGGGCGAGATCAGCGATGGGCAGTATCAGAAATATTTCGTGGAGAGCGGCGCTTATTTCCGGCAGAACCTGTTTGGCAGCGATCCGCGGCTGCTGAAGATGGTGGAACATCTTTCCGACGACCAGTTGGCGCGAATGCGGCTTGGTGGACATGATCCGATCAAGGTGCATGCAGCGTTCCGGGCAGCGGTGGATCATACGGGATCGCCGACGATTGTGCTGGCGAAGACGATTAAGGGGTACGGGCTGGGCGAAGCGGGTGAAGGCAAGAACATCACGCACCAGCAGAAGAAGCTGAACGACGACGAACTGGAGATGTTCCGGTCACGGTTCGGGATTCCGATTCCGGATGATGAACTGCACAAAGCTCCGTTCTATCGTCCGGCGGACGATAGCGCAGAGATCAAGTACATGCAGGCGCGGCGCCAGCAGTTGGGCGGATTTATGCCGGCCCGGAAACCGCGCGCCGAAACGATGAAGCCGTTCCCGGACTCGCACTTCGAGGAATTCCACAAAGGCACCGATGGGCGCGAAGTATCGACGACCATGGTGTTCGTGCGGCTGCTGGCGAAGCTGTTGCGCGATCCGGAGCTAGGAAAATATATCGTGCCGATTGTGCCGGACGAGGCGCGAACGTTCGGTATGGAAGCGCTGTTCCGGCAGGTAGGAATTTATTCGAGCGTTGGACAGAATTACGAGCCGGTCGACATGGACACGCTTCTTTATTACAAGGAAGCGAAGAACGGTCAGATTCTCGAGGAGGGGATTACCGAAGCTGGGTCGATGTGCTCGCTGATCGCGGCGGGCTGCGCGTATGCGAATCACGGAATCAACACGATTCCCTTCTTCATCTATTACTCGATGTTCGGGTTCCAGAGGATTGGAGACCTGATCTGGGCGGCGGCGGACATGCGTTGCCGCGGATTCCTGATTGGCGGAACTGCCGGACGCACGACGCTGGCGGGCGAAGGACTGCAGCATCAGGACGGCCATAGCCACGTGCTGGCACTGCCGGTGCCGAATTTGCTGGCGTACGATCCGGCATTCGCGTACGAGATCGCGATCATTATTCAGGATGGCATCAAGCGGATGTACATCGGTCAGGAGTCGGTCTTCTATTACTTGACGGTCGGGAACGAGCCGTTGCCGATGCCGGAAATGCCCGACGGGGCAGGTGTCAAGGAAGGCATTCTGAAGGGGCTGTATCGATTCAAGGCCTCGGCGAAGAGCGATGCGAAACTTCGGGCGCAGTTACTGGGCAGTGGCTCGATCATGTTCGAGGTTCTGAAGGCACAGCAGATTCTAGAAGAGAAGTACGGCGTAGGCGCGGACGTCTGGAGCGTCACTAGCTACAAAGAGCTGTATCGTGACGCGAATGATTGCGAGCGGTGGAACATGTTGCATCCGGGCGAGGCGGCGAAGGTTCCGTATGTCACGCAGACATTGAAGGATGCGCAGGGGCCGTTCATTGCGGCGTCGGATTATATGAAGGTGCTGCCGGAGAGCCTGAGCAAGTGGGTGCCCGGACAACTGGTTTCGCTCGGGACCGACGGATTCGGACGCAGCGAAAACCGGGTCGCGCTGCGCGACTTCTTCGAGGTCGACGCGAAGCATATTGTGCTGGCAACTCTTGGCGCTCTAGCTCGCGAGAAGAAGGTTGGCACTGACGTGGTGAAGCGCGCTGTGCAGGAATTGGGCATCAATCCGGAGAAGGCGAATCCGGCGATCAGCTAGAAACGCATTGTTGATTTCTTGACTGTTGATTGTTGAATTCGTGCTCCGAAACGTTGCAACAGTCGTCAATAGAACCAAGCGCAGGAACGCTACAACCCAGAATCAAAGGAAAACAGACGCAGTGATTGAATTCAAACTTCCGGAGTTGGGAGAGAACATTTCGCAGGGCGACTTGGTGCGCCTGATGGTTGAACCGGGCGCTAAGATCGACGCCGGCCAGTCCGTGATGGAACTGGAGACCGATAAGGCCGTCGTCGAAGTGCCATCCTCAGTCAGCGGGACCGTCCAGGAAATTCGCGTTAAGGAAGGCGAGAAGATCAAGGTCGGACAGGTGATCTTTACTGTCGATGGAGCGGAGCCGAAAGGTGCCTCGGCTTCTGTACCGCAAGGTCAGGCTGTGGTTCCACCTCCCGTGAAGGAAACGCCAGATGCTTCTGCTCCGAAACAGACTTCTACGGCTGTTTCCTCCGCGATACAAGAAGCAACTCCGGCAGCGCCGCCTGCTTCTGCACCTGCTGCGACGTCAACGGGATCAGGGGCAAGCGAGTTCAAACTTCCGGAACTCGGCGAGAACATTTCACAGGGCGATCTGGTCCGGCTCATGATTTCTCCGGGTGCGAAGGTATCCGAGGGCCAGCCGGTGATGGAGTTGGAGACGGACAAGGCAGTCGTGGAAGTTCCGTCTTCGGTTAGCGGCGTGGTGAAGGAGATCAAGGTAAAAGAGGGCGAGAAGATCAAAGTCGGGCAGGTAATCTTCACGCTGGAAGGTGCCGCTGGTGCTACGTCAGGACCAACGCGTTCACGTACAGCTCCGGTGGAGCATGTCTCTGGACAGCACGGAGCACGCCTCGCGTTTCAGGCCGCCATTCGAGCAGAGGGGAAAACGGAAGAGCAGGCACTCCCGCCAGATCAGCCGCAACAGGCCGTCCCGGCGTTCAGCATGCCCGCGCAGTTGGGTAAGGTCGCAGGTACCGACCATCGGCAGCCGGTTCCTGCCGCACCGCACGTACGGAGATTGGCTCGAGAACTTGGAGTCGATATTTACGAGGTGAAAGGCTCAGGCCCCGGCGGGCGCATCAGTGAAGACGACGTCAAGGCGCACGCCAAGGCACTGGTGTTATCTGCCGCGACTGCGGCGCAGGTTCCGCAGGCAGGACACTTCCGCCAGCCGCAGCTTCCGGATTTCGGCAAGTGGGGCAAGATCGAGCGGGTTTCGATGCGCGGTGTGCGGCGAAAGACTGCTGAGCACTTATCAGAAGCCTGGAACACGATTCCTCATGTCACCCAGCACGACCGCGCGGACATCACTGAACTGGAGCAACTGCGCGCGCGGTTCGCGCCGAAGGCAGAGGAAGCCGGCGGGAAGATGACCGTGACGGCGATCGGGCTGAAGGTTTGTGCGGCGGCTCTAAAGGTATTTCCGCAGTTCAACGCCAGCATCGATATTGAGAAAGAAGAGATCGTCTACAAGCAGTACATCAATATTGGAGTAGCGGCCGATACCGATCGCGGTCTACTGGTTCCCGTGATCCGCGATGTCGACAAGAAGAACATCGTTGAATTGGCGGTGGAGCTATCGCAGATTTCAAAAAAGGCTCGCGACAAGAAGCTGGCGCCTTCTGACATGGAGGGTGGCACGTTCACGATTACAAATTTGGGCGGAATCGGGGGAATTGGATTTACTCCGATCGTGAATTTCCCGGAAGTCGCGATTCTTGGGATATCGCGCGGGCGAATGGAACCCGAGTGGATCAACGGGAAATTTGAGCCGAGGCTGATTCTGCCACTCTCGCTCTCTTATGACCATCGGCTGATCGATGGCGCCGACGCGGCAAGATTTCTGCGATGGATCGCTGAGGCGTTTGAGCAGCCGTTTTTGTTGTCGGTGCAAGGATAGAAAATCGTAAACCACAAAGGGCACGAAGGAACACGAAGGAAATCCTCTTACTCGGGCCTGTTTCCTTTGTGAATCTTAGTGTCCTTTATCGTTCAGGGATCATATGTCCGAAAGCACGAATTTGAAAGTTGCTGTTATTGGGGGCGGGCCGGGTGGATATGCCGCCGCATTTCTTGCTGCCGATCTTGGCATGAACGTCACATTGGTCGATCCGGAGTTGAATCCAGGTGGCGTGTGTCTTTATCGCGGATGTATTCCGTCTAAGGCACTGCTGCACGTGGCGAAGCTGATTGAAGAGTCGCATCAGGCGAAGGATTGGGGCGTTGAATTTGCTGCGCCGAAGATTGATTTGGCGCGGCTGCGGTCGTTTAAGGAAGGTATCGTTAAGAAGCTCACCGGTGGACTTGGCGTGCTGTCGAAGCAGCGGAAGGTGCACTACATTCAGGGGCGCGCTGCGTTCGACAATTCGAACACTCTGAGCGTCACGAAGGACGATGGCTCAACAGAATCGATGAATTTTGATCGCATCATCATTGCGACGGGATCGCGGCCTGCTGTTGTTCCTGCTTTGAAGCTTGAGACGCCGCGAATGATGGATTCCAGTGGCGCGCTGAATCTGGAAGATATTCCCGGAACTCTTCTCGTGGTGGGCGGTGGATACATTGGGCTTGAGCTTGGATCGGTTTATGCAGCGCTGGGCACACGGGTAACGGTCGTCGAGATGCTGCCCGGATTGTTGCCCGGAGCTGATCGCGATCTCGTGCTTCCTTTACACAAGCGTTTGGAAAAGATATTCGAAGCGATTTTGCTGAACACCACCGTGGCGTCCGTGAAAGAAGAAGGCAGCGGAATTCGCGTGACGTTGAAGGCACAGGATGGGACGCAGCAAGAAAAAGTTTTTGATCGCGTGCTGGTTTCCGTTGGACGCAAGCCAAATTCCGAGATTCCGGGGCTGGAAAAAACACGGGTACAAGTGGGACAGCGCGGATTCATTCAGGTGAGCAAACAATTACAAACCGACGATCCTGCGATTTACGCGATTGGAGACGTTGTGGGCGAGCCGATGCTGGCACACAAGGCGTCACACGAAGGCCGTACCGCGGTGGAAGCGATCGCGGGACACAAAGTCGCATTTGAGCCGAATGCGATTCCTGCGGTCGTATTCACCGATCCAGAAATCGCGTGGGCTGGCTTAACCGAAGCGCAGGCGCAAAAGGAAAACCGCGAAATCAAAGTCGCGAAATTTCCGTGGGCGGCTTCCGGACGTGCCATCACCCTTGATCGTCCGGAAGGTATGACAAAGTTGATCTTCGATCCGCAGACCGAGCGCGTACTCGGAGTTGGGATCGTCGGAGTTGGGGCGGGAGAGATGATCGCCGAAGGCGTACTCGCCATTGAAATGGCGGCTCTGGCGAAGGATATTGCTCTTACAATCCACCCGCACCCAACTCTCTCCGAGACCGTAATGGAGTCCGCCGAAGTATTCTTTGGCACCAGCACGCACATTTATCGGCCGAAGCGGGGATGATGTGGATTTCTCTCCGAGAGAAGGCCAATGAATCGTGGTATGCGAGCGAAGCGGGAACTAGCGTATCGTTGGCGGGAGTCGAACATGATCCGTTTCTGCAAGATTGTTCTCCTCCCGGTCGTTCTTCTCGCGGCTGCTAGTCCCTCGTCAGCGCAGGGACCAATCACGCAGGCCCTGCAATCCGTAACGCCTGCAGGTGCGAACACGCCTTCTGATCCCCTCGGCCGCACAACGCCCTCAAGCTCTCTATTTGGCTTCTTGAAGGCAGCCCAGTCGGGTGATGACAGTATCGCTGCGCAGTATCTCCAGATGAGTCCTGCGCATCGGCAGATAGAAGGCGAGCAAACCGCCACCAAACTCAAGTTTGTTCTGGATCACGTTTTCACAGGAAATCCCAGCCGATATAACCAGCCTGAGGGAACGCCTCAGGAGGGAGTACCAATCGGACATCAGAAATTGGGAACAATGTCGGCCGGTGACGTTGAGGTCGATCTTGATCTTGTGCGCGTCTCGGATGCGAACGCAGGCAAGATTTGGTTGATCTCTGCGGACACGCTTGCCAGGCTACCGGAGCTTTATGATCAGGCTGAAGCGCGCCAGGTGGAAAGCAAACTTCCGCGCTTCCTGGTCAGGTATCAGTTTGCCGGAATGCCGCTTTGGCAATGGGGCGCTCTACTAATCGGGGTGCCGGTCGCTGCCGCTATAGGCTGGCTTCTGCTTGCCTTGCTCGAGATTCCGCTCCGATGGTGGGCACGCAGGCATGGACGCATTGAACTCTCGAACTGGCGAACCGTCTCAGGGCCTGCATGGCTGCTTACGAGCACGCTGATCCACCAGATATTTGTGGTGTATCTGCGGATGCCGCTGCTTTCGCGGCATTATTACTTCCAAATCACGTATATCGCCCTCATTCTGAGCGCCACATGGATCGCGTGGCGTTTTGTGCGCTGGTCTTTACGCCGGGTTCGGGTTCGCGCTCTCGCGGGCGGTCACGCCGGCACGGGAACTTTGATGCTGCTGGGCGAGCGCATCCTGAAAATTGTCATTTTCATTCTTGGTGTTCTTGCGATCCTCGGGAATCTTGGATTCAACATGAGTACCGCGCTTGCGGGCCTTGGCATCGGCGGCCTGGCGATCGGGTTCGGTGCTCAAAAAACGATCGAGAATCTCTTTGGCGGAGTTTCGGTTTTGGCTGACGAGGTTTTTCGCGTCGGTGATACGTGCCGTTTTGGGGACCGCACCGGCGTGGTTGAAGACATTGGCCTACGTTCCACCCGCTTGCGGACAGAGGAGCGAACACTGCTGGCTATCCCGAACGGCACGGTTGCCACGATCAACCTGGAGAATCTGAGTCGCCGCGACAAGATCCTCTTCAAGACGAATTTCGGATTGCGGCCGGAGAGCAAGGCTGACCATGTGCGCTATGTTCTCTCGGAAATTCGCAAGCTGCTTTACAGCCATCCCAAAGTTGAGACCAAAACCGTGCGGGTCCGCCTGACGGATATCGCGGGCACCTCCTTGAACATGGAAGTGCTGTCTTACGTCCTGACGCAAGACTTCAACGAGTTCGCGGCGGTCCGCGAAGACCTGCTGCTGAGAATCATGGATATCGTTGAGGATGCGGGCGGCAGCCTGGCGCTTCCTTCGCAGACGCTTTATCTGACGCGGGACTCCGGGCTGGAGAAAGAGAAAGCTGAACAAGCCGCACAGAAGATTGCTGAACTCCGGGACAGCAAACAACTGCCCTTCCCTGATCATCAGCAGGACGAGATTTCTTCGTTTAAGGGATCGATTGAGTATCCAGCGCCGGAGTCGACGCTGCGGAAAAATGATGGTGGAACCGGGAAGCGGTGAGTCTTGGCTTCAGGCCTCTGGCTTCGGGCTGCCGGCTTCCGAGATTCTTTTCAACAGACGCTGAAGGAATATGTGAGTTGGATAGTAAATGCATAGCGGCGCGACGACCAGGTACGTCGCTATGTATGCACAACCGGGGATCGCGTGCTGCTCGTGGAAGAACAATCCTCGGGCCCAGTTCACATCCATCTCCGGCCGCCAGAAATAATTGATCGGAATCACAATCCACGTCATGAGCGTTTGTAGTTTCCATCCTCGGCGATCGTAACCCAGGCGCCAGATGCCCCACAGTAAGAGCGGCGGAGTGACGATGTGGAATAAGCTCAGCAGTCTCACCCACAACGACAGGTGCGGGTCGAACATATATTCGGTGCCGCCGATGACGTGATGACCCGTTAGAAGTGCCCCGGTGAGATCGACGATGTAGATGGACTGAAATAACAATAGTCCGCACGCGGCCCACGAAAAAATCAGCGGACTTTCCAGCCACAGTCCAATTCCGATCAGAACGTTTCCGATGTCACAAAAGAAGAGGAAATTTTGCGCGCCGTATTGTCGCCAGTAGATTGGTGCCCAGACGAGCAGCCAGATGGTCCACCCGAGTTTCAGCCAGAGCGGAATGCGCATGGCTGGTTCATTTTAGGAGATTTGAAGCGAAGATCTAAGACCCTCGAAAACCTCCTAACCGCTGAGTTCACTGAGAACTGCCGCAGAGAACGCCAAGCAAACATCGCATAGAAATCAACGTAAACCGAATTACCAGCGTAACTTGCCGCTACTTACGGGTGTACCTACGATTACTCCATGGGTTACCAAGCTCTTCTCTTCTGTCCCGATGAAAAAACGGCTCGCACGGTGACGCAGGTTCTCAGCGAGTTGGAGTTTAGCGTCGAGGCCTGCACCGAGCCGTTCGCAGCGGTCAAGAAGCTGATGGGCGAACACTTCGACGCTGTTGTGGTGGACTGCGATAACGAGCAGAATGCCACCTTGCTATTCAAAAGCGCGCGCAACTCGACGTCCAACCAGACTTCGCTTGCCGTAGCGGTCGTAGAAGGTCAGGCGGGGGTCGCAAAAGCTTTTCGTATTGGCGCCAACCTCGTCCTGACCAAACCCATAAACATCGAACAGACCAAAGGGACGTTGCGCGTCGCGCGCGGACTGTTGCGTAAGGCGGATCCTGCGAAGCCGGCGAGCGCCGTCGCACCATCAGCCCCTTCGGCTCCCGCTCTGGCGGCAAAACCGGTGCCGAGACTCGGTTCTCCGGCGAGGCCTGCAGCGGTTGCTTCGATCCCGGGCGCGCCACCTGCTCCGAAGGAAACTCCAGCGGCTTGGCCCGCGGCGGCAGCGGCTAAAGCTGCTCCGGCGGCGCAGGCTGGAGGAATATTTGAAGCTCAGGCAGAGAAGGCCGAGCCCGTTGCTCCAAGTCCGGTCGCTGCGGCTGCACCAAGCGTTACAGCTGCTCCGCTTCCGACCCCGACCTCTTATCCGAGCAGCGGCGCGGCCAGTGCTCCTGCTCCTGCACGCGAGCCTGAACCTCCGAAACCAGTTCAGCCGATCATTGAGAGCGCCCCAGCGGCAGAAAAAGCTATTGAGCCGACGCTCAGCCATCCTCCGTCGATCGCAGGTTCGGCACCTACTTTCTCGTACGGCGGCTCAAGCGATGCCCAGTCGAGTGGCGGAAGCAAGAAAATCTTTATCGGCATTGCCGCGGTTGTCGTTGTTGGAGTAGCTGGTTACTTCGGATGGAGTCAGTTCAAATCACACGGTGACGCCTCGACTGCGCCGCAGGCAACGCAATCTGCCACCCTACCATCGCAGCCAGCCAAGCCTACTGTGCCTCAGAGTACGGCTCCCACACCAATTTCAGCTCCCGTCGAGACGGCGAAAGCCTCCCCGTCGATACCAAACAGCGAAGAGATGGGAGGCGAGACGGCTCCGAAAGAAAGTAGCCATACAGCGACGAAGCCGGAAAAGCCTTCCACGACAGCGAAGCCGACGCATGAGGAAAAGGTTGATGCTGAGCCCGAGCCGGAGCCTGAGCCGATCCTGATCAAGGGTGGCACAGCACCAGCTACACATGCGAAAACAGCAACAGCGGATTCGGCTGCTGCGCCCAGCTTGATTGGAATGGCGACACCAGGCAGTGCGCCGCCTCCGGATCTGGTTCCAACGACGAATCCGACGTTCAAGCCGGTCCTGCAGACTGTCAGTGTTTCGCAAGGGGTGTCGCAAGGACTTTTGTACAAGAAGGTCTCACCCACGTACCCCTCGGGCGCCATACGTATGCGGATTGAAGGCAAGGTTGAGTTGATGGCGACTATCTCCAAAGAGGGAAATATCACTCAAGTCAAAGTGCTGAGTGGAGATGGACAGCTGAGCAAGGCCGCTGTCGATGCCGTCAAGCAGTGGAAATACAAGCCCTATCTTCTGAACGGAGAGCCTGTCGAGATTCAGACAGAGGTTACCGTCAATTTCAAATTGCCCAACTAACCTCCTGTTAGTTGAAAGGGCACGCGAATCAAAGCTCGCGTGCCCTTTTTGCTTTGCCGGATAGCTGGATCGATCCCCAACTACACAATCTTGGATTCCGGTCAACGGCCTTGAAATCGACCAGACACTTAATGGAATTCGGATTCCTTCGGCCTTGGGGCAGTTTGCGTTTTGCCTCGCCCGTCGTCCTCATAAAACGACCGTTAAATTCTGCTCGATGATGTACGACGGAGTTTCAGACAGAGGTGAAACAACTGGCAATGACGACATCGATCTGTAGCGGCGTTCTTGAGATTGCATTTGTTGGAATTCAATCGATGGGCATAGTGGCCTTCACCTTGGAGGCATTTTGGCGGATCAAAGCCCCGGAGTTCGAGTTGATCTGCCTACGGGCTACCGGCGAGAAAGAAATTCAGCACTCGCATTTCAAGGCTGAGTGGAGTCCAGGAATATTCGCTGCACTGCTGAGAATAAGCTGAGTTGAACTGCAGATGAACTCCTATTAAGTGCACAGCTGTGGGAAGAGAAGGGATCGGTCCCGGTTACACCTTCCCTGTATCCATAGTATCTATCGGGTGATCCCTCAAGCCCGTGGAGTTCGTAATCGTTACTGTTGCTGTAACACCTCGTCGACAACGACCTTCCCGCCTTTGGTGGCACTAATCACTTTGCGCACGGGGGCATATCCGGAAAGGCTGATCTCAACCTCGTAATTGCCAGGATCGACAAAGAGCTCGACAGGTGTGTTCTTTTCGATCATGTGCTGATTGATTGAGATCTGAGCGCCTTTTGGCTGAGTATGAATGCTAACTGTCGCCTGCTCGGCATGGGCGCCCTTTCCGCCGAACAATCTTGACATCTTGCCGCCTGCGGTTTTGATGTTGTCGGTATTGCCGAGCGGCTTCAGGGTCGGCGAAAAGCTGAGGCTTTGGCCAAGCACGAATTGGGCGCTAGTCGTTTCATCGAGGTAACCCGACATGCGAATCAGTACCGTGTGCTGTCCCTTATCGACGCTGACCTGTCCCGGAGTTTTGGTGCCGGTATCCCGGCCGTCTACATAGATGTTTGCGCCTGGCGGATCGCTCTTAGCCACGAGTGTCGCCATGATTTGCGCAAGACGGATTGTCGCCGTAGCACGGTTCCCCGAAGTCACATTGATAGTCCGCGAGTCAGAGGCGTAGCCAGCCTTGCTGACTACGATGGAATGCCGTCCAGGCTGCAGATTCGTTAATGCAAAGGGCGTGAGCCAGCTTGGATCGCTTGCACCATCTACCTGCACTTGAGCGCCTTGTGGTGTCGACTCGATCGCAAGCTGTCCGGGTATGACAACTGGAGCCGCCGGGGCCTTCTTTCGAGCATTGGCGCGACCCCTCGGCGAAGCGGCAGGCTGACTTTCTGCCGGCTGAGATTCCACGACTTCAACCGGTTGCGCTGCTACTGGAGCCGGTTCGGCTTCTTTGGGCGCAGGCTGTGCTGCTTCTGGCTGATCGGTCGTTTGTGCCGGGACGGAAGTTCGCGGCGCCCCAGCATCGTCGTCGCTACCCAGATTATGGATGTAGTAGGTCACTCCGATCGCGATGACCAGAATGAGCACCGCGGCTCCGCCAAGGGCGTATCCGTAGAGCTTGGGCGGAACTCCTTTGATCTCTTTGATCGCCTTTTGGGCAGCCTCACGCGGCTGGACCTTGGGCTTTTCGTCCTTGCGGGCCGAGCTTCGATATGTTGTGACCGGCTTCTCAACCTGGACGGGAGCGGCTTCGACCGGAGGAGGCGGCGGAGGCGCAACATAAATTTCCTTTAAGGGCGGCAATTCGGAAATCTCAGAAAAACTCGCCCCTGCACTCTTGGCTGGCGCGTCCCCCGCCATCATCGGATCGACAGCAATGGTCGGCGAGTCGTCGGTCGAGGATTCAAAGGTCTCGACCTGCGGCTCCTCGACGGCGGCAGACATGTAAGCTGATGGTTCCGCGCTCGATTCCGGCTGGCTCTGCGGCGAAATCATCTGATCGCTCAGATCGAGTTCTTCTGGTTCGTTCGGAGGAGCACTCGATGCCCCAGTTCCGATACCTGCCGCTGCGGCGGCCGCTTTTGGCGTTGCGAGTTTTGACACCGGTCGCGCTAATCGCGAACTTTGCTCTGAAGCCACGGGCTGCGCGACGGCTGGCTTCTGCACTGCTGGCGCTTTCGCGGCGACCGCGGGCGGCGCGGCCGGCTTCGAAACTGGCTTCGCGGGAGCAGCGTTGGGCTTGGCTGCTGCCGTGTTTATGAATTTGGATTGCGCAGTTGCTTTTGCTGCCTGGGGCGCCATCGTGCCCTTGGGCGCTTCCGCCTTTTTGGCGGGCTTGTTTTCCTTGCACTTCTCAAGATCATCCAGCAGTTCGCGTCCGCTCTGGTAGCGCTGGGCAGGATCTTTCTCCAGCGCTTTCATGATCAGATCGCTCAAGACAGGATGAATCTTGGGATTCACTTGAATGGGTGGAACTGGGGTCGTTTCCAGAATGCACTGCCGCAGATTCTCGACGTCATCCCGGTCGAATGCCTTCTGCTCCGTGACCATCTCGTAAAACATCGCTGCCAGGCTGTACAGATTGGAGCGTCCGTCGGTCGCTTCTCCACGGATCTGCTCTGGCGACATGTAGTGGAGAATTGGCGATACTCCCGGCGCCTGATGCACAAATTTGCCAACGCTAGATACGCCGAAGCTCAGAATTCTGACGGTGCCATCCCAGCCGCACATGATTTTGGCTGGTTCCAGGCTGTAGTGCACAAGCTGAAGAGAGCTCGCATGATCCAAGCCATTGCAGAGCTGGCGGCCAATATCGAGAAGGTCCCAGATCGAGAAGCCTTCCTGGCGAGCCAGCATGGTGGCGATGCTGTTGCCCTGCACGTAATCCATGGCGGCGCAAAACTGGCCGTCAATTTCGCCGGCGCCGTAAACCTTGGTGATATTTTGGCTGCTCAGAGCTTTGGTGCTTTCGGCCTCGGCCAGAAGCGCGTGTTCCAGCGCTTCAGCGCTCTCGCCAAACGCGCTAAGTTGAATTGCCTTCAGCGCGATCGTTTGCCCGGTCTCAGGATCATTCGCCTTATAGACCGTACCAGTAGGGGACTTCGCCAGTTCGCTCAGGATCTCAAATTGGCCGATTTTCGTAGGCATCGCTACAGACTCCAATTCATGGCAGCCGGCTGCTGCGAAGCAAACAACATAATTCCTCCGCGCCAGAAACGGACAGAGTGGATTCAGGATAGCGCTGCGCAATTTTCTGTTCGAGTTACCAAAGTAAGCCGATTTCCAAGCGGGAAGCGGCGTTTGCCTATGCTTGTCCGACGTCGGAAACGGCACGTCTCAAGCGTTCAGCCACGGATCGGATGTGCTCCAGAAGCTCGGGCGGTTCGTGAACCTGGAAGTCCACCCCCAAAAAGGACAGATGGATCGCAATGGTCTCGAGAGAATACGCACCGGTGTGAAGCAGGCAAGAACACTTGTCAATTGGCTCGAGAACGCCGGCCGATGGCGGGATTCTTCTGGCGAGAGTTTCGATAGCAGCATTCAACGTTACACGGGCACGACAGGGATACGGCACTTGGGATAGCGACTTCGCGACGAAGGCGGCAAAGTCCCCTTCGGGCGCTTTTCGGGGTTTGAAGCGTAACGACGTCTTCAGTTTTCCCTCAATTCGGTCGACTCGAAAAGTGCGCCAGTCCTTGCGAGCCGAGTCCCATGCCACCAGGTACCATCGATACCCTGTATGCACAACCCGGTGTGGCTCGACGATACGTGCGCTTGCCGTGCCGCTGCGGTCGTTATATTTGAACCGGAGCCCGGCGTGGTCCCGGCAAGCGCTTGCAATAAACGAGAGCCGCTCGGCATCGACAGTGGGACCGCGACTGCTCATAGACACAACGTATCCATGCAGTGCTGCCACACGATGGCGCAATCGAGGCGGCAGCACCTGCTCCAGCTTCAACAGAGCACGGACCGAAGCTTCTTCAATGCCCACGACACTGCCAGTCGCCGCGGTCCGTAATCCCAGCGCTGCGGCTACCGCTTCATCGTCATCCAAAAGGAGCGGTGGCAACGTTGTCCCTGCTCCAAGTTGGTAGCCTCCCGCCACGCCGGAGGTTGAATGCACTGGATACCCGAGGCTCCGCAGCCGGTCGACATCTCGGCGGAGTGTCCTCCCAGTGACATCGAGGCGTTTTGAAAGTTCAGCCCCCGCCCAATATCGCTGTGCCTGAAAAAGGGACAGCAATCGGAGCAGCCGAGCTGAGGTCTGCAGCATGGGAAGTTATTGTGGCATAAGTCGAGGACCGATTCTGTCCTCAATCGCTGATACCGTCTCTTTCGTCGGTTCTGCCCTAGAGGCGAATCGGGTTCAGGAGAAAAACTATGAAGCTCACGGAATTCTTTCTTGCGCAGCTAGAGTCCGAGGCCGCTCATTCGAGGCTCGCGCTGCAGCGAGTCCCTGAAGGTCATAATGACTGGAAGCCACACAACAAATCGATGCCTTTGGGCTACCTGGCGGCGCTGGTCGCGACGATGCCCGCATGGATCGTATCCATGGTCAGGCTGGACGAACTAGATTTGAAGTCGCCGGACGCCGTCAAATTCAAGCCTTTGGAATGGAGCACACGAGCTGAGTTGGTGGCCGCGCTTGATGCCGCAGTGACCGAAGCCCGCGCAGTGCTGCAAAACACAAATGACGAGCATTTGATGACTGTCTGGAGACTTGCGGTCGGTGGTCATATAGTCAACGAAGGTCCACGACACGTCATGATCGCCGATTCCGTTTTCAGCCACCTTGCTCACCATAGGGGACAGTTGACCGTTTATCTGCGGTTAAACGAGGCATCCGTCCCCGCCCTTTATGGACCATCCGCGGATGAGGGCCGATTCTGACCAGCCTTTTACGGTTTGCACCCTAATCCATTCGAATTCTCACGTAACCTTGAGCCCCTGTCGCCGTTTTATCCTTTAGGTCTTCCACGGAATGACATTTGTCATCTGGCGCCAATGACGATCTCCACTTGTGACTCCGACCGGGAGCAGAAAAGATAGGAGCTGTTATCGCAAGGAAGGTCCTACCTTGAACGTACCGAAACTCAGATCCGGAGCGGTTGTCGATCGCAAGCAAATTCGTCTATGCTGTTGGCGCCGGGTCGTGCTTACCTCCTTTAGGTTCCCATCCTTCTCTGGAGTATGCCGATGACGTTGTCCCGATTTGTCACCAAGAACGCTTTTCGCAACAAGCGCCGCAGCGCGCTGACTGTGCTCAGCATCGCATTCTCGCTGCTCCTGCTGACGCTGATGATGACGATCTGGCATGCGTTCTATCTCGATCAAGGGAGCGCCGAGTCGGCAGAGCGCCTGGTCGTGAGGCATAGGGTGTCTTTGACGTTCTCGCTCCCTGGCTTTTATCGCGAGAAAATTCGAGCGCTTCCGGGAGTTGTTTCTGTTGTTCCAGTTTCCTGGTTTGGCGGCATTTATAAAGATCAGAAGCCGGAAAACTTCTTCGCGCAGTTCGGTACGGATCCTGACGAATTCTTTAAAACCTTCCGCGATATTTCGATGCCTGACGATCAAGTCAAAGCGTGGCAGCGCGACCGGCAAGGCGTGATCGTTGATGACTACCTTGCGAACAAATATGGGTGGAAGCTCGGCGACCGCATCGTTCTGCAAGGAACCATCTACCCGGTTAATCTGGAATTGAATATCCGCGGGATTTTCCACTCCAATCCTGACAACAAGTCGGTTTACTTCAACACCAAGTATGTAGAGGAAGCCGTTTCATTCTTTAAAGGGCAGGCCGGGACTTTCAGCATCCTCGCAGCCTCTCCCTCGGATGTGAGCACAGTCGCGAGCGCGGTCGATGACATGTTCCGCAACTCGCCACAACCCACGAAGACTGAAAGCGAAAAAGCTTTCGGACTGGAATTCGTTGCCATGATGGGCAATGTGAAGGCATTCATCCTTAGCATCTGTTCAGCCGTAGTCTTCGCTACGCTGCTGGTATCCGCCAACACGATGGCGATGTCGATTCGCGAGCGAACTCGCGAGGTGGCCGTCCTGAAAACTCTGGGCTTTACCCGGCGCGGAGTTTTGGGCCTGTTTGTGAGTGAAGCGGTAGCCTTGTCCCTTGCGGGAGGGCTCATTGGAGCCAGCCTCGGTTGGCTGATGGTATACGGCTTGACGCATTCCAAGCAGTTCATCAGCTTTTTCCCGATGGAGGTAACGCCGGCGATCTGGATATTGGCGTTACTCACGTCTGGGATCGTGGGGCTGCTGAGTTCCGCCTTGCCGTCCTACCATGCCTCGCAAGTAAACATCGTTGACGGGCTCCGCCATATTGGGTGATTTATGACGATGGGAAGCTTTATCGTCCGCAATACGTTTCGTAACAAGCGACGCAGTCTGCTGACGGCGGTCAGCATCGGTTTTTCTCTGCTATTACTCACGTTGATGATTTGCATATGGCGATCGTTTTATGTGGATCAGGTTGCACCGGAAGCATCGCGCCGATTGATCGTTCGCGACCGGGTGTCCCTGGCGTTCTTCCTGCCTGCTTATTATCGGGAGAAGATCCGCGCAGTGCCTGGAGTCAATGCGGTGGCTCCGCTGACCTGGTTTGGCGGACGGTATATCGACGATCGGCCTGAGCATTTTTTCGCGCAGATGGCGACAGATCCGGATGAGTACCTGAAAGTGGCTTCAGACAAAATTATCCCGGAAGATCAGGTGAAGGACTGGCAGCATGACCGCGCCGGGTGCATCGTTGATGTGACCCTCGCGAAAAAGTATGGATGGAAGATTGGCGATCGCGTGACGCTACAGGCAAATATTTTTCCCACAAATCTCGACCTGACAGTTCGAGGCATATATCACCGCGATCCGCCGCAGAATGCGTTGTACTTTAACGCGAAGTATCTGGAAGAAGCAGTGCCCTGGTTCAAAGGACAGGCGGGTTGGTATGCGGCGCAGATTGACTCCGCTGAGCACGTTGCCGAGGCTTCGCGAACCATCGATGACATGTTCCACAACTCGCCGCTGCAAACCAAGAGCGAAAGCGAGAAGGCCTTTCAACTTGGATTCATTGCTTCGCTCGGGAACGTGAAGGCTTTCATCCTGAGTATTTGTGGCGCTGTGATGTTTGCCATCATGCTCGTTTCAGCCAACACCATGGCAATGTCGGTACGCAGCCGGACGCGGGAAGTGGCTGTGCTGAAGACCTTGGGCTTTACGCAAATGCGTGTGTTGTCGATGTTCGTGAGCGAGTCCATGGCTCTCGCGATCACCGGAGGTGTGTTTGGAGTTGTCGTCGCCAGATTTGTGATTGCCTGGTTGACTCATCAATTCATCGGACTCGGCATTCCGCTCGATATGAAGGTGAATGCCATCACCGCATCCATCGCATTGCTTACGGCGGTATTGCTGGGAATTGTGAGTGGCTATTTGCCGGCACACAGAGCTTCCCGTATGAACATCGTCGACGCCTTGCGTCACATTGGATAAGTGGAGATTTATGGCGATACCTATTAGCTATAACGTTCGCAATCTGAAACTCCGGAAGGGCCTGACGGTTATGACAGCCCTGGGCATTGCGCTTACGGTCACGACTGCAATTTTCCTGATGGCGCTGGTGGCAGGGCTGGATCGCGCATTTGTGAGCAGCGGTAGTCCGAAGAACGTTCTGGTATTGCGGAAGGGATCGGAGGCTGAGCTTTCTGGCGGCTTTGATGCATCGCTGTTTCCGACCTTGAAGACGCTCCCTGGTATTGCAACAACTAAGGACGGCCAACCGATGGTTTCTGGCGAGTGGGTCGTCGTGATTGTGCTGCCGCGAAAAGACGGCACAGGCGAAGTCAATGTGACCGTTCGCGGCATGATGCCCGCCGGGCTAGAGATGCGGCAGACGCCAGATGAACCCGGAGGAAAGCCTCCGGTGAAGTTGGTGGAGGGGCGTTGGTTCCAGACCGGTCAGCGCGAAGTTGTCGTCAGCAAGTCGATTCAGGAACGCTTCACTCATGCCAATCTTGGCGACACGATGGAGTTCGGGAAAGGCTCGTGGAAGGTGGTGGGAGTGTTTGATGCGGGCGGTTCGGCGTATGAATCCGAGGTTTGGGGCGACGTCAATCAGATGGCGTCTGATTTCGACCGGCAGGGTGGATTCGCGTCGGCGTATCTGCGCGCGACGGATGCAATCTCAGCTGAGGCTTTGAAAAATCGCGTGAGTGATGATCAAAGGCTGAAATTGGAAGGAATGTTGGAGAGCGATTACTACGCGAAGCAGACGAGCTCCGGCACGCCCATCAAGGTGATCGGATACGTGGTGGGAATCATCATGGCGATAGGATCGATTTTTGCCGCGATGAATACCATGTACGCTGCCGTCGCCTATCGGGGACGTGAAATTGCAACCTTGCGAGTCATTGGATTCTCGAGGCCGGCAATCCTGACGTCGTTCGTTTTCGAATCGCTGCTGATCGCACTTTTGGGTGCATTGGTCGGGATTGTTCTGATGCTTCCATTCAATGGAATGCAGACGGGGACATCGAACGCAGTTACGTTCAGCGAGGTGGTATTCGCGTTGCGAATCACGCCGGCAGTAGCCACCAAGGCGATTATCTTCGCATTAGTCATGGGATTCATCGGGGGACTCGCTCCCGCATGGCACGCGGCGAGGCAGAACATTTTGAACGCTCTTCGCGGGTAAGTTTCTGGGGATGACGAAGCGGAACTGCGAACTTATTCGAACTTGGAGCCGTAACCGGCATTATGGCAATTGACACAAAACACGACGACCTGCAGAGTCTGCGGATTGACCGATCGCAGCGCAGTGATAATGGCGGAGAGCCCCCGGCTTGGGCACGCCGCTACATCATCATCGGGATAGCAGTTGTAGTCCTCCTCGGGGTGATAACACTTGCGTATCGCGCGTTTTCGTCTGATGTTCCCGAGGTCGAGGTAGTCCGCGCGGCGGCGCAAACCAGCGGCAACGATGCTGGTGGCGTGGTTCTTTCCGCGACTGGTTATATCGTGGCTCACCACACCATTAACGTGAACTCAAAGGTGACGGGCCGGCTTGCCTGGATCGGCGTGGAAAAGGGCGATAAGGTCAAAGAAGGTCAGGTAATCGTCCGGCTCGAAGATCAAGAATTTCAAGCGGCTTATCTGCAAGCCAAGGGTGCGGTCGCGAACGCGCAGGCTTATTTAGAAGAACTGCAGCATGGATCGCGTCCGGAAGAAATTCAGCAAGCGCAGCATAATCTGGAAGAGGCCCAGGCCACTCTGGCCAACGATAAGTTGACGCTGGACCGGACAAAGGAGCTCTCCGCAAACGGAGTCGTTTCGCGGCAGCAACTCGACGATGCGACCGCAAAGTTCGAGGCGGACCAGCAGCGGGCGAATTCTCTGGAAAGGGCCTTTCAGCTGGCGAAGATCGGACCGCGTCCCGAGGAACTCTCTAGAGCGCAAGGTGCCCTGATGCAAGCACAGGGTCAGTTGGAATATGCCAAGTCTCAACTTGACGCCACGATCATACGTGCTCCCGTAACGGGGACGATTCTGGATCGCACAGCGGAAAAAGGTGAGCTGATTACGGCGCAGTTTGCCAGTGCGGCGGCCGGCGGCCCACAGGGATCGGTCGTCTCTTTGGCTGACCTGAACGACTTACAAGTCGAGCTCGACATCGCCCAGGCAGATTTCGCGCGGCTCTCACCGGCCCAAAAGGCATTTGTGACGACAGACGCTTATCCGGACAAACAATACGATGGGCAGATCGCGCAGATTTCGCCGGAGGCGAATCGGCAGAAGGCAACCGTCCAGGTAAAAGTCCAGGTAATAAACCCGGGCAAGTACCCAAATGTGCAACTGCGTCCGGAGATGAATGCCACGGTGCGATTTCTGGCGAATGAGAAACCGAAAGATTCGAAAGATCCGGCAGGCGTGTTCGTCCCGTCAACAGCAATGCGAGATCGGGATGGCAGGAAGATTGTGTTCCTGGCTTACAACGGGAAAGCAGTTGCGCGGGAAGTTCACATCGTCAGCCAGCGCGCCGACGGAGCGTTAGTCGATGGGCTTGTCGGAGGCGAGAGCGTTATCACCACTGCGCCCGCAACTCTGAAAGACGGGGACAAAATTAAAGTAAAGGGGCAATCATGAGCACAGTTGCATCCACCAACGTTGCCACGAGTAGCAAAGTTGTTCAGGTTCGCGGCGTCAGCAAGATCTTCAAACGCGATGCCTTTCAGGTCACCGCGCTGGATGATGTCTCGATTGACATCGCCAAAGGCGAGTTTCTGGCGTTGATGGGGCCGTCGGGTTCCGGCAAAACCACGCTCCTGAACATGATTGCGGCCATTGACCGGCCTACGTCAGGCGAACTACTCGTTCAGGGGCAAGACATCTTCCGCTTCGGCGACAGCCAGATCGCCCACTGGCGCAATGAGCACATCGGATACGTGTTCCAGACGTTCAATCTGATTCCGGTTCTGACCGCATTCGAGAATGTGGAATTGCCGCTTTTGCTGACCAAACTCAACGCACAGCAGCGGCGCGATCATGTCATGACAGCCTTAAAGCTAGTGGGATTAGAAGACAGGGTTCATCATCTGCCGAAGCAACTGTCGGGCGGACAGGAACAAAGAGTGGCAATCGCGCGGGCCATCGTGAGCGATCCGACACTACTGCTCGCCGACGAACCTACCGGAGATTTGGACAGCCATTCCGCGACCGAGGTGCTGGAGATTCTGAAGCGACTCAACGAGGACTTCGGAAAGACGATTGTGATGGTTACTCACGATCCTCACGCAGCCTCGTACGCTCACGTCACACGGCACCTTGAAAAAGGAATGCTCCTGCCGCCGGAGGATTTGTCCCGGCGATAGGAGCAGTCATTGGGAGAAGAAGCAGGCTCAGGCTACGAGGCCCGCCGCTGCTCCAGCGTGTGCCGATTCTGCGGGGTCTGCCACCCAGCGCCAGGCGCGTCGCCCATTCGCAACCACAGCTTCTGCCTCACCGTAATCGACTAATCGATTCAGGACTGTGGTGACAGAGGCCATCGGGTCCTTGTGCCTGGCAAGAAGCGCAGGCATTTTTTCCTGGAAATAATCACAAATGTCGCGTGAGTTCATCGCCCGTCCTGACTCCATGAGAATCATTCGACAGGCTTTGGTAAAGCCGGGCTGACGGCCGTTACTCTTCCGGTCCACCAGCTCCATGAGCTCCTCATTGAGGACCGCATCGCCAAAAAGATTCGCAAGCCCCGAAATTGTCTGCTTGACTGTGCCGATGCGCTTCATGATATCGGCGCGCTGCTGCATGAGTTGCCGCAATTCATCATGAGCCTGCCGCACGACTTCTTGCACGTGACCGATATCGTATCGATCAACCGGACGAAATGAACCGTTGGAACTTTCCAGATTTTCCATACTTCCCCCAGAAGTTGTGTACATACGCCTGGAATCGCTTCTACGCCCTTGGATCCCCATGTTTCACGAAACTTCAAACTGCAAGGGCAACCCTACAGGGCTGACAAAATTCCTTAGATGTCTATACGCAGCTGCTCGTCGCAGGGTTCCATCGATTTGCGAAAACAATCGAGGTCCACTGACTCGTTAGAGGATTAGACGCAGCTTTGCGCAATTGGTCACAGCCCGAAACTGGGTTTTTACAAGTACATGACAAATGTCTCATTTTTCTCACCGGGCGCACGTTGCATGCCGTGCTCGTGGCTAAACTCCGGCAACCTGATTCCGATAGTAATAAGTTGAGGAGTTCCTGAGTGATTACCGCTGCAAAAGCTGCCCCCGTCCCAATTCGCGTCTTGTTGGTAGGAGAGCGGGAAGAGGATTTCTTCTTGATCCGAGAGATTCTCGAGCGAAACCGTCGGGTGTTTGATGTCGATCTCGAACACGCCCATTCGATTGACGAAGCAAAAGCACTCCTACAACAAAAGCCGTTCAGCCTTGTTCTGTTCGAATATCAGGCTGGCGATGCCGAATCCATCCGCCTGATGGCCGAGTTCCTTCACGCTGGAGTGTCACTCCCATTCATCCTGCTAACCGAGGATGCCCAGGAAGCACAAGTTGCGGAACTCATCGAAGAAGGTACATGGAATTGTATATACAAATCGGAACTCGACGACGGCATGCTGCTGTGCGCGATTCGCAGCGGCCTGGCGATACATTCGGTCGAAAAGCAAAGAGATACAGCCGAGGAGCTCCTCCGGAAACTCTCCAGTGCCGTCGAGCAGTCTGCCGACACTGTATTGATCACCGACCATGCAGGCACAATCGAATACGTCAATCCTGCTTTCGAGGCTCTGACGGGATATTCCAGGGAGGAGCTTGTTGGTAATACTCCGCGCCTGTTGAAGTCGGGGGAACAGAATTCCGAGACATACCAGGAGCTGTGGCAAACGTTACTGGCAGGAAAGGTTTATCGCGGCATATTCGTCAACCGCAGAAAAAACGGTGAAATCTATTATGCGGAAGAAAGCATTTGTCCAATCCGGAATTCGTCGGGCCAGATTACACATTTCATCGCCAACGGTCGTGACCTGACCGAACGGCGGCGGCTCGAAGCCCAATTAGTTCAGGCACAGAAGATGGACGCTATCGGGCGGCTTGCGGGCGGTGTCGCGCACGATTTCAATAATCTGCTGACCATTATCACCAGCTACTCCGAGCTCGCACTCGATGCCGTGCCCAAGAGCAGTCCCTTGGAGGCCAAGGTTCATGAAATCCTCCTGGCCGCGCGCCGAGCGGCAGAGTTGACCCGCCAGCTTCTTGCGTTCAGCCGGAAACAAACTCAGCTATTACGCGTTGTCGATCTGAATGATATTGTGGGCAATATCGCCAAGTTACTGCCTCGCCTCATCGGTGAAGACATTGAGTTCACCTTTGCTCCCGGCGAGAACATCGGACATGTGAAAGTCGATCCGCTTCAGATCGAGCAGGTATTGATGAATCTCGCCGCCAACGCGCGAGACGCGATGCCGCAAGGCGGCCACTTTCGTGTCGAGTCTTCAGACATCCGTCTCGAAGATGACTGCATTCACGGAAAGCCTGCCGTAGTGCCCAAGGGGCACTATGCCCTGATAACCGTCAGCGACGACGGTTGCGGCATCCCCAAGGAAACTCTGCCCCATATTTTCGAGCCGTTCTATACGAGCAAGCCCGCCGGAAAGGGCACAGGGCTCGGCCTGGCGACTGTGTACGGCATCGTGAAACAAAATAAAGGATTCATTTGGGTGTATAGCGAGGCGGGTTGCGGAACAGTATTCAAGATCTATTTGCCTTGCGTAAAAGAGAACAAACACACTGAAGACATTGAAAGAGTTCGCCCTCAGCCGGTTCCGGCCGGATCGGAAACAATTCTCCTCGTAGAGGATGAACAGGCGGTGCGCTGCGCCGCTGCCGACTTTCTGCGAATGCGCGGGTACTACGTCATTGAGGCATGTGATGGCCAGCAAGCACTAGCCCTTGCAAAAGCCAAACACGACAAAATCGATCTACTGATCACCGATGTCGTAATGCCGAATCTGAGCGGCGGAGAACTCGGGAAAGAACTTAAGAAACTCCGCACTAACATAAAGATCCTTTTCGTTTCAGGATATGCAGGTCAGGCAGTTCTCGACCACAACGTAGTCAATCTGGAAACGAACTTCTTGCAAAAGCCCTATACTCTCCGGCAACTCGCCCAGAGGGTCAGAGCGCTTCTGGACCAACAGCCTGCAGCGTTCAGCGGGGCGGTTGGCAGGTAACCGAATCGCACTCGGTATAATGACATGCGATTCGGTCTGACTCGATGCTTTCAGCCGCAGGATGCGCGCTGCTTCTATTTGTATACCCTGCTCCAGGTAAAGTCCTGGCAGCTTCTCTGCTTGTTGTTCTCAGCGGGGCAATCGTTTACTCAGCAATGCAGATTATCGCCGCAAATCGATATCTGGCGGTTCGTCCGCCTGTGTTACAGACACAAGAGCCAATCAGCATTTTGAAACCTCTTTCCGGACTCGATCTTGATCTGGAATCAAATCTGCGGACGTTCTTTGAGCAAGATTACCCCACCTTTGAAATTATTTTCGCGGTGCGATCCGCTGCGGACCCTGCCGTCTCGGTGGTATCGAAGCTACAAGCTGAATATCCACGCGTCCCTTCACACCTCGTTATTACCGGAGAGCCGCCCTATCCTAATGGGAAGGTCTTTGGTCTCGACCGCATGCTGTCGCAGGCCAAGAATGATCTTGTCGTTATGAGCGACAGTGACATCCGAGTCGACTGCAATTTACTCAGAACCATTGCCGCCGAGTTTCAGGACGCGAACTTAGGCGTGGCGACTTGCCCATATCGCGCGGTTCCTGGATCGAGTTTCTGGTCGAAGCTTGAGGCGACGGGTATGAACACCGACTTCTGGGGAGGAGCGCTGGTTGCACGCATGCTCGAAGGCATGCGCTTTGCGGTGGGACCAACGATCTCCGCAAGAAAGAGGGCGATCGAGGCAATCGGTGGTTTCGACCGCGTCAAAGATTATCTGGCAGAAGATTTCGTGATCGGTAAGTTTGCCGCCGAGGCCGGAGAGGGCGTAATTCTCTCTTCCTACGTGATTGAACACCATATTGGAAGCGCAAACTGGTCGGAAAATGTAATGCACCGGCTACGCTGGGCTCGGAGCACGCGACGTTCTCGGCCTGCCGGCTACATGGGTCAGCTTTTTACAATGCCTCTTCCACTGGCTCTGCTGGTATGCGCCTTTGCCCCTTCCTGGTGGCCAGTACTTCCCGTCACACTTGTCATTCGCTCCATCAGCGCCTATACGATCTCGAGGCGCGTGCTTCGAACAAGATTGAATTGGTTTTTTCTGCCAATCGAAGACGTAATAGGATTCTGCTTCTGGCTCGCCGGATTCTTTGGCAA
>DATJWZ010000176.1:0-3329 GCA_035500795.1 Candidatus Eiseniibacteriota bacterium | reverse complement strand
GCTTTTCTTACGCAGGTGCATTAACACCACGTTCACGGACAGCCGATGCAGCCACGTCGAGAAAGCCGATTCGCCCCGAAACGTCGCTATCTTACGGTAAAGCTGGAGGAATGCTTCCTGGGTCAAATCCTCCGCTTCCGCAGTGTTCGAGGTCATGCGCAAGCATAGCGAATATACACGCCTCTTATGCTTGTCGTAGAGGGATTGGAACGCCTCGGCGTCGCCCTGCTTTGCCCTCTCGATAAGACTGGCTTCGATCGAATCGCTAGGCTGTCGCTGTCCTGGGTCGGTCAAGTTGCCTTTTCCGGCCGCACCCCGTGAGATGCGGCTAAATATCTTTACGTTGTATGGCTTGCGGGCAATCCCGGCAGAACTAAAGTAATTGCAGTATTCAAGAAATTAGAGCAAATCTACCGTTCTTTGGATTCTCCGATCGCTGCCTTCCGCGTCGGAAACCATTGTGATTCAAACTCATGACGCGGATGCAAGTTGCTGGAATTACCCTATACGAAATTTAGATTCCAATTCTTCTGGAAATGGTAATTTTTTCGTCGCTAGGTTGTCGCCGAAGTGGTGGTGATGGTTTCCAGACCGTGGCGATGAGGACCCGTTTCTCGGAGGCGTAGAAGGATCGACAGAGCCATCCCGACGAATCCCAGAACCGAGAAAATCCACATGCCGAGAGCATACCCGCCAGGGTTGGACAGACTGGCTTGGGAGAAGTCGTTCGCCTTGCCGATGAGGAGGTTCAGCAGGAAGAAACCGATCTGCTGAATCAACGTCATTAAGGCATAGGCGGTGCCTAAGCGCGACTGGTCCACGATGTAGGCGACAGCCGGCCACATGACCGCTGGAATCAGGGAGAATGCGATTCCCATCATAGACACGGGAACATAAAGCGAGGTTGAGGAGTAGGCCATCATCAAGTAGACAGGCATCAAGAGCAGCGAACCCAACATCATGAACAGGGCTCGTTTGCCTACCCGGTCGACCAAGAGTCCAAACAAGGGAGTGGCAATCATTGCCGACAAAGGAAGCAAGCTGTTCAGGCGGCCAGCCAGCTCAAGAGAGAGAACTCGGACGGACTCTGGAGCGCTGATGCCGCCGTGGGCAGAAAGGATCTTGTTGGTGAAGAAGTCGATCGCGAAAGTACGAAACGGGAAGATTGCTGAATAGAACGTGAAGCAGAGTCCGACGACCAGCCAATATGACGCATCGAAGCGGAAGATTCCTCGAAAATCCAATTTGTCTGTAGTTCCAGCTCTTCCGAGTTCGTAAGCTCTTTCCGCCCTGCTCTCCAGAGCCCAGTAGATGAGGGAGCAAACAACTGCGAAGATTCCGGCTCCAACCGCAATCAGCAGCGGGTTTTGCCAGCTTGGTTCTCCAGCGGGGCCGTTCGGGTAAAAAGAACGATTGGCCCAAGTGGGAGAATTGTCCGCCGCGACGGATGCGAGCCGGGCGATCGTCAGGTTGATGCCGAAGGCAAAGCTGAGTTCCTTGCCCTTGAACCACTTGGCAAGCGCGGTAGTGACCGCGACGATCATCGACTCCGCACCCAGGCCCAAGACGGTGCGCCCGGCAATCATCAGTGGGGCACTTCCTCTCGCCGCGGTGATTGCTGCTCCTACCAGGCAAATGACGGCAAAGACGAGGATCGACTTCTTGGTTCCGATGCGGTCGATGATGATGCCGCCGACCAGAAGCGTGGCTACGGCTGCAACGCTGTAACTGGCATTGAGCCACCCGAACTGAGTGGCCGAAAAGCCGAGATGATCGATGAAAATGCGTTCCAGCGCATTGATGCTGTCGTAAATGTAGTAATTCCCGGCCTGGGCCAGACTGATGAAGACGAGGACTGCCCAACGGTACAGCCGGGTTGGCTCCGGGCGGCTAGTTTCGGGCATTCGGGCTTCTACTCACTAAGGAACCGAGCAGATTAGCAGAGTGCGTGAGAGTTCGCCCGACTTTCTGGCGAGCTACGTCAGGCATGGTGGCTGAAAAGCACCAATCCGGCGGAACTCAGCCACCGGCGGGCCGAGCGACTGACTGACTGATCGGTGCCCATCAAGCATCCAATGCTTTAAAGAATTAGGGAATTACACGCGTTTGAATTGGGCGCGCGTATTTGGTCTCAGGCCTGCAGCAGCACACCACAAGTCCGGCCTGTATTTGGATGCCTTGCTCGCGACGTCCAAACGGGTACCCCATTCCGAAGGAGTATCTCCATGCGTTTCCGCAGTAGTGGTCTCCCTTTTCTGTGCGTGCTCGGTTTCGGTGTGGCTCTGCTTGCAGGTTGCAACAACACTCTCAATCCCTTGTGTGGAAGTGCCCGGCCAGCCCCAATTATCGGATCACTTTCTCCGAGCACCGTCACATTCTCCGAAGTCGAGCAAGGGTTTAAGTTGACGGTGAATGGCAGCCAGTTCGTTTCTTCATCTCAGGTTGTGGTCAACAACATCCCAATCAGCGCGACGGTTGTAAGCCCGACAGAGATGAATGTGAAGCTGACGAACGATGTGATTTCGGGGCCGGGAGTGGTGAAGATCATGGTGCAGACGCCGACCGGAAACTCGGGAGATGTCGGCTGCACGAGCGGTGGCAAGAGTAGCGTTCTGATGCTGACGGTGAATTGAGAAACGGAGGAGAAGCTTCGACTAGCTCCCCACAAATCGTGCGTAAAGACTACGGGCAGTGGCGGTGTCAGTAGTCCCTTTGATGATGGCGCGGCCGTCCGGAAAGAGAGTCATCTCGTATGGCTCGTGCCAGAATTTCAGGACGAAGTCGTTGCGGCGTACGATGCCATGCGGCTGAAGCCTGCGATCCATTTCGGCAAAGTCGATTGGGCGGTGCCGTTCGTGGATCTGGACGGAGTTGCGTCCGCACAAAGTGATGTGCGGGCGCCCTTCTCCGGCGAGATGGATGAAATTGTGTTCGCCGCAGGCTCGGCAGCCCTGTCGCGGCTTGGCGGCGGAGATCTCGGCATGCTCATTTGTCCAGAGATCAAAGGAGAGGAGGGTTTTTCTGAGGGCGGGGGCGGATATTCCGGCAACGAGGATTTTCAGCGCTTCTGTCGCGGCGACCGATGCCACGAGATTGACCGCTGAATTCAGGATTCCTGAAGTCTCACATGTCTCGACTATCCCACGAGGAGAGTCCGGGAAGATGCAGGAAAGACACGCAGTTTGACGGGGAATCACGTTCAATGTGACGGCATAGCTTCCGACTGCAGCGGAGTATATCCAAGGGATCGAGCGGTCGACCGCATAGTCATTGAGGAGGTAGCGAGTCTCAAAATTGTCGGTTCCATCGAGAATGAGATCCATTCCCTC
>DATJWZ010000175.1:0-3293 GCA_035500795.1 Candidatus Eiseniibacteriota bacterium | reverse complement strand
TCCCGACAATCGCCCGTCGCAGAGGCAGAATAACTCCCGAAGCCGAGACGTGGCTGGGAAAGAAATGAGCGAACAGATGTAGTCAACTCCCAGACAGGATTCGGTCGCACCTTTCTTCCAGCAGGCGCGCCAAGATCACAGCATCGTGGGCGGCATCTACAGGGTCGCGATTCAGCGCGCAACAAAGCGCCGTCTTAAGCCAATAGGAAGCGGCAGGGTCCGCAAGAACGTCATCAATACCTGGCAGATCACCGGCCCTCGGTCCGTCGCGCATTCCGAAGCTCCTCACGCTGCTCCGCTCGCAACTACGTCGACCGTGGCGCTCCGCTCGTCTCTTGCATCAAGCGCGTTCTGATCCTCCGTCTGGAGCGAGGCAGTCAGCCTAGGTCCGAGCAAATGACAGTGCCGACATCCGAGGCAGCACACTGCAGATGTGATTCGGGCGGCAGCATCTAGGAAGTCGTTTGGCAACACCACACGTTCCCCTCCCCGGGTGTAGAAAACGGGCGAGACGGCTCCGCGGAATGCGACATCGTTTCCCCAGAGCTCCATCTCCAGGCTTCCTCTTCGTCCATAGAAGAGGATCGAACTCTCGAGCCGCGGCCTTGCATTGCATCCCGAGGCTGCCAAGGAATGCCGGGTGATTAGCAGATCGTAGGTCCGTTCAATCCGCAGCATTTCGAGGCGGATGAGTACTGGCGCGACCACGATGGCATGCACGCCGTTCACGCCGATACTGTCCACGCGCTGCAGCCAAGGCAAAGTCTCGCCGCGTTCGCCGACGAAACTCGAATACGCTCCCAAGGCCGCCACGGCCCCGCCCGACTCCACTCCGCGAACGACATATTTCTTGGCCAGATTCTGGTGCTCCACTGACACGGTTGGCTGGCAGTAAATGCCGGCATTTCGCAAACGTTTCAGGACGACTTGCGGGAACCGCAGACCCTGTCTTGCCAACACATCCACTGCTTGGCCATTATCGTGCGTTGCTGACGGAGAACTCATTTTGAACCTGCCTCCTGAATCGAATCGGGTGACCGAGCGCGGCACGTATCATTTCCTTCGTGCAGCCAGCCCAGCACTTGTACTTGCGCGGATCTGCAACAGAGATTGCCAGGTTATCTCCACCCTGGTCGCGCCCTTGCTCTGCACACGACGGGCATTGGGTCCAGTAATTTCCTGACCGTTTACGGGTGGGTCGGACATGGTCCAAAATGCGAAATTCCCGCCGTGTGGGGTCGTAAGGCGGCAACTCAATCTTTGGCTTGCGCCGGAATTCCTCGGGCATTTCGAGGCCGGTGATGAACCGACCCATCTCGGCTTCTGTAATCCTTCGCAGGCGCTCCAAATAACTCAATTGAGCTTCAAGATGGTAGTCAGCACCGTAGAACCAGTACCGCTTCCCGGTGGCCCGATGGACGCCCAGCGGCCCGCGAATGCCATTGCCAAATTCGTGTGGCTCAAGTTGATCCTGGCGCGGAAAGATCTCAATCCCTTCGGCGAGACCGGAGCCTCCCTTTACCGGCACCTTAAGGCGGAGGGCGAGATTGTAGATGTAGATGCGGCAGTGTCGCGCCAGCAGTGGCTTGTCGGCAAAGATCCAGAGGTGAGCGCCACGGCGCGACTTCTCCAGTGCCCCCTCAACCCCATCCTGGCGGAGTTCCCACTGCAACTTGAGCAAGTCGTCCAAGGCATTCTCATAGTCGGCATCAATCGCCACCCACTTGGAGCGTTGTGTTCTTGGGTTCAGAGCATAGATACCGATTGTGAGCTGCCCGTTGAGGTGCTCTCGGACGGTCTCCAGCGACAGTCTCCGGTCGTTTCGCGGACGGTAATAGTAGTGTTTGCCGTTTCCGTTTGGCTTGTGCGACTGCATGGTGTAGGCCAAGCGATTCACAAACAAATCGAAGTATCGTCCTGCCATTTCCATCGTCGCTTGGTCTACTCCATTCATACGGTCATCTCCATCACGCCATTGCCGTGTTGCCGATCCTACCTGGAAGAAATGCCGGATTCGCAGTCCACGAAACCAAGTCGTATTCCGCGACAAGTTGATCGAATTCCGCAGCGGTCAGAGTGTCGTCCCGCCCGTCAACGAAATCGACAAAGAAGAAGATGTGACGCTCTCGGTCATAGAGGTAGATAGCGCCGGAAGCAGCCTCGTCCGGCACCGCTTGCAAGAGCAAAATGCCTCTTGGCATTTCGATCCAGCGCGCCGCTATGGCCTCGCCTACATTCAGGAAAACCTTGACGACGTGCTCGACGCTCGCATCTTTGCGCAATCCGATATCGTCGGTTGTAAACAACGGTGTGAAACTTACTGCTCCTCGACTTTGATGCATAATGGGTTCCTTTCTGTCCTTCTGGACTTGTGATCCGTGGCACCAACGCTCCGTGCGCTTCGACTGCAAACGCGCACATGTTCTTCAGGTTCAACCAGGACATGCGCTGCAGGTTCAGCCAACAAGCGCGCGCAGCAACGTGCAGAGGACGTTCTGCTGGGAGGAGACATCCGGCATGTTCTGAAGGGAACGGCGTTCCAAGCCGGCGACCGCCAGACGATGACGAACGGCAGTGCTTACAACGTATGCCAACACTAGAGAGACTATGGCAAAAGCCAGAAACACTTCCTGGAGAGTGCGACCAAGACTGGGATAACTTACCGACCCTACGACTACGTTCGGAGCGGAGTGCTCGAACCGTGCCCACATACCAGTTCTCAAGAACACGCAAATTCGGGAACATAAAGCAACCTAAAGTCAGAGGGTAGTCAGAAGCAAAGCCGTTGAATTGACACGGCTTGCATGCCTTCCTGCAAAGCCAAACCGAAGGCTTAGCGAAGCCATAACGAAGGCAGAGCCAATTCAATAGCCGGGAAACGACAACCGTGCGCCGGGACAACGGCCCTCTTATCATTGCAAGAGCTCCCGAAAGTTGGTGCCGGCGAGATTGCGGGCGGTGACCACCCTAGTCTCAAGAAGCATTCGCTCAAAATCCCGGGCATTGGCAAATGCAAGTTTGTTGGGCACCGGATTGAGTTCGTGAACGAGATGGACCAGCACTTCCATCCCCGAAGTTAAGAACAGGACCCAGCCGACTTGCCGCTCCGCTTGAAGCGCGGCCCTGATGCGGTCGTATTGTCTGTAACTCTTGAGGCAGCGTTCATATTCGAGTGCAAACCTTGCCGTCTTCTCCCCAACCCACACATCGACAATGGCGTCATAGTCCTTTTGATAGGGTGAGCAGGAGATGGTATTGAAGGACGCAAGTTCGATCTCCGATTGCCAGTTGGC
>DATJWZ010000174.1:0-3881 GCA_035500795.1 Candidatus Eiseniibacteriota bacterium | reverse complement strand
TGCAAGTGCTCGATGATCTCCTCATCGTAGCGCTGCTTTAACGCAGGCGTGAGTATGCTGTGCTGTGCGTTGGGATCGCTCACAAGATCAAACAGGTAGCTTTCCGCGGGCGAATCGTACGTTGTGTAGAGATATTGTCCGTCCTCGCTCAAAATCCCATAGACCGCTCGTACATCCGAAGAAAGCAGCAGATCGTGCGGTTGATAGCTATCGAGTTCTTGCTTCGTCTTTGCGAGAAGTGGACGTCCATACAGCGGATTCTGGCGGATCGGTCCATGTCCCAAGACGTAGTAAAGCGTAGGAGCGATATCGGTGAGTGTCGAGAGACGCGTGTCGTCATAAACGAACTCCCGGCGCATCTTTGTCGGCAGATGCATGATCAGCGGCACGCGCATAATCTCGGGCCAGATGGACGTCGAATGGCTTGTGCGGCCAAATTCGCCGGTGGCATCGCCATGATCGCTGGTTACGATGATGATGCTGTTGTCATATAAGCCGTGTTGCTTGAGATAGCCAAAGAACTGACCCAAGCAGGAATCCACCCAATGTACTTCATATGTGATGCGCGTGTTCAGTCCCGGACGGTCGGGCCAATGCTGTGAAGTCGGCGACGGAACGTCATTGCGCGCGAACTGGTGCACATTCTTCGGTTGAGCATAGAGGAAGATTGGTTGTTCCTGCTGTGGGTGTGCGTCGAGGAATGTTTCGGCCTGCTGCAGCGTCGATCCGATCTCAAGTTGATTCCATAGCTTCTTGTCGGTATCCAGAGACACCACGTGTGGATCGGCAGGCATAATCGCGCTGAGGACTTCATCGGAACTGACTAACATCCGATATTCATCGATGTGAAGTAGGCGGTCGAGGCTGTTCAAGCGCGAGAAAGGCTGGAGATAGTGTGCGTGCAGCATCATCGCGCCAGACCAGATTGCAGGCTCGGAAAGCGATGTTCCGGCGTACTGTGAATACGCATGGTGCAGAACGATACTGTCGCGCGCGAACGCATCGAGATTCGGCGTGTAATCGATAGAGGAGTTATAGGCGCCGAGATAGTCGGGCCGCATCGAGTCGATTACGAAAATGAATATGTTGGGGCGTTCGCTCCGATTGGGAGTCAGCGAGTTCACGAGATCGATGTCGGCGAGAGCTCTCGTATCACGGATGTTGGTGTTCTCACGCAGGATGCGGCAGAGGTCACCGCACACTTCGTTACGTCTATTTCCGAGGATGTGATGAGCCAGAAAAAATGAATTGTCATTGCTGCCATAAGCTTCAAGATCGAGCGAGATTTCGTCATCGGTGGTACCGAGCGGCTTGCTCCAGAAGATCTCGGTGGCTTGCAGTGTTTTGTATGCCACTCCGGTAAAGATCATCACCGAGAGAATCAGGGCAAGAGAATAGGGCGCACGCGCCGGTCGCAAGCGAAAGGCACAGACGCTCACGACAACCCAAATCGACAGCGTTACCGTCCCCTGCAAGAACCCACTCCAGTCCGCATCCCCAATAAGTAATGGGAAGGTGATGGCGAGTGTAGACGACGCCAGTAAGACGATCCACGTCCCGAGGCGGCGATTCGCGGCTTGGAACGCCGCGGAAACTTTGAGAAACGGATCAATGATCCAGAGTCCCCAGAGTACGAGAGAGAGAGCGAGCGCCACGGAATAGAGAACTGCGAGACGGCTGTTAAAACTTAGGGCACTATCGAGAAACCAATGCAGTACAAACGCCAGTGCGAAGAAGGCGAGCGCTGCGTTAATCGTGAGCTGCAATCTGAACGGCTTTTCGTTCTTTGTCGCGATCAGCGCGACGAGGTTCAGAATCGAAAATATTGCGAGCGCGAGAATTAAGTGTGATGCAAGGCTCCAGACAGCGTGTTCAAGGTCAGTTGCATGGAGGACGAACGACTGAGTATGGCTGGCGTTTCGAGAGCTTGCACCAACAATGTAGAGACAACTAACTACAATTGAGATCAGAATAACCGGGGCATATGGGAAAAAGATCGCATTTTTAGCGCCCTCGCAGCCTGACGATGGTCGATTCGAGGATCGGCGAAATAAACTAGCAAACATCAGAGGAAACAAAGCTGCGATGCTGCACCAATATGTCGAAGCTGTTGGTTCCGTATGAGGCAGCACCGGAAAAGCGGTGAGAGAAATGCCAATCAGAATGAATACCGCAACACTCCCGAAGAAGAGCCGATTCCGGTTTCTCCAGGCTTCGTGCAGATTCCAGCCAGCCATCATGGCCGCAACCGCCGCAAACCAGTAAAGTGCTGCGTGATATCGGACAAACCAGGGCATCCAGCTATAAGGGGGTGCCTTAATTAGGAAAAAATATGTGTAGGGCAAGAATCCGAGCAGCAAATACAGCGACGTGAGGACGAAATACGTCCCGGCAAGAATGCGAAGTGCTGTCTGGGTCAACAGGCGCAAACAGACCAACCCTCAGGCGACGCGAATGGCGATTCTTCTGTCCTTATGATTTTCCGCGAACTTGCTTGCGGCAACAAGTTACCAGAGAATTGAACCTGCTTGCTGGAAGCAAAACGCAGCTTTCGATGTGACCAAAGTACCCTTCTGTGTGCCACTTCCGTCTACAGAGGTTTCTGGTGCATCAGCTACGATGAAAGCTGCGATTTTTCCGTTTTGCTTGAGGGACACTCCGGGATGCAAGCACAGGCCGCTAAGAAAGTCGCAATACCAGGTTCTCCCGCAGCACTCTTTGCGCGTAACTTCTTCAAAAATCCGTCAATGCTCGGGTCCATCGTCCCCAGTTCACGCTTCCTCGTAAATGACATCATGCGGCAGGTCGACTGGGGCCGCGCCCATGTAATTGTCGAATTCGGGCCCGGAGTCGGGACTTTTACCAGAGAAGCCCTGAAGCGAATGCGGCATGACGCAATGCTGGTAGTCATCGAATTGAATTCAGATTTCGTGGAATACCTCAAAAACACGATCCGCGATCCACGATTACGGGTGGTGCACGGGTCCGCGGCGGATGTGCGACGGATTCTTGCAGAGCACGGGATCGCTTATGCGGATTGCATCATCTCCAGCTTGCCCTTCACTCTGTTGCCAGAAGAACAGCGCTGGGAGATCGTCTCCGAATCGCGCGATGTGCTGAAGCCCCAGGGGGCACTGCTGTTATTCCAGTACAGTCGCGTGCTCCTGCCCTGCCTCAAGTCGAGCTTCAGTTCGGTGCGCTCGAACTTTCAGTTATTCAACATTCTGCCCGCATTGATCTTTCACTGTACGCCGTAGCGTTCTGCAGACCAGAATTCTCCCAGGCTGCGCATACGCATTTTTTGATAGCCGTATTCCCTGAAGGCTCAAACGGATACGAACTTTTCCACAACACGTTGTGACATCTGACCTTGTGCGGAATTTGCCATTTGTCCCATGATGGCACCGCAAGCGTTGCGAGCAGAAAACGGCAAGAAGTCGATAAACCCTTGTGGCTCAAGATTTTGCCCGTAAGTGATTGCAGCCCATAGATTATTTCGCAATTTGCCGCTAAGTTGATGATTCCAGAGATCGAGGGGAGGGGGGTACCCGGTACTAAAAAGTAAACCCATCCCAAAATGGGAATTCTCGCTCCAGTCCCAAATCTCCCTAAGTCCTCCTTGTCTCGACAAAAAAATTGAGTATTGCTGGAAAGCGGCAATAAACTTCCGGCCAGAGCGCAAGCCGCAGGTACGCTCCCAGCTCGGAGGAGTGGAAGAATCATGCCCACGAGATATTTTGGATTCACAATCGCAGTAGTCTGTTCGTGGTTGTTAGCTGCAACTCTCGGTTCGCGAAGGGAGATTGTTATGGCCAGGGAATCGAATCCGCAATCTCAGGAACAAGGCACGCGTGCCACGATCGACCGCTTTAACGACGCAT